>NZ_AP023181.1:1360452-1700565 GCF_013426915.1 Paraburkholderia sp. PGU19
ATCAGTAAAGAGCGTGGGGAGCCCCCGGACATAGACGTCGATTTCGAACACCAGAGACGGGAAGAGGTTATTCAGTATATCTACCGTAAATACACACGGACTCGCGCGGCGCTCGCGGCCGCAGTGACCACGTATCGGCCGCGCTCGGCGCTACGTGATTCGGGTAAGGCGCTAGGCATCGATCCCGTCATCGTCGATCGCGTTGCAAAGGAGCATCACTGGTTCGATTCGAGCGCTGATCTCACCCGTCGTTTCATAGACAGTGGGCTCGACCCAGAAGCTCCGATGATCCAGCAATGGGCGACGCTGGCAGCTCAGCTGATCGGTTTTCCGCGACATCTTTCGCAGCACACAGGCGGCTTCGTGATCGCGCGCGGCAAGCTTTCCCGACTTGTTCCCATCGAGAACGCGTCGATGCGAGACCGCAGTGTCATTCAATGGGACAAGGACGACCTCGAGGCGCTCGGCCTGTTGAAGATTGACGTGCTCGCGCTGGGCATGTTGTCGGCGATCCGGCGCACACTCGAACTGGTGTCACAGCGCCGTCGGGAGCCGTTTGAGATGCAGGACATACCGCCCGAGGACGAAGCCACGTACGACATGATCTGCGCGGCAGACACGGTCGGCGTTTTCCAGATCGAATCGCGGGCGCAGATGAGCATGTTGCCGCGTCTGAAGCCGCGCGAGTTTTACGACCTTGTCATTGAAGTCGCTATTGTGCGACCGGGCCCCGTACAGGGCGGCATGGTTCACCCGTACCTACGTCGCCGGCAAGGCCTCGAACCTGTGACTTACCCAAGTCCCGACGTCGAGCAGGCGTTGAAGCGCACGCTCGGCGTGCCGATCTTTCAGGAGCAGGTGATGCAGGTCGCGATGCTGGCGGCCGGATTCAGCGCTGGCGAAGCCGATCAGCTGCGACGCGCGATGGCGGCGTGGAAACGCAAAGGCGGGCTTGAGCATTATCATGATCGCATCGTCCAAGGCATGCTCCATCGCGGCTACGATCGCGAGTTTGCCGAGTCGATCTTCGCGCAGATACAGGGCTTCGGTGAATATGGATTCCCGGAGAGCCACTCGGCCAGCTTTGCCCTTCTCGTCTACGCCAGCTCCTGGTTGAAAAAGCACGAACCGGCCGCTTTCCTCTGCGCGATGCTGAACAGCCAGCCGATGGGCTTCTATTCACCTTCACAGCTTGTGCAGGATGCAAAGCGGCATGGGGTTGGCGCGCTGCCGATCGACGTCATGGTCAGTGGCTGGGATTCGTCGCTCGAAGGCGACGGGAGCATGGCACCCGTCCGTCTTGGTATGTCCATCGCGCGCGGCATGCGTGAAGAAACGGCGCGTCGAATTGAAGCCGCTCGCGCCGTCAGACCTTTCCGAGACATCGCGGATCTCGCAAACCGTGCCCAGCTCGATCGTCACGACCTGCAGGTACTTGCGGCCGCGAACGCGTTGAAAGCGCTTGCGGGAGATCGGCGTCAGGCGCTGTGGACTGCCGTCGCCTCAGTGCCGGAAAAGGATCTTTTGCGGGCGACGGCGCGCGAGGAAGAGGCGCCGGCGCTCACCGCACCCACGGAAGGACAGGACCTGGTGGCTGACTATCGCTCAACGGGCCTGACGCTAGGCCGTCATCCGCTGGAGTTGCTGCGACCTAAGCTGCTGTCCATGCGATTAATGCCCGCTGAAGTGCTGATGCGATATCGTAACGGGCAACTCGCGCGCGCCTGCGGCATCGTCACGGTGCGTCAACGTCCGGGCACGGCCAACGGCGTGACATTCATGACGCTGGAAGACGAATCCGGGTCGGTCAATGTCATCGTTTGGCAATCGGTGCTCGAGCGGCACCGGCGCGAAGCACTCGGGTCTTCGTTGCTAGCGGTATATGGCGTCTGGCAGAGCGAAGGCGGCGTAAAGCACCTCGTCGCGCAGCGACTCGTCGACGTTTCGCATCTGCTCGGCGAACTGCCGACGACGAGCCGGAATTTTCACTGAAACCACTGCGGAGAACTTCAATGCCGAACAGCATCCTGTTTAACGCGGAGGCCGCCGTCCTGGAGGTCGTGCCGCGCGTCGTAGAGCGGCACAGGGCGAGAGGAGTCCTGACCTGGAATTTGCTTCACAAGTTGGAGGAAGAGGTGTTGGCAGAAGTCTCAACGAGTGGAAGATTCAGCGAGCGCCTGTTGGAAATGATCTGCGCGCCCGCGGCCCTCTCCTATCCTAACGACAATCGGCCCGCTTCCTTTGAGGATCACGAATTCGTCCCGACGGTCTTTCACGCAATCGAGAAGGCATGGCGGCATGTGAACGGAGAGCGACTCTCGTTTGCCGTATACGGCGACGCGCGGCTAGCTTGAAGAGCGAATCGATACGCTACGCAACACTATCGCCCCAATTCTCCCTTGCACCAAGCACCGGGCGCGTGGACACCTGCCGAATGAGGGAACTCGTAAGCCGGATTATGTGGATTGAACGCATCGTCGGTCCAGGTACGGGGACTGATATGTTCAAAACTGATCTCCTCAATCAGAGTTCCGTCCATGTCAGTAGCTGTGACCCCGCGTAGCTGCGCACGATGCAAATCCAGCATCAAACTTACGCGCGGTGCGAAGTGCGCCGGAGGTCCGTATTGAGAATCCCATGTCAACGCCAGCACCTTTCGACCGCCAACCGTCGGCACATCGATATGAGTAGGCTTTGCGCTGACGCCTTCTGCTGCGAAGCTAGTCATATCATGCTCAAGTGTACGAAGAACAAAACCTATACCGAGGTCACGGATACTATGTCGTGACCGGATCTTTGTGAACGTGCCGTCGACAGCGAAGCTACCCGACAGGAACCGCCATGGGCCACCAAAATGGCCCATGAAACGTTTTTCGTCACGAGTTTCATCGTAGATTATTTCCTGTCCCGCATGTGCACCGTCCGCCAACCATTTAGCGTAAATGCGTCGCGGACTATCCTGGCAACGTACTTCGATATGGTCAGCTTTCGAAGGCCAATACCCATTCACACGCTCGCAGCGACGCATTTGATATGCGTGAGCATTGGCCGGGCCGATTGCAATACGGATATACGCGACTAATGCCTGGGGAGTCATTTCGGAGATTAATTCGACAACTTCTGCCTCCGACATCGAGGCAAGTGCTCCGCCATCGATGCGGTCTCGGAGCGCACGCGCCTGCCCGGAAGCAGACAAACAAGCGAAATTCCTGATGTCCCCCGCAGCCGGTGTACTATGGTCGGGACCACAGGTTTCAGATGTCGTATCGCTCATTTCAAAAGATTTCACCGGTACAGTCAGGACCGCTGACATCGCGCAAACGATTCCTATAGCAGACAGCCATCTTGTTTAATTTGTCAACTTGAGGAATTGCTCGTCAATAGGTGCACGGCTTGACGCCGCTTTACTTTCTGCAGCGTTTTGTTGCCGTTTGCGGCTCCATCTCATAAATCTGCGAAGACATTGCATAGTCGCCCCGGTCGGTGGCCATCAATGGCGGCAAAAACGACAATGTGCGACGGGTCGATCGACATCGTCATTATCTAAAGATAGCGGTACGGGAGTAGAACACTAACCACTCGATTCGTCGGAGTAGGGACAGTTATCGCAGTCACCGGCCTAATTTTGTTACTGCGTAACAGCACGATGATTATGCTCGACTTTGTCGGCGTTGCTGAAGCGACACGCACCCGCCTGCGGCCGCCGGACATCACTCAGCCCAGACGGTGCTGAAAGTGTCAAGATGACCGCACATGACTCGGACCAAATCGCGTCATATCGCTGTGATGAGACAGCGTCGCCGAATGCCGTCAAGGCCGTTACGCAGTAACCGAAGATGATGAGTTGAATTTGATATCAGTGCCGCTTATTTACGGCCTGCAGAGGATATGAAAGAGTCTTGAAAAGCAAAACCACTTGCCGGAAGCTCATGTAAGATCGCCAGCAAGAAAAGCACCTGCGCAACCTGAAGCATTCCGCCTATAAAGAGGAAGAGGAAAGCACATGAAACAGTCTCCCCAAATCGGCGACAGGATCACCGACAAATCGGCACCGCCCGATGAGCGAACCCTACGCAACTGGATGGGGTCCGACGCGTTCAGGCATTGGGTCAGCCTACAGACTTGGATCGAGGCATCCTACCCCGGTGTTTTCACGCCAGACTGGCTCTATGGCGGCAAGAAACGCGGTTGGTCACTGCGCTACAAGAAGACCAAGGCCTTCTGCACCTTGCTGCCTGAATACAAGATGTTGTCCGTTCTTGTGGTCTTGGGGCGAACGGAGCGGGAAAAATTTGACGAGCGTCGTTATTCCTGGAGCCCGAAGTTGGTGAAGCTCTACGACGAAGCCCATCCATACCCCGATGGAAAATGGTTGACCGTGGCCATCTCATCCTTAGATGATCGACATGAGTTGATAGAGCTTGTGAGTATGAAGCGCCCTCCACCAATGCGCAGTTGAATATCGCCGAAGCTTAACTCGTGGCGCGGCGCGGCCCCATTTTCAGCCGCTCATGGTCGCGCGGGCGCCGTTTTCAATCGGTAGGTTGACCCGAAGAGACTTTCGCGCAAGCTGCGTTCTTACGGCGGAGTTATCGAAACCTTTGTGAACGAGTGCCGTTGTAGGCCTCGCCACATCGCTGGCTTTCCCTCCTGCCTTACGGAATTTCCCAGTTCAAAGACTTTCCGATCCTCATAGTCACGTTGCACTCGAACCCGTCGCTTTCCGACGGTTCTGGACTCCCTTGTGCATCGAAATAAAATGGTTGCTATACGCAGCATCCGAACCTTTGCCGCCTGCCTATCGGACTAGGCTCAAAGCAATCGATGCCGCACAAAGAGCGCCCGATTGTCATCGTTACGTCGGCATTGGACTCGTCGCCCGCCGACGTATCCGGACTTCGTTCGCGCCTGAAGTGCGGCAAGCGGATATTCAGCGTAATGCCGCAAAATCGGCTCGTGATTGTTGAGGCGATCCAGGCTAGATAGCGTCAAGCAGCATGGCCGGTCGGCCAAGATGATTGTCGCCGCGCACCAGGCCGACGGGCGGTGGGCCGCCCGCCCACAAACTGCCCAAAGGCACCGCACGCAACGACGCTTTCAAGGCAATACGAGAGGCACACCACTTCACGGAATTTGCTTTTCACACGCGCGGTCGCACACGAGAATGCAACCGACTTTGCCGACCGGATCAGTTCGCACGAAACCCAGACCATTGCCACGCGTGTCGTTAAGGCACTTGAACAGTACCTCTTCGGAAACGGAGCCGTCCACGGTTTAAAGAGGCTCAGCGCCCGCTGCACAGTCTCGAAGGAAAGAACAACAAGGGCATGCTGCGCTGGGATGCAAAAGCCGGCTCGCTCTAGGTCGAAAGCGGCTGGACTATCAAAGTCAAGATGCCCGATCTGCAAGGGGACGAGTGGCTTGCGACCGCCTTGCAGTTCAAAACCAAATACTGCCGGATAGTGTGGAAGATGCTCCACAGCAGGCTGAGGTGGTTCGTCCAGTTCGTTCAGGACGGCAAGACGCCGATCTAAGCCGCGTGCTCCACCGGCTCGCGCCCGAGGGATCGGTGGGCGGCATTGATATCGTCCCGTCGAACATCGCGTGGGTCATCGGCGATGATGCGGGTCTGCAGCGATTTGCGCCCGAGGTCGACCGCCCACACGCCGAGATCCGTCGCCTGCGGCGGCACATCGAGCGACAACGCCGCGCGAACAGTCCCGGCAACTATCACCCAGACGGCCGCGCAAAGAAGGGCTGCCGGAACTGGGTGCGCTCGCTTCAACAGCTGCAGACCGAGCGCCGGCTTGCAGAGATGCATCGTTACGAGGCGGACATGCGCACGCACGCGCACGGACGTGACACCAACTTCCTGCTAAGCAAGGCCCGCATGGTGCGATGATGACGTCTCTCCGAAAGCCTTGCGGAAACGATACGGACGCAGCGTCGGCGTCCACGCGCCTGGACACTTCATGAGCGAGCTGACCCGCAAGCCCGAACGCCGGTGGGCAGCGCTAGATCATCGATGTGCGCCCGTTGAAAACCAGCCAGTACGTCCATTCGACTGACACGTTCAGGAAAAAGCCGCTGAGCCGGCGCAGCATGTGTTCGCGATGGTAGAGGTCGCTGCAGTGCGACCGATACAAAGTTCTTCCTCCCCAGCTTACGCGGCGCAACGCGTTCTCGGCATTGGCGGCTGGGAGAAGTGATGACAGCAGGGGCAGACTGCCTTGCGCTCTACAGTGCGTTTCTGACGAGAAGCTCCGAAGGGGAATACACACTAGCCGCCAGTGCTTGAAAAAGCCCGGGATGCGCTTGTATCCTTGCGTGATCAAACCGCAAACGGCTGGCCTGGCCAGCCTACAGTCCGACTTCGCGGGCTGCCTGAGCAGTTAGCCTGAAACTCTTGTCGAGGTGCGACAGCAGCTCGCGCTGCGACCGGCCTGCACTCATCGAATGCGAGGCCGTGCCGACGCTGTTGTTAAAGCGCTCTCACAGGTCATTCGATTGCCCGGCATGGTTCTTGACGCACCGCATTGCTCCGACCGGCAGCCAATTCATTGATCTGCTCGATCATCGGTAGCCGGTCATCGCCCACCGGTACGCGCGTTGCCTTGAACGCTATGATATCCGCCGCCTGACTGATCGAATACGTCAGGAAGCAAGTTGGGAAGTCTCTCTCGAGACCGCGTAGGCGAATTTCCTCCTTGATTCTGGGATTACGCTCAAGACGCGCGACGGTTACGAAGTTGACTGAGACCGCTCCGCCTACTCTGGTACCAGTGACTGAATAAGATGGTGGATTTCGTCGAGTCGATTCCGACGGCAAGATAATCGAATGCTACTTCAATCACATTCGCGGTTATTTTCTGATGCCGGCCGACATTCTCGGTCAAGGCCCGTGTATTCGCGAGAAGCAGGAATTGCCGTGCTTCGTGTTGCGACTGAACCCTGGCACACAAGGAACCGCTAAAGTGGCCGATATGAAGCGGGCCGGTGGTCCGGTCCCCGATCAGGACGGTAGGACGGTTGGTATACGTCATCGACTGCAGCCTTATTTTTTATGGCATCAGCTGGCAGCACAGAAACAAAAATGCCACGCGACCTGGTGGGGTCACATGGAAAAACGGGCCGCCTGATTCAGGCGTGCCACCAACCCCGCAGTTTCAGCGGGATCGATTTCATATCAATGGGCGTTCCGCGCACGATATCGAATGCCTTGCTGCAATAGAAAAGATGAGGAGCAACACGACGAAAGACTTGGGTCGGGAACGACTACCCGCCTTGCGTGACAAGATACGGTTGAGGCGAGAGACGATGAAGCGACGGGTGGAGTGACACCCAACTTCTCGTACTTGCCAACGCCTCGATCCGACCGGTCTGCGAATTTCGCCGATACAAAAGACCGCTTCGGCCACTGAGCTCTATCGCCTTCACGGTTTCGCCCGTAGAAAGACGGACTCGAGTTCCCGCGGTGAGGTACAAACCCGCTTCGACTGCGCAATCGTCCCCGAGGGAGATGCCAATTCCAGCGTTCGCGCCCAATAGGCAACGCTTCCCAATCGTCACCTGGTGCTTGCCACCTCCAGACGTCGTACCCATGATCGACGCTCCTCCGCCTATATCCGATAGCTCACCCACGACGGCGCCGAGGCTGATGCGGCCTTCGATCATGCACGGCCCGGTCGTCCCGGCATTGACACCAACGAATCCTTCTGCCGTGACCGTCGTGCCGCAAGCGAGGTGCGCACCCAAAAGCACACGGTCCGCATCTTCAATCCAGACGCCATCGGGCACGACGTAGTCCGTCATCCGGGGCACTTTAAAGGTGCCGTGAACGTCGAACGGAATACGTTCGGCGCGGCACGAGTGAAGAATATCAAGTGCCTGGCTTGGTTCGCATGGGCCGAGCGTAGTCCAAGCGACATCTGCCATGAGATCCAGAAAGCCTGTCAAATTGGCTTGCCGCGGCTGAATGAGGCGACGGCTGATTAGGTGCAAACGCAGATATACATCGTGGATGTCCACGGGCGACTCCTCAAGGCTTGCAATTGAGGTTTTCACCGCGATCGTTCGCACTGCCCGACGCTCGTCCCATTGACCTGCCCGTCTGGCCCATTTTCCTAAAGATTCCGCAATATACGAATCGGTGAGTTCGGAAGTCGCTGACCCGGCTGCATCGGATCGCAGCGAGACGAATGGATACCAAGTGTCGAGCACGGTGTTCTTGTTGGAGACAGTAGCGAGGCCAAAGCCTTCTGCGCCGGTCGTCAGATAGCGAGATTCCATTTCTACACTCATGACGTTAGCCCATTGCCAGAACACTCAGTGTAAAGGCCGTATTCCAGGCAAGTCGACTTACTTCGGGCCGGCGCCTCGGCGGCCAAGCGGCCAAAGCCGCTCGAGGCAGCTGTGATGCGGATGATCTTGCTCATAACGATTCTTCTAATTAGATGAGAGGGGGTGGCGCCAGGTGGAAATTCAATCCGAGGTGACGGTGACGATCATCGCCCCCTTCAACCTTTCTAACAAGTCGAGATGAAGCGGGCGACCGCCGTACCATCGCGCGAAGCCGGTTTTCGCACGGTGACCGACGACGAGCAGGTCGGAGCTCAATAGTTCACGCATTCGCGATATTACATCTCCAGCGTGGCCAAATGCGATGTGGCCGTGTGCAAAAACGCCATTCATACCTAGCTCATCGATGGCGCTTTTCAAGGCAGACCGCGCGTTCGCTTCCAACTGCAATACCAGGACTTCGCTCAACATGCCCCCAGTCATGGCTCCCGTGCCGATGCAATCGACAACCGTGACGACGTCGACGACGGCCGAGAGCGCTAAAGAAAGTGAGGCACATCGAAGCAAAGCGGACTTTGCTTCGGTTGTTCCATCATAGAACAGTAGTATTCTGGAAGCGTTCGGCATTTATAAATTTGGCGTAGCAAGTCAATGGCGCGTGAACTTTGTCAGTCGTTACGATTGAGTCAATACAAGGCTTGCGCGCAGGGGGTTTCCGCGGGGAAAAAAAATTTCAGAAAAACTGCAGAAATTTCAGAGGGAAGGTGCGAAACCGCTCATCGGAATTGCCCGAATATGGTACGACAGGCATTCGCGAATGGGGCGAAGACCATCGCCGGATGAGCCGGTCCCGCGCAAGTCACCCATACCCGAATGCATCCCGCTTGAAATCCGAGCATTGACAGAATCTTCAGCGCAAGTCCTACGATCCGCCGGTCCGCTCTGCGCGTTCGACTCGATGATTTGCATACTTTTGTCGAGTAGACCGTTGTGAAAATAAAAACGTTGCACGCTGCATCTCGTCCATGCCTTGCTTTCCTCTATGGGTCGCCTATGGTATCCATTTGCCAAGACTCACTGTAGGGCCATGAAATGATTGTTGAACTAGGTCATCTTCGACGCGCGAGAGGTCTGACGCTTGACAAACGCCAGCGCGTGAACCTGACACATCTCGCGCGAGTTCCGTTCTCCCTAATCAATCTCAGACCTCCGCCGCCTATCTCTTAACGCACCTGTGCAGAAGGACGACGCGGTATGGATCGGCGTGTGAGTCGCGCGAGGAGTAGTTGACTCGACGCTCGCGGAACGTGCGACTGTCATGAGATTGAGCGGATATTGAGACAGCTCTGCCAATCTGGTACCCGTGACGGCATAAGAATGGTAGCTGGACAGCTAGAGTCGGGTGAGGCATTAGGAGCGGTGATCACGGCGGGCGACGCGAACGCGGCCGAGTGCCGCCCATCGCGGCCTTGGCAAGGAGTTGGCGCGTATAGAACGGGCATAACGTCCACGGACAATTTCCGAAAAGGAGTCTCCCAAGATGGTGCGTCGCCATGATCAACTCGCAATGCCGCCCAACTTAGACATAGACCTTTAAGTTGAGGTAAGCTTTGCTTCCCTCGCATACAATATTCATCTCATTGCCGGGCGCATCGTTCGCATCCCTTGAGGCAAGGGCTTCGAGGGCGTCAGAGGCACCGCATAGGTTTCGGAGACGTTCAAATGGATTTTTTGAAGGTTGCGATGACTGCCGCTTTGTTTGCTGCTGCACCCACATGGGCCGGGGATTTGACTGGACCTCAGAATAACGCCGTTAGATCAGCAAAGCAGTATCTCAGTATGCAAGGGTTCTCGCGGAACGGACTTATTCAACAACTCTCATCGGATGCCGGGGACGGTTACATGATTGCCGATGCTACGGTAGCCGTGGACAGCCTAAACGTTGATTGGAATCAGCAGGCGGTGAAGTCTGCTCAGCAGTATCTCAGCATGCAAGGCTTCTCGTGCAAAGGCCTCATTCATCAACTTTCCTCAAATGCCGGAGACCGATACACCGTAAGTCAAGCAACCTACGGGGCACGACAGGCGGGCGCTTGCTAAAAGCTATCGAGGAGATTAACCACGGAATGCACGAAAGCGGCATTATTTGAGATGTCCCTTCAAGGTGCCGGATCCCTTAAGGTTCGGTATGGGACCGGCTCGCTCGAGTTAGCCCTTCTAGCGAGCTAATACGGGAGTCTCTTTTGAAAGAGTGGCCACATTGCTCAGGCGTTCTTTCTCAATGATGGTATCAGATGGCTTCCTAAGTAGCTCATTAAGTGAGCCTGTAGCGCGGGACATTTCCATTCGGCTGTTTCTGAGCGATCACTCACAGAAAACACAATCGATATTTTGGCAACGAAATTCGTTACTGCGTAACGAATGCGCTAAGTAGGCCCGGGATCTGCGATCGACTCGCCGGACTGCACCTGGGCCGCATACCAGCGGTCGCTCTCCCGTCGCGACCGCCACGCCCTCGCTACATTTTTAAGTCGGGCCTCCGCCACATCGTGCAATGCACGTCCGAAACGCACCGCGTAATATACGTGCTCTCATAAGTTCATTCCGGGCACCGTCGCAAGTAGCCGCATCACGATATGCATCCCAAACAGATTCCGCCATGCGCATAGCCCGCCTTTTCACCGAAAACTTCCGCGGCATACGACAGGCGACGCTGCTCCTGCCGAAGCACGGAGTCTTAATTGGAGACAACAACACCGCCAAAACAACCGTTCTCGAGGCTCTTGACCTAGCACTTGGACCTGACGGGGTTGATCGGGCGCCATCGATCAGTGAACGTGATTTCTACAACGGCCACTACTTCAATAGGCCGTCGGCGGTCGCGGCTGCGGGTGAAATCGGCGAGCCACCCAGAATTCGGATTGAAGTGGTTATCGTCGACCTTCGTCTTGAGCAGAGAGCCCGCTTTGGACACCACATTGAGTTCTGGAACTCAGCTACAAACAGGCTCTACGACATGCCGAACCCGGCTGGTGCGGATGCCGCGTCGATTACCCGGGCACTACGAGTCACATTTCACGGCTGGTACAAGGAGGAAGAAGACGACTTTGAGGGCAAGACCTATTTTTCGAGCAGCCTTACGGAAGCTGCCACACCGAAGCAGTTTCCCCGGAAGGACAAGCAACTTTGCGGCTTCCTGAATATGCGCACGATCCGAACCGGCTCGCTCGCCCTCAGCCTTGAACGGGGCAGTCTCCTCGACATTATGCTTCGCCTTAAAGAGGTGCGGCCCCAGATGCGGGAAGACACCCTCCGGATCCTTTCAGGGTTGACGGTAGCGAACGATCCCGCATTAGGCGTTTCTCCGGTGCTTGAGACTATGAACACCGCCCGCAATAAATATGTCCCAAAAGAATGGGGCGTGAAACCGCACCTCAGGGTTTCCGATATCACTCTCGAACATCTGCGCAAAGTCGTAACGGCGTTTATCGCCATTAGTGATGGCGAGCGCACTGCCCCTTTCTATCGCCAAGGGACCGGGACGATCAACATGCTCGTGCTCGCCATGCTGTCGCAGATCGCCGAAAGCAGGCAAAACGTCGCCTTTGCGATGGAAGAGTCCAAGACGGCGATACCACCTTATGCACAGAAACGGTTCATCCATAAGGTACGCAAACTCGCGTCGCAAACGCCCTTCACGTCGCATTCACCGTATGTGCTCGACGGGTTCACGCCTGAAGACACCGTGGTTCTCGCGCGTGACGCCAAGGGTGCATTAACGCAGCGCGAGATTGAACTCCCTAAAACTGTGAAGCCGAAGCGTTACAGGAAGGAATTCAGGAGGGTCTTTTGCGAGGGGCTACCCGCTCGCCGCATACTAATCGCCGAAGGACCGACCGAGGCCTCTGCTTTTCCGGTCGCCTATCGACGTCTTGCCGAACTTGATCCCGAAGCTTACTTTTCGCTCGAAGCGTTAGGTATCTGTACCGTGGACGCTTCCGGGGAGAAAAATCTTGCGGGCATGGTGAAGCTTTATCGCGGTCTCGGGAAGCGAACATTCGCCATCTGCGACAAGCAAGACGGCGATAACGAGGCGAAAATTAAACCTCAAGTTGAACTCCTTCTGATGCACAAAGAAGAAGGGTTCGAAAATGTGGTCATCAAGGGTACAACGCGCCCAGCACTAGAACGCTTCTCAAAACAGATCGACTGGCCCCCTCATATCCTGTGGAATTGTCCCGACCTGTCCGCCAATTTGGTCGATGCCCTCGGCCAGTATTTAGTCTGCTCCAAAGGAATCGGCGCAATTGCAGACTTCCTTGCGCAGTGCGATGAAGCGGAGATTCCCGCGTGGATCAAGGAAGCCGCAACGTTGCTAAAGGACACGTGCGTTCTTCCTCCACCGCAAGCCGGATACTTGGCACCGGCAGATGAGCAGGCGCATTCTGAGGCCAATATCGATGCACCTTACTAGAGGCCAACAGGATGTCATGTCTACGGATGGCCACCTGCTGGTGGTTGGCGGGCCGGGCTCAGGCAAGACAACTGTTTCAATCCTGAAAGCCGCAAAGGTCGCGGCAAGCGAACTGGCCGCGGGCCAAAAGATCCTGTTTGTCAGTTTTGCGCGGGCAATTGTCACGGGCGTTGAAGATGCCGTCGAACGCGAACAGAAGATGCCTATAGGCCAGAAGCATCGTATCGACGTCGAGACGTACCATTCATTCTTCTGGCGTATCCTGAAGGCTCATGGGCATCTCATCGGCCTACCAAGACGAATCGATGTTCTCACTCCGCCTGCAGAAGCCATTGCGCTCGCAGACACCCGTGCGCGGTTTCCGGGAAGAAAGCTGACAGAAGGGCAAAAAGAGGCGAAACGCCTCGCCGAAGAGCGAGAGCGCACACGCCTCGCAATGGACGAAGGACGAGTCTGCTTTGATCTGTTTGCAACGTATGCCGGTGACATCCTGTGTGGGAGCGAACGCGTGTCTCGTCTCGTCTCCGATATGTATCCTGTCGTCATCCTTGACGAGTTCCAGGACACAAACAGTGCCCAATGGCGGGTAGTACAGGCGCTGGGCCGGCATTCCCGACTCATGGCACTTGGCGATCCCGAGCAGCGAATCTATGACTGGATCGGCGCTGATTCGGCCCGTCTTGATCAATTCCGAAAAATCTTTAAGCCAGTTAATGTCGACCTGCTGTCCGACAATCATCGCAGCGCTGGTACGGAAATCGGTACATATGGCGACGATCTCCTGATCGGGAAAATCCGCAAAAAAATCTACGAAGGCGTCACAGTCCGGTACTTCGAGCCGTACATGGCCCCAGCTATGGCAATGCTCGCAACAGCTACCTACGCTGCGCAGCAACGCCTCGTAAACCAAGGCACCAAGGATTGGTCAGTGGCAATTCTGGTTCCGACAAACAAGATGACGCGACTTGTCTCAGATGCTCTGCGTCTGCCACCGGCTGGCATGCCCGAGATCTCGCACACCGCGGTAGTCGAGATGGAAGCCACCATTCTTGCGGCAGACGTCATCGCACTACTGATGCAGCCTACCTCAAGTCCCCGTCATTTTGCGCGGTTTATCGAACTACTTAGCCAATATTACCTCGGTAAAGGAGGTGACGAGCCTAGGCACGAAGCCTTCAATGAAGCCGCACGCTTACGCAAGGCATATGAGGAACTGTTTGTCGCGCAGGCTAAAAGCAAAACAATTCGCAAGAACGGCATCATCGTGAACGTTCTGGCAGTGTATGACCAAGTTTGTGCGTTGAAACTGACGGGTGACCCTGACGCTGACTGGCGCGCGGTCAGACACGTATTAGAGGGAGGCGTGTGTAAACGCCTGCGGGAAGTGGCCGACGACGCAAGGGGTATTAGCACACTCCAGCGTGGCACGCAGTTGCATCAGACCCTGTCGCAAGACTGGAGGAACAATGGCGGATACCATAACGCCCTTGAAATCACGAGGAAGGCCTTTATTCGACAGTATTTCTCAACTGACGCAAAGCCCGAGTCGGGCATCATCGTCATGAACATGCACAAGGCCAAGGGAAAGCAGTTCGATGAAGTGATCATCTTCGAAGGATGGCCGGAGAGCCGTAAGGGACTGTCGCCCTTGAATGGCGACAGAATTGTGCGCCTCAATTTATGCGGAAACATTGATGATCAGGCCCGTCAGTCGCTCCGCGTCAGCGTCACGCGCGCGAAGCGCCAGGTAACGATTCTGACGCCGCGAACCGATCCTTGCGTTCTGCTTGCTAGCGGATCCATTGGAGCCGAATCTAAAGCATTTTGAGACGTTCGAGGACTGGCACAAGGGGCGATAGACCGTCGATTTCGAGCTTGCAAGGCGCGCCGGTTCTACTGACCGGCAGAGGGGCGCGCGTTGCATCCCAATGACTTCCGCGCCCGCCCGCCAGCATCCGGGCCATCATGAAGACACTTCGAATGCATGTTGTTGTAGTTGGAGAAGGCAGCGCAGGTCTGCCTGGTACTGCCCTTCGGAGCCTACGCACACATGTCCGCCCCCGAGTCTACACTTGGGTCAGCCATCAGATTTTTGCGCGAACGGCGCATAGCGCCCAATCCGCCTCATTAAGTCTCGACCGCGCCGGCGTTTTGCACCTGCCGCGCCCCACATATCATGACAGATTCGATTGACGACGCTCACGACACCCAGACCGTCCGCGCCTGGATGCAGGACTTGCAGACAAGGATCGCCGACGCGCTCGGTGCATTCGACGGCACGCCGCTCGCCACCGACAGCTGGCAGCGCGCGCCCGACGAGAAGCTGCGCGGCGGCGGCTGCACGCGCATTCTGGAAGACGGTATGTTCTTCGAACGCGCGGGTGTCGGCTACTCGGATGTGCAAGGCGACGCGCTGCCCGGCTCGGCAAGCGAGCTGCGCCCGCAACTCGCGGGACGTGGGTTCGAGGCGATGGGTGTGTCGCTCGTGTTGCATCCGCGCAATCCGTACTGCCCGACCGTTCACATGAACGTGCGGCTGCTCGTCGCGACGAAAGCAGGTGAAGCGCCCGTGTTCTGGTTCGGTGGGGGCATGGATCTGACGCCCTACTACGGGTTCGAGGAAGACGGGCAGCATTTCCACCGCGTCTGCCGCGATGCGCTGCAGCCATACGGCGACCGTCTCTACCCGCGCTTCAAGCGCTGGTGCGACGACTACTTCTTCCTGAAGCATCGCAACGAGCCGCGTGGCATCGGCGGGATATTCTTCGACGATTTCGCGGAGCCGGGCTTCGACAAGTCGTTCGCGATAGTCAAGAGCGTTGGCGATGCGTTCCTGAATGCTTATCTGCCCATCATCGAGATACGCCGCGACACGCCATACGGCGAAGCCCAGCGCGACTTCCAGGCGTACCGGCGCGGCCGCTACGTCGAATTCAACCTCGTGTTCGACCGTGGCACACTGTTCGGGCTGCAAAGCGGGGGGCGTACGGAATCGATCCTGATGTCAATGCCGCCCGTCGTGAACTGGCGCTACAACTGGCACCCGGAGCCGGGCACGCCGGAAGCACGCCTCTATAGTGACTTTCTCGTCCCGCGCGAGTGGGTCTGACACGCCCGGCCGCGCGCTTCCGCTTCCACTGACAGGCAAAAAGGAACTAACCGAACGCGTGCCGATGCCGACCGGCCAGCCATCGCAGAAAGCGGATGTAACGGCGGCCGAACACCGGCTCGCCCTGACACGCGCGGCCGCAGCGTCGCTTACGCTGCCCGGCGTGACAGTCCGCGCCGCAACGGATGAACTCGAGCGCGACGACCGCAGTTACACCGTCGGCATGCTGACCATCGACACATATCTCGCACCTGCACTTGTCGGGGAAGACGCAACGAATGTCAACGGTGCGATGCTAAAGCTCAGCAAGGTCGCCCGAGGAAACCGATTCGCCAAATGCGCAATTGAAACAGCCCTGCTGGATGCTCAAGGCAAGCGCTTGGATGTCCCAGTTTCCACGCTTCTTGGCGGTGCTGTTCGCAAGACACTCCCTGTGCTCTGGACGCTTGCGAGCGGGGATACCCAACGCGACATCGAAGAAGCCGAAATGCTTCTTGCTGATCGTCGCCACAACACTTTCAAGCTCAAGATTGGCCGACGCAGCCTTCGTGATGATGTGGCACACGTATCGAAAATCAAGGCGGCACTTGGCGACCGAGCCAAAGTCACCGTCGACGTGAATCAAGCCTGGAGCGAGTTTGACGCCGCGCTGGGGATTCAGGCGCTCGAAGCCGCAGGCATCGACCTGATTGAGCAACCCACGCCTCGCGACCAGCATGGCGTACTTGCCCGACTTGCAGCACGTTTCATCGTACCGATCATGGCCGACGAAGGTGTTACCGGGCCTGAAGACGCCTTAGAACTTGTGCGCCATGCTTGCGCGGACGTGTTCGCGTTGAAGATCGCAAAGTCCGGTGGAATCTACGGAATGATGCGGACCGCTGCGATCGCGGATGCAGCGGGTGTTTCCCTCTACGGCGGAACGATGCTTGAAAGCAGCATCGGGTCGATTGCATCTGCACACGGATTTTGCGCTCTTCCGCAACTGTCTTGGGGTACCGAGTTGTTTGGGCCACTCCTATTGAAGGATGACATCGCGACTGCGCGCCCGGAATATCGGAACTTCGACCTTCATATGCCGCAAGGAGCGGGGCTCGGGCTCCAAATTGATGAAGAGAAGCTCGCTTTCTACCGTCGCGACAAGCTAGTCTGAGCGAAAGCGCTCAACGCAAACTCAATTACTTCAAACTCCTCCTGCCGCTACAGGCAGGAGCGCCGCATTTATGGAGAAGAACCGTGCTTTATCTCATAAGAATGGACGTACACCTGCCGCACGACATGCCCGTCGCGCAAGCCGATGAAATTACGGCTAGGGAGAAGGAATATTCGCAGGAGCTACAGCGGCAAGGGAAGTGGCAGCAATTGCATCGCATCGTCGGCGAGTACGCGAACTACAGCATCTTCGACGTAGACTCACACGACGAAATGCATTCCATCCTTTCCGGATTGCCGTTGTTTCCCTACATGACGAAGCAAGTGAACGCGCTCGCACGTCATCCGTCCTCCATTCGCTGAAGCTACGAACGGATTCCATGAGAGACATGATTGGTACTTTGGTGTCCACCTCCGCAAAAGGGAGCTGGTCTGTATCGGCGGTTACGGCTGGACTGCTCGCCGTCATCATTTCCTACGCCGGGCCGCTCGCAATATTCTTTCAGGCAGCGCGTACCGTCCATGTCGGCAATGATATCGTCGCATCGTGGGTCTGGTCAATTTCGATTGGCGCCGCCGTCTCCGGAATCGCGCTGAGCTGGTGGCTTAAACAACCGATCGTCACGGCGTGGTCCGCTCCTGGGACTGCACTGCTTGTTGCGCTCTTTCCGGGCATAGCCGTAAGCGACGCAATAGGAGCCTATATAGTCGCTGGCGCCTGTATTTTTGCGCTTGGGATGTCAGGGTTGTTTGACCAGATAGTGAAGCGCATTCCACAAGGGATTGCCTGTGGAATGATGGCTGGCATTCTCTTCCAGTTCGGGACGAACGTATTCAGGTCGGTCGCAGTCAATCCCTGGCTCGCTCTGGGAATGCTCGCGAGCTATATGGTGTTCCGTCGATGGGCTGCCCGCTACTGCCTGATCCTGGTACTAGCTGTCGGCTGCGCTCTCGCTGTGGCACTGGGTTTGACGCATCTAGAATCTGTCAGTCTTCACGTGACCCGCCCAGTGTTCACCATGCCAACCTGGACCTGGCAGTCCACAGTGAGTCTGGCCGTCCCGCTGATTATCGTGAGCTTGACTGGCCAATTCTTGCCTGGCTTCGCTATTTTGCGGGTATCGGGATATCAGACGCCGAGTCGCCCGGTTCTCGTCGGGACGAGCCTGATGTCGATCTTGGTCGCGTGCACCGGTGGCATAACGATTGTCATCGCAGCAATCACCGCAGCCTTGTGCACCGGACCCGAAGCGCATCGTGACCTGGAGCGCCGCTACGTCGCAGGTATCGCGAACGGGCTCTTCTACCTCATAGGGGGCACCTTCGCCGGGACGGTCGTCATGCTGTTTGCAGCGCTCCCTAATTCTTTCGTTGCCGTTCTCGCAGGCCTTGCTTTGCTCGGTGCAATTGCTACGAACATAGTCGGACTAGTGCAAGACGAAGCCCATCGCGAAGCGTCGTTGATCACATTCATCGCCACAGCTTCCAACATGAGCTTTCTGGGTCTCGGTGCAGCGTTCTGGGGTATCGTTCTGGGCGCGACGGCTCATCTGGTTTTGAGAAAAGCGGGCCATAAACGGTAGCCGAACGCACTGAAGAGATTCTGAGACAACTCCGACCAACTGGCGAGACGGACGCTGAGTCGGGCATCGCAGTGGCATTGCTACGACGCCGTTATCGGCCGGGATCGTTAATATCGTCTTGCCTGACAGAACACGCGCAGACTGTCGTCGGTATTGGAGCCGTGGCGGCCATCAATAGGACCGACTACGTCCACGTTTGCTCGGACGAGCAAACTGCATAGCGACAGACACGGGCCTCCGCGCGGAGGTACCAATTACCACGATATTCTTGCAACGTCACATTAGCGCCTTACGGCAGGCAATATCAGGCGGTCGCGGCTTCTCCCTTCCGTTACGCAGTAACCACGCTTATGAGCCAGCATGAACCTGCCTATCCATTAATAGATAATTGTTCCGTTGGTGCGAGTTCTCTCTTCTGATGGAAGTACGGGTTTGATTGTTCGAACGGACGCTTCCTGTTGTTCAGCGGGCTCGCCAACAGTGCAGTACCCTTGAGTCGCCGCGCAAATTCCGCGAGCGTATTTGGGGTTCTTGACACATACCTGGTCGCCCGTCTGGGGAATGCCTGGAGGCCGAGCGGCCTTGGCTTCGATGCCCAAACTTTTGCGTCAACGGGTGTGAACGATCTGTAGGAAAGGAGTTGCGCCATGCTTGTCCCCCGTCGAACGGCACCCGCACTTGTCGTTGATACCGTGAACCACGGTTCGTTCGATCTAGCCTCAAAGAGGCCGGGGCGAATGACATTGATCTATTTTTATCGAGGCCTTCATTGCGGGATCTGCGCGCCGCACCTTAAGGAACTGGAACGCCTGACTCCCCAATTCGTTGAACGAGGGGTCACGACGATTGCCGTCAGTTCCGATACCAAAGCTCGCGCGCGAGGAATGCAGAAAAAGATATCGGCTAACAACTTGCGAATCGGCTACGGACTTCCGCTAACCGAAGCTCGAAAATGGGGGCTGTTTATCTCGACATCTCATAGCGAGTCATCCATTGGAATCGAAGAGCTTGAAATCTTCTTTGAGTCTGGCCTCTTTCTGGTGCGTGCTGACCGGACAATCTACTATCTTTCCGTTCAGTCGATGCCTTTCTTGCGCCCCAATTTCGAGGATCTTCTGCACGCTCTCGATTTCGCGATTGAACAAGATTAACCGGCATGCAGCGAATACGTCGGCGTGCTATGACCATGACCTTTAAAGCAGATTTGTGACGCTTTGAGCGTTCATCGCCAAGCGAGTCTGACGCTTAAGCGTATCGAACGTCCGCTTGAACGAATCCGAAGGCCGATGTGCTCGGCGTTTTTGTGATCTTGCCGCCTGCACGCACCACTAGTTGACGCATCTCGCTGTAGGTCCGCCTCGTGCATTCGCCCCGCCCTCTCTCCTTCAAAAAAACGAGAGCCGCAGACCAGCCGTTAGCGGTCGGTCCGCGGGTACCGTCTCAGTATCGCATCATGATTGCCTTTCCATCGACACAATAGTCAGTGCTCCTTGACATTCTCGACGCGCACTTTGACCGCTAACTTAATGGTGCACAAATCTGCACATGCAGATTTGGGGCGCAGGGGTAACGGTGGTCCCTGCTGAGGGGGCGCGGCGTTATCACCGCAGCCAGTGGTGACTGCACTCCCGCGCGGTAAGCCGCGCCGGGTGGCGCCAGCGCTCGCGCACCACACCTCTGTACGCTGCATGAACGCTACGCCAGGCAGTCACACACGAATCTCCGCTTTTCCTTGCAGGTAGCTCGACGGCGTGATGACCACCCCGCACCGCAACACGGACAGCCGTGCCAGTGCGTGATAGACGTTCAGTCAACTTCTGCCCGCGTCGGGCGATCACGCCCGCTGCGGCAGCATGCACACTCCAGCCTCGTCGCGCTGCGTATTTCATCGCAGCGATGGCCGACATATGGGCCGGGTCAATCAGGATCAGTTCGACACCTGTCCGGAAGCACTTCGCTTCAAGCAGTTGCCGGTATTTTGCGTAGAGCAGCCCCGAAAGCATCCGTGCGCCCTTCGGGCTGAGCAGCGCCGTCGCTTTCTTTTTCGCTGCGGAATCGAGGTCCTCAGCGACGATAGGTTTCAGTTCGTCTTTCGCCCACGCCACCGCCGCCGCCAGCGCAGCACAGCCTCACGCTGGCCCGAGGCGGCATCTTCACGAAGCAACGCGAAGCGCTTCGTGCGTAGCAAGTTACCAAACGGATCCGCCTCGGTGACGGCTAGGTGATCAACGTTGCAATCCAGTCCGACCACGCCGTGCTGCACGTCGGGTGTCACCCTTCGGGCAAGGGCGTGGTCGAACGACACGAAGGCCCGCCAGTGACGTCCGTCCCAGTGCAGACGACAGGTGAGCGCGACATTCGCGGCTAATACCTCGTTCGGTGCCACACGGTCGTGATTGAATGTCACGTTGCTAATGATGAGGTATTTCCGCTCGAACTTCTTACGTAGGCAGTCCGGCACGCGAATCTCGAGTTGGTAACGATTGTCGCCGATGCGACTAGGCTGGTACAGCTGATTACCTCCGGTCTCGTCCTTCGAGCCACCAAAGAAGACCTGATACGAACGACGGTCCCGCCAGACGCTCAGCCACGCGTCATGGTTTCGGAGCCCGGCCTTTGCGAGGTCATGGTGCTGGGCAAACAGCTTGCGTGTGCCAAAGCAGATGCCGGGCAAATTGGCAGCGAGCCGGCGCTCGAGTCTGGCACGCTTCGCCTGCAAGCGCGTCAGCGCCAGGCCATTGCGATATGTGGTGTGGCGAAGCTTTGCCTCGCGTTGCGGATTCATGCGCGGCCGATCGGCCGCAATCTCGCCAAGACGTGCCCGCCGTGTGTCGAGCTGGCGCTGCTGGTCACGTATTGCCTTGAGCAGGTCCTTGCGTTCCGAAACCAGCAGCTCACGTGTGCCATCGAGCAGCCCCTGCAGGTTAATCGCTATCGCATTGAACATGCGCGCGAAAATGCCGTGCTGCCGGCAGAATGCCGTCTTCTGCGACTTCGCCTTGCCGCCGTTTGCTGCGATGCGCGCGTACAGCTTGCGCTTCATTGTGCCGTAAAGCGCCGTCATCGCATCGAGCGTTTGCTCGTCATGCGATGGCAGGTTCAAGCGTGTCTGCGTCGTCGACTGCATCAGGCCGCCAGCGCCCGCAAGTTCTTGCGACTGCGTGATCGGTACAGCCGCGAGGAAAAGACAGTCAGGATCTCGACAAGGTCTTCCGTCAGCTGCTGCTCGCGGCTGGCATCCGGTGCGGTATCCAGAATCACGACCTCGACGCCAAAGAATTCGCAGATTCGAAACAGCAACCCGCTACCGAAACGCAGCAGCCGGTCTTTGGTGACTAGAACAAGCCGGGCGACGCGTCCGCGAAGGATCTCGAGCAGCAATCGCTATCGCCCTTTTTTGCGGTATGGTAGTTCAGGCCGCTTCCCAGGACCGAAATGACTCGACATCTGTAAACCCAGCCTCGACGCCTGCGTCTCCAACTGCCCAGCCAGGTCGTGTGAAGAAACACGAGCGTAGCAGATCGTCTTGCCGTTTGCGACACGCTCAGCCCCAACGACGGTCTGCACAGTGTCATGTCGATAACGTCGATGCCCACCGATAGTCCAGCAGACCGGCAGCAATAATCCCAGCCGGGGCCAGCGTCGCAGTGTACCCACCGCCACACCCAGTACCGTCGCAGTCTCGCCAATCGATAACAGTCGCATAAGATATCTCCCGTGATATCTCGTAAAGCGACCATGCTTAAACATGGTCATGTTTAAGCGCACTTGACAGTTACTGCTCGAAACCCTTGGTCACAACAAGAGGCTGCATTGCGCGAGTTTTCCTTCCCTATTCCGGCGGCGACACACACATACAGCTCGCGCGCCGCCGCGTTCTCGGGGACGTCTGATTTCGCGCCTATTGAACGCAAACATGGCATAGATCGACGGTCCGAAGATAAACATTTCTATTAAGCCACGGCACGAAAACGTATTCATCGTAAGCGTTTGAGCCAATGAAAATCCAATGATGCAAAGAGCAAGACATAGAAATATCCTCGATTTAGCTGTACATCGCAATCGATTGAAAAATAGGAAATAAATCGTTAAAATGCGCTCGAAAACCTCCTCCATTGAAAACTGATATCTATGCGTGACCCACGGCTTAATATTAGACAGAGGCGCGAAAAAATCCATTATCCATAGGAGGTTTCACACACCACATAAGAGTCTGCTCAATATACTTAAGTATCGCAAACGAGCCGAGGATGCTTGCTCTGTATCAGAGTCAATGACAAAACACTTCGCGCAAGAAAGCGCAACCAAGCCACCGATGCAGTACGGTGATAGGATTCGCCCAGCGCAATCTCTGTGGCGTCGCGCCGAGCCGAGTGAATGCTTGGCGCTAGCTCTCTCGAATAGCCCGGTCGCTACTAACTTATTAGCGACGGGTTGTTAATGATTTGATGGCCGCCGTCTGCGATCGCATAATTTTCTTGATTTGAAGCGACATCTTTCAAATACACCTCCATTCTAACCAGCTCGGCGGCCGATTTTGCTTTCTTTTTTTTCATCAAATGCGACCGGTCTGTCTTGATGGTTATTTCGCTGAGACAAAATTCCGAAGCGATCTGCTTATTCAGCAATCCCTGCGCCTTGATAGCCATCTACGGCGTCGTCGAACCGGCCCAGTTCTTTGAGAGCGACGGCGCGGTTAAAGTGCAGCACCGCATCATCCAGAAAGTGAACGAATGCCTCGTCGAATAGAAGAAGTGCATCGTTACAGCGCGCCTCGAGTTCGCGTAGAAGCGCACCGAGGTCCACGTACGCCGCATAGTAAGGTAGCGGCGATATCTCGATTGCCTTCCGACAAGCCTGCTCTGCTCCATTGCGGTCCGACGTTCCGAGCTGTTCGCCCGGGTTGTACCATTCCTCTGCGTGTCGTTCGCCATTGTGACGAGCAGGTGCCAGTGTCGAGGAACACCACGTTGCCCTGATCTCAGCGACTTTGAAGTCCGGCAAGAGTTGGCCGGTGACTGCGTCCCACTGCGACGGCCCCATCCGCACTGCGACGTCGTTGCCGACGGCCGAAACGCGGATACCTGTCAGCGGCAACTCATCGGGCAATGCCTCTCTGGGTCTTGAGAGCGCCGCAATAATCTTACGCGGCGGTATTCGCGCTGTCCGCAACTGCAACGCTGTGCGAAGAAGAACGGCATCTCGGAGGGTGAAGCGATACGCATTTCGCGGCCCGCGCGTTGGGGTTACGAGTCCCGCTGCAACGAGACCCGAGAGCACGCTGCGCGATACGCCAAGCAAGCCTTGCAGCTCGCGCATCTGTAGGCGCCTGATCGTCAATGCCAACGACTGGGAAGTCGCCTAATATGCTGCCCCTTCACGTTAGCGTCCAACGGAACCGCTGTGCATCAGCGATGCGACGAGAAAGTCTGAGCAGTTGATTCCTCAGCGAATGAGTCGTCCGGGGCGAACCTGTCCGGGCGCGGCGTTGATCAGGGAATCGGAAGCGCGTCTTGTACGTCGGTGGGCGTCACGTTTTCTTGCTCCGGAATCTTCTCATCGTTCTCGCACATAACGAACGACCCGATATCCTTGAGTTTCAGTGGGCGACATTGACGGCAAACAACAGCGAGGTAATCCACGCTGACTACCTGGACCTCGAACATGCCCCGACGAACTGTTTCATCTTCCACGTAGGTGAGATGAAATTCAGTCATGTCAACGGGACCACCACATTTTCCACAGATCTCGACGGGTTCAAGGCCCGGCCGACGGATCGGCACATTTTCTCGCGCCATCACATCAGTTCTGCGCGCGGTCAAACATTCCAACGAACAGTAACACTCCAGCCCGTATGTACCTTCTATTTCGACTTCCGGAAGTGAATATTCAAAATGGACGCGGTCCCATTCGCGGGAGCTGCTGAAAGCGCGCGATTTGAATCTTCTGTCGCAAGTAAAGCACTCGTACTCGTCATTTGGAATCGAACTCATCGAACCCTCCGTAGTCCGACGCGGTAATAGCCCAGCCTAGATGAAAAGCGGGAGGCGTTCCAGCGCTTCGGCGGTATGGCAACATACTGTGAGGCTAAACCGAATCAATCGCACGGGTCGCTGTCAATCTTGCGATCCCATGCGTTTTGCCGCGGTGGTTAAGACTTTGCACAGCGGATCTGAATTCAAGTTTGCTGTTATATCGGACTTAACAAAGCAGGCGCGTGCTCGCGCGTAACAGCGCGAAGCGAAGCTCGGTGACGGTCTCTTCGCACTCGCGATTCGGCGCGGCAGCAGTCGCGTTCGGCTTTGCGCCGTTCAGACTCGTACGCAATGCTTCCATGAGGTCTACGACCTGCCTTACTCCGTCCGTAGCTTCAGCCAGTTTTTCGCCACGATCTTCTTACCTTCGGTCTTCTTGTCGATCGCAGCGAGAATGCGTTGCTTCTCCTCGTCGACATAGGGAAGTCGGATCGTATTGATCTTCTGCGTCCTGGTCGATAATTTGCAAATCAAACACCGATGACGATGTATCGTCGGAATCGCACCGACGTGGCGTGCCGTCAGCCCCCTGGTTCACTGCCGCCGGGATCTGCAAGCCGTTGAGCAGCGAGTTGTTGCCGGTCACTTTCACGCCCCGAATCGCTGCCGCGCAAAACCGGTCTTATCAAGGCCGCGCGCATGCGCTCGATGATGGCTTCGCCGGCCTGATCGCCTTCGACGCCCCTCCATCGCACACAGGCCGTAGCGCCAGATTTGACAACATCTTGACCGCTCATGCAATCCACTTCCCGCAGTTCTCTCCAGATTACCCCGGCCTCTTCGTACTCGATCACCCGGTACTCCCCGTACGATTTGAGCTCTCCCGAAGTCTCGACGGGATCCGAAGAGGGATCACCGGACCTTGCAGCGGTTGATCGGCCTGTTCACGATCTCGCCTGTTTCCTGATCAACGTAATGCACCTGGAAAACCAGCTTGGCGATGTCTACACCCACTGCCATACTGTTCATCGTGGATCCTCCGGTTGCCGGGAAATGCGTGCATTTTCCTTCTTGGGCACTTCGATGCCGTTGGCCCGTGAGGATCCACCTCCTTCATCTGCTCTCACGGTTTCGGGTGGGACGCGTTCATTTCATTCTCGATAAGCGCGGTTCGCCATTCGGGAGTCTCTTACTTTGCCTCGCGAGCATGGACATGACAACCCGGAACGCCCGGATTTGCTCATAAACGTAAGCGACGCCGTTCGCCAGTTCTGGGCCGAGCTTGCCAATGCTTTCCGCATTCGCCTCGAAAATAGGACTTCCCGGTGCGGGCATTTCACGTAGCGATAATTCCCCGCCTGTTTTGGCTCGCCCATGAAGAAGGGTAAGCATGTTCTTTAGAAGCGGTATCGCCTCTCCATGCGATTTTAGTTCACCGGCAAGTGCGCCCGCGAGCGCTTGGCTATCCCGAAAGCGTTTGTAGTCTTCGGCAAAGAAATTATTGAAATATCCGCCGGCAAGTACACCGGCAAAGCCGATGACCGTCGCGCTAACGTCTGCCATAGGTTTCCTCTTCGCTAAGGATGGTCTACGGCTAAGCGATGTGCCAAGCCACGAGCGGCCAGTCGTCCTGAAACGTTTGCGTGTGTTTGATCTTCACCCGGCCGGTCCCGGCGAGATCGCGGCGCCTGTCAAGCAACACTCATCGGCGTTTCATCTGTTACAGCCGAGCGCGGGCGACGGCACAGCTAATCCTGCATTTGTGCACCGGATAAACCCCGGTGCTTGAACATTCAAACCGATTGCGAAGGCAAGTCATGCAGCTTGCCAGATCAGTCACCCGTCTCGCGCAATCCAGACACGCCTCGCCAAAGCGCCTGTGAGCCAAACGGCACGCTCGCTGATCCGCGATGCTCAGGTTAGCGACGACCGGTCGGTGCGGTTATCGGGAATACGGCTGTGTCAGGGTCCATTCCAATCCGTTTTGATTCGCCCAGGTCTATGCCGGACAAGGGTTTCATGGATTTCCACTGCTCCTAGTTCTGCGCAATCGACTGTACTAAACGCAACGATCGAGTTGGACACTTTCAGCGGATGTTTGCCACATGTCCGACTATCACCGACGAGTGGACCGCGGAGCACAGGAGTTCATGCCAGTGGCCGAGCGGCCGGAGTTAAAGAAGCGAGCTGGTCGACACCGCGTTGAGTTGACACTCCTGGTATTGCCCAACTAGGCGGTCATCACCCCAGCTCCTCCCTCCGGCTGCCATCCGCCATCTGCCGGCTGTCGTCTGCCGGACAAGCCGTGCTCCAGCGGTCGTGTCACGCCCGCCGGTGCCGACGTGATGCTAGGATCTATCGAGCAAAGTGCCACTAAAGTGATACCTGGATCAGTAAAGTGCAAAAAATCCCTTCGCCGAGACAACCAAGTACAACCTATGTGCCACATATGTTCAATGCACTCGCCAGGCTCCGCGGCCGTAGTGATGCGGCCGTAGTCAAGCTGGTCTCAACAGCGCATACAAAACGTCATTCAACATCGCTGATATAGATATACTTCCAGCCAGAGAAAACGGCTGTGTCAGGGATACACGACCGCACGTAAATCGTCGGAATCTCAATACCTAAGGGCCCGAGCGAGATGCCGCCCAGCGCGACCGTCAGCCTTATACGCAACGCCGTGCGCGTGACTACCATCTCAACAGAGGTCTTCCCTTCTTCACGCCGTAATCACGCCGACCACAAACGCGATTCGTCCCGTTCATGTCGGAAATTTTTCGTACTAGAACGTACTCTTTAGCGTGGAAGATTTCTGTTGCACGCCCAGATCACATCGGGTAATCTTCCCCCTGAACTGAGAGGCCGCAGAGCGGCATAGGTTGATCAACAGATCGACCACCCGGATGCAGGAGCACGACGAGTGCTCATATGAAGCCGAAATGTTTAGGTCAAGTTGTTCGATCTGGGCATTGACCGTGCAACGGCACTCCGTCACCGGGTGCGACTCATCGGAGTGCGCGTACGGGCCACCGACGAGCATCCTGTCCGCGTATGAATGATTCATACGTTTCGGGCGACTTTCCCTGAAATCCAAATCCCAACGTAACGCAAACGTCTCGCTGGTGTGGCCACTTCAACCACGAGACCGCCAGATAAGCCGAGCCAGGCCTCAGGCCTAACCGCGCATCAGCAAGCTTCGACGCGATGCATCCTCTCTGCGGATCGCGCTCGTCGCTCCGCTGCCTAAATGCAGCGAATAAAAATTCCCATTCGCAATTCAATCGACTTTAAGGCGTCGCGCGTTGGCCGCGCGCGCGACGCCCTCCGTAAATTGCATGACCGCGGCAAGTCGTTTCCTTGAGGGGACACGCACGGCATCATGCCGGCTATCTTTCATGCAGTGAATCGCCTGATTCTGTTCGCTCAGGCAATGGAGCTTTACCGGTATTACGCTCAATCGGCTGCGATTCGCCGGTTGAGTGGCAACATGCGAGACACGTAAGGAGAACCTAAGTATACCTTAGCGAATATTCCGGACGCCGCTTGCATCGGCGCAAGACAAGCTCGCGGGGAGTACACCTCCACCATGAACTCTCCGCAACCAACCTGATTTTCAACGATGACAGGAGCGCAACTCATGTTTAACGAACCCACCTTTGGGATTCAAAAGCCGGTAGCTGTCGGGGTCGATGTCGGTTACTCCTCGACCAAGTACGCATTCATGCGCGATGGAGAAGTCTCAACCGGGAGCTTTCCGTCTATTAGCGTTCGCTCGCCGCAGACCGCGTTGACGGCTGGCATGGAGGGAATCGGAGTGCGCGAGGCTGATCTCAGAATCGACCTTGAGGGAGGCGAGACCTTTATGGTCGATACGTTGGATAGCGAAGTTGTCTCGACCAGCACGACCCGCAGCGAAAACGACGACTTCGCGACGACCGAAGAGTACCGCACCCTGGTCCTGGCCGCACTCGTCAAGTGTGGCTTCAGGAATATCGACCTGCTGACGTTGGGTCTCCCATTTCACACGTTCCACGCCTATGCGCCGCTGCTGATCAAGAAATTTCGCGGTGTTCACAGCTTTGGACATGGCACATTCACGATCAACGATGTCGCGGTTCTCCCTCAGCCACTCGGCTCGTACGCGTATTTGCGAGCGACAGCCCCGGACGCATTTGTGAACGGGACATCGTGCGCGGTCATTGACTCGGGCTGGGGTACGACGGACACGTTCGTATCTTCGGCCAGCTTTAAAATCGACCGTCAGCGCTGCGGCGGTTTGCCAGGAGGCGCAGCCCTTGTTCTTCGCGAAATTGCATCGCGACTGCAAGCTAACTTCAAAGGGCGCTTCACCAATATTGACCGGATCGACCGTGCGATAGCTCAAGGCACCCCCCTCTATCACAACGGCGAGCAGATCGACCTCAAGCCGTATTTGCAGGACGCCCTTCACGTCACGATCCCGGTTTGCCGGTCGGTTCTTACCACGCTCCGGACGACCGAGGATCTCACCGTATTCGCTGCGGGAGGCGCGGGGCACTACTACCTCTCTACTCTGCGCGACGTACTTGGGTGTAAGGTCAAGCTTCTGGATCAACCCCGTTTTACAAACGCCGTCGGTTTTCTACTGGCAGGGCAATCGGCGTGCAAGGCGCGCTCATGAAATCGCACAAAATTCAGGTCACGATAAATTCGGCCGGCCAGCCCAAACTGACCGACCGTCTTGACCGTGAGCCGTCCCCACGGCGGCGCGCAGATCTCATCAAACATCTCGCCGAGCTCGGGGCCATGCTCGAGAGTATCGGGCTCACTAACATCCTGGGCAGCACAACCCCCCGGTCAGACAGCACCAATATGAGAATAGTGCCGTCTCTCGAAAGCAAACCCATCAAAGGAGAACTGGGAGACGACTTCTTCACCAACGCTCTGGCCGACTACATGCCGGGCTCATCCCGGACCTCTGAAGAAGAACCGTCCTAGGGACTGTTCTCACAAATTCGCATCTTCACGGAATTGCAGCGCAACCAGATCGTTCGTATCTGGAACAAGGCGGTTTCGATGGATGGCAGCGAGGGAAGAAAACGGACCTCAAGCAATCGGAAATTCACGACGTGGATGGACCGCCAAGATTCACATTGTTACCGCGGATGCTCGAACAACAATAGTGTCCGCACTCTCTCCGGTCAGGCGGATAATGGACCACAAGGGCGAGCCCTGTTGCAAAGCCTTGTGCGGTCCGATCGGTGGCTGCCCCCGCTTATGGAGAAGGTAAATGAAGGCGACAAGACGCGACAACTCGCGCCTCGCCCCCGGCTTCATCCCTGTTGTTCCACCCAACAACCAACCTTTTTGAACCATGGGAATT
Organism: Paraburkholderia sp. PGU19; assembly: GCF_013426915.1. GTDB lineage: Bacteria > Pseudomonadota > Gammaproteobacteria > Burkholderiales > Burkholderiaceae > Paraburkholderia. Next base: position 1,390,406 of record NZ_AP023181.1, read on the forward strand.
CGACCGCGAGATGCACAAGCGCAGACTCGAAGTCGAACGGCGGGTTCGTTGCCCCGAAAGCTTCCATCGTGTCTTCTCCCGATTCGACACGCTGGACCTCATGCTCCTCGCTTTCATCAATTTCGCGTTCGTTGTCAAAGGATTCAGATAGTGTGAAAGGCCCCAAGAGAAACTGCCTCGGCAAGACAGGTACACCGGACTTGCCATGGAACCGGTTGTGCTCTCCTCGAAGCTTCCATGAACTACCGCGCGATCCTTCTCAGTACGACATGTTGCATCCTGACAACAGCGAAGCAGGTATGCCACAAAATCTTTTTTTACTTATATACTTGTCACCAGCTGCTAGTCCAGCATGAGTCCTCCGGGACACCGCTTCAGAATTAACGTATGAAAGACTGCTCATCCGCCCAGGACGGTCGCCTCATACGAGTAAAATGCGTCTTTTTTCGAAGACGATGCCTGCTTCTCGCCTGAGAGGTGGGTTGGCGTTTCCTCCCGACCAGAAAATCACCCCGGCTAATTGCTGGCGTGCTTCGACGTCGCATGCAGAGACATGTTCGAAGGGCGTCTCTTAGCGTCGTTCGGGCTTGGAGCGCGGAGCAATTGGGATCGCACTTCCGATGTGATCCGCCGCCCCCTCAAGAAACCGCAACTCATCAAGCATGTGCCAGAGCGTCCTGCTCGTCACTAGAAATGGCTCTCGCGCCGCAGTCGCTGCCCTTGGTCAGGGCTCCGCATCAACCCGCAAAAGTTCCTGACCCGTCGCCCACTCGTGGCGGCGGCGGCATTAGCCGCGCGGGTAGCATCCCCCCTCGTGGATGCGACACTTCCTTTACGGAGGTCGATGCATGCGCACACGCAACAAACACTCTAGGCTGAACCGGTCGCCGATTGTTGATCAGATCCGCCGGTTCACAACGGCCCGCCTGAAGGCGTCGGACAGGCGCGCCTATTCGCTTCAGAAACTCGCCGACAACATCGAAGCGCGGTTTCAGATCAAGGTTCACAAATCGACAGTCCAGCGCTTTCTCAAGACGCTTGGACTTCATTTCGCGTGGGAGAAAGCGAAATGACCAGAAGATCGATCTCCGTCGAACAGTTCGCACGCTCACGTATCTCGGCCGTCCTGGCCCTGGGGCAATCGAAGACTGCGCTTGGCAGCCTGGTTCACAACGTGATCACGTCGGTTGGCACTGCACGCAACTTCGAGCAGTGCCTGCGGGATTTCCTGCGGTGGCGGATTGCACAAGGTGCCAGTATTGACTGGCCAGTCACGCGCGCAGAGATAGAAGCTTATCTGCTTCATGAGAGCTCGCGTTGGCGCCAGAAAACCCTCGACCAACATCGCCAGGCGTTGAGTCTGGTGTACAGCGTGGCCCTGACTCACCTCAACGCCGAGGTTCCGACTATCACCGAGGGACGGGCGTATACGCTTGACGAGATGGAGCGGATCGCACGTCGTCAGGCACCGCACAATGCGCTCGCAACGCGGATTGCGTTTCACGCAGGTGTCCGGGCCGCAGAGCTGTACGAACTGCGGGAGGCCCACGAACTTGCGCGAGAGCCGAACCGTCCGTGGCGCAATGACCTGTTCACCGGGATGCCTGAGGGCGTCATCTACCGGGTCACTGGCAAAGGTGGGCTGGCGCGCAGCATTCTGATTCCTATTGAGTTGCATGTGCAACTACAGTCTCTGCGGCTTGACACGCCCACCCCTGTCATCGATCGCCTGGTGCACCGGGAAGTACGTTTCCAGGTTGGTGGTGGACAAGCTACTTCGGAATCCTTTTCATCAGCCAGCAATCAGGCACTGGGTTTTTCTTACGGGTTCCACGGCCTGCGACACAGCTACGCACAAGCTCGTCTCGAGACGCTCTTGAGCACGGGCCTGGATCCATTGGACTGCCTGGAGATTTTGTCCCAAGAACTGGGTCATCTCCGCCCCGATATATCACTTGCATATACAACTCGGAGAAAATCAGATGTCACGGAGAACTGATCGTCCGAAAGGGATGCGCGCGCGCCGCGGTCGAAACGGAGCTGTCACCTATTATCTGCTGTGCAAAGACGGTTCAAAACTTGTCCTAGGTCAGAACTTTGAGCTTGCCCGTGCGCAATGGGTTCAGGAGCAGCAATCGCGCGTCGCGCTCATTCGTCCGGCGACTGCCCTCGAACTTCTGCACGGCATTGAACAGTGCTCATTGCCCTTGGCAAGCAGACAGGCCGCCGCTCGCCGGCGCAGCGAAATAGATACACTCCGGGCTTTTTTCACCGAACACGGGGACCCCAAGCTTGAGGAGATCACGGGCGAGGATGTGTTTCTGCGTTGGTACGGAAACGCGGTCCGTCCAGGCCAACCCGACTCTGCCATCCGGATGTTCAGGTTGGTGTGAAAATCTGCGTCGAAACTCGGGATCGTTAGCACCGGTTGCCCGTGGAATACCTTCGATTTGCGTAAAGCTCAACTGAAGATGGAAGCGGCGGACGTCGTCAGGCATTTCGCATCGGCCCCACTGTCGGAACTTCTCGAAGACCTTATGGGCAGGTCTGCGGTGACCGCTGTCGAGCTTCCGGGCGCTGTGGACTCGGACTCCGCAGAACGCCTGCGGGTTGAATTCTCGCACGCTGCATCCCGTGCGGTGATGATGCTGCGTAAGTCCGGTCGCACTGATCTCGTGGCACCGGTGTATCAACTCGAAATCAACGAGTTGCTCTCGCTGCGGAGATCAACTTTCCTCGCACTGATTCGTCCTCCGGGCTCCATTCTTCTGCAACATCAACGCGCCGAAGTACTCGCCTCGCTCAAGACGAAGACCAAATGTTCTGACGATGCAGCTGACGTGAATGCGTACTTGGCTCAAGGACCACGAGACCAGGAAAACGAGCCGATGCCCGTCCTCGCACAAGAAGATTCGCTGGAGAGAACAACATGGCCGACCGACTGATGACGAATGAGGACCTGAAACTCGTGACCGGCAAACAGCGATATCCAAAGCAGGCCGAATGGTTCCGGCGCCAATTCAATTTCGACCCGCCGCGTCCCGGCAAAAACGCTGTCGTGGTTACCGGGGAAACATTCCAGGCCCTGCAGGAGCGTCGGGCCGGGCACAGGACCGTGTCACTGCCGAGCGACCCGGCTCCGCCTGTTTACCTTTTGCGCAAGGGGTGAATCATGAACGCGAGGCGGAGGACCCGGCCCGATGGATTGCCGGGCCGAGTCTATGAGAAAGTCGCGTCGTATTATTGGGTCCGACCCGACAATTGATCGATTCGTCTGTCGAAGGTCCTTGAGGGTGACCCGAAAATGCTCGAACTGCTGGCGGAAAAGAAACGGCGCTTCGAGGCGATACTCGAGGGCCGGGGCAATCTCCCGGCGGTTATCTTCACTTACATGGACCAGAAGGCGGCGACGTACGCGGCATCATATCGAGACGAGTGGCGACGACGTGGAGAAGGCGTACGGAGCTACTTTCGCGACTGGAATATCGAGCGCATCGACGCCTCAACTGTCGAGGATTTTCTGCTGAACAACTGGCCCGAAAAACTGCCGACGCAAAAGGCAATGAAGGCCTGGCTCTCGACGTTCTTCAGCTGGGCAGTGCGCAAGAAGTAAGTAACTGTCAATCCGACCCGTGAGGTCAAAGTCAAAAAGCCCAAGAAGCGCAACGTGTACATCAGCGATGAGCATTTCATGGCGATCCGGGAATGGCTCATGAAGTATGAGTTCGCTTTGCACAAAGATACGCCCGGGCAGAAAACCATCGTCGGCAAGATGAATACCGGTCCGATGATGCAGTGCTTTATCGAATTGCTCTATCTGACGTGTCAGCGGTCGACAGAAATCCGCCCTGCTAACGTGGGAGCAGATCGATCGCGCGACGGTGTCATCCACTTCGTGCCGACAAAGACTGCAGAATCGAGTGGCGAAGCGGTCGACTGGCCAATCACGCCGGGCATCGACACTGTATTGAACCGGGCCCGGCGGCTCGAACCTGCGTTTGGCTAGAAGTATGTGATCGCGACCGGCGCGGCAAACCGAAGAGCGACCAGGCTTGTCGCGATGCATGGGAAGGCGCAATGCAGCGCGCCGGTCTGGGTGACAAACCCTACAAGATCAAGGATATTCGCGCGAAGGCGATGTCAGACGCGAAGCGCTCGGGCTACGATCTTGAAGCACTTCAGGTGGCGGGCACCCATACAGACCGGTCGACAACCGAAGGTTATATCAAGTCGCGGGAGGTGCCGGTTTCGACTGTGGTGCTGCACCTTCCCGACGACAAATCGGCGCGAATATTAGAAATTTTTAATATCCCCTCCGAACTGCACAAGATTCAGGCACCAATGAAAAACCCGCGCAGCCTTACGCCGTGCGGGTTTCAATCTGGTCGGGGCGAGAGGATTTGAGCCTCCGATCACCTGCACCGCGTGCAGCCGGTTGATGTCCGGGAAAGCCACGACTGTGTTCGCGTTCAGCACATTAGCTTCTAACTTGTCGCCCAAGAATCAGGCACGAACGGACGCGCTCGCCATGCGATTGGCAAACAAATATTAGAAGCCGCTCAAGGAGCACAACACAATGACGCTCATGGCGCTTACGAGTTGGGCAAATGTGCACTACCGGATCAGGTGGGTTCTGTGCCTTGGCACCAGAACTTATGTTTAATAGTTGTTCGAAACGTCATGCCCTTACAATTTCGGACGATTCTTTGCTACAGAAACAGCCGCTCTCAAAGCAAAAGAGCACTCATTGCAACGCAACGACAATAACGTCGCACGCATTCCGCTTACGACGTAGTGGTGTTCCTGCGACATCCAAAAAAGACATTGCGAGCCGGGAAGACCGGTTATACAATGCATGCCAGCCGTTTGCTCGGCATGCTGTCCACGATGCACCTCAGCTTCTTGAACGCAGCGCACCAGTCTCCCTCGACTGGCAAGACTGGTTTGTAATTTGATCGCCCTAGGTTGACACAACGACCGGGCATCAAAGTCTGGCTCCACTCCCAAAGAAATCCGCATGTTTTGATGCTTGCACGGGTTTGCCCCTATAGGCCCGATGCGCATAGCCGCAACCTGCTCGGTACGGCAAGTAATTGCGGCCGGCCATCAATTCAACCCAAGCACTGCAGCACAGGGACCGCCCGCGTCCAGCAACGGTTTGCATTCTCCCATCAAAAGAAATTAGGTGTATCTGTGTCGCCCCTGCCCCCGATGCGCGGTTCGTTGCGACTAGCGCATTCACGTCACACCACTTGATTTTTCTTTTTCCGTGGAGGTTTTATGCTTTCGCCGTACCCAATGTCAGTGCTCGTGGACAAGGTTGCCCGTAAAGTGGAGGGGTTCCAGTTCGGACAGTTGCCCTCTCACGTCATTGATGGCATCGCGCTGGTCGCCGCTGCTACCGAACTGCTCAACGCGCAATCGCGCGAGGAGCTCCTTCAGCAACTGAGCGACAAGGCCGATGCCATTCGCCGCTCCGCGTCGTATCGCCTGCATCACCAAAATTATGCCTATCCGGAGTGGCACCGCATTACCAGGTCCGGAACACAAGTCATGGCGATTGGCGCTCCTTTTCACACGGCGGAATGTAAGCCAGTGATTGTTGTTTTCACCTATCCGAATGATCTTGTTAACAATCCGTCGATGGCCACGCAATTGTTCAAAGATGGCAAGGATTGCTCGCTTGATCAGCGCCTGGCGGAGGAGCTGGCCCCTCTGGCTACGAAGCTGTTCGGTAGCCATGGGCGTCTCCACGTAAAAGGGGGCACCCATTACATCAGCCCGTTGCACTTTCTGCTTTGTCCCGTTGACACCCAACGCCTCGCTCCGCAACAGGTTGCCGCGGGATTTTCAGCGCTGCTGGCCGATCCGGACCTGGAAGAACGCTACATTGAAATTCTCGCGGAGACAAAGCAGATGGTCGAGGCGACGCGCTTCAAGAATGTTGGCCTTTTGGCGCGATGCCTTGCGTTTATCCAAAGGAAACACTAGAGCTATCCTTAGTACCGGTCGTCGCTCGGACGCGTAGATGGTGACGTTGCTTCTATAGATTTACCCGCGCGGTCAGCAGGCGTATCTGCTGACCGCTAGCCCTGCTAGCAATGGCCGGTCCGCTGCATCGACGTCTTTACACCCGGTACGCCTTACGTTTCCGCCCGCAAGCCGAACGATGATATCGAACTGACGCTTACGATGGCCGCCAACGAAAACTCAGGCTACAGCAATAACTCCACGGGCACCTTGATCAGTCTGTTCCAGATCGGGGCGGAAGCTGCAGCCACTGCGTCCACGCCAAAAGGCCGGTTACCAGCCGTCATTAATCTGTTGCGCGGCCCGTCCGATCGCCAGCGACTGCTCGGTCTTAAGGCCATAAGCGCATCGCTCGACTGCCGTGGCATGGGATACCGGACCGTCGGGCTAGAATTTCAGGGCATGCGTCAACGCGTAGTGCTCTGGAAGCCGACGACCTATGCGGAACACTGGGAAGCAAAACGCCTGCATCTTCAGACGCTGGTTGACGAAAGTCGCAACTGGACGGGCTCATTGCAACAGGAGGCCTTCCAGTTCTGTTGGACGCTCTACGGGAACACATCAATACGCTGCCATGCACCGAACTGGCTTTCGAAATCCTCGAGAGACTTATAGCCGATCCGGCCGTGCCGCCAGGTTCGCTGAACCGCTTCTTCTGGGAGCCTTTGGCAACCACAGTCTTGAATTCGTCGGTTATGTTTCGTCTGCCCATCTCTCACCTCAGTTTGAGAATTATCGTCTTTAGAGGCGTCCAGAGTCATTGGACTACTACAGTGTGACAGCCCCCTCACAGCAGCAACCTTCCCGCCCGCCTCTTATCTGATCAACCGGCACTCGCTGATCCTCATTCAGTTACGCATAGGCCGAAGATGAGCGCTCCCCGGCGGCAGCGCGCTCATGAGAAGTATTGGTGTCTGGCGGCCCGACTTGCATCTGCGGAACTCCATGCGATTCTGGACTTGTCCTCGCACAGCATCACACGCGGAGGCCGGTTTTCGGATGGCATCCCCGTGATTCTGTCCGACTGACGAACAACCATAACCACATGGGTAACTCAATGTTCAACAAAGGTCCGAAGGAATTCCTCGCAGCGGAATGCGCGGTCGCGTCGGCTTGTACGTTCACCGTATCGCCGAACACATCTTCACGTCCTTTCGCTGGTTCCGAGCCGACGGACGATGCTCCTAGACCCCGTGAGCATCATGCGCCAGTGCATGGACCACCCGCAGCGGACCATCCTGCAGAGGTCGCCTCGCTGATCATGCCGCATACAACGGATGCCGTGATACCGGGCTTCGACTGCACGCCCGGCAAAGACTGAGGCATCGGGACCGGTCGTCGTGAATAGACGTTCGTGAGCTCAGGCGCCGATCATTTCATCCGGGATGCATCAGAACCTTTAGGCCAGGCCGAAGGAACAGCGTCGCAACATGCCGCCATGTATGCCCTTAACCGGGAAGGTTTGCCGTTATCTCCATAACTGATTCATGAGCGGCCTGTTTCCGTTCTCAAAGCCGAATTACTCCGGTAAACCAACTTATTCAAGGATCCCCGTGGGCAATCCGCAAAAGAATCTCTGGCAGGTCTTCGTCGATGAATGCCGACAGTGCCTCGCCGACTACTTCGCGCCATTCATCCTCCTCGCACGGTGGTTACGACGCCGCACGCGCAAGTGATATGTCAACTACCTGCAAAGAGGTAACAAATGCGAACAACAGGTTTTATTGCACCCAACGGCCGCGAGGTCATCAAGGTCGTGACCGACTCGCGCGTCACCGGGTATATCGACGCAAGCATCCCGCCCGAAGTGATTGAAGCCTGGTACCGGCGACTGAGTGCCGACCTCAGGCGCCCTATCTCGCACTCGCGACGCATGCTGCGGCAGAACCGGCGTCGCACAACCAGGCCGATGCGCAAATGTACGCGCCGTCAGCATCCGGAACCGCGTCAGTGGTTGCCCAGACGAGGTCGCCCACTCATCGTGCTTCGCTAGTCCGCATCAACTTGCTTTCTCCTCTGGTCCACGGGAACCTGGATCTGTTGCCGCACGACGAGCCGTCGCGACGGGACCGACACATCCAGTTCATTATCTAAACGGAGCTCCGTATGCAAAACCATCAGCAACAAACGTCACTGTTTTCCTTCATCCATCCGGACCATGCGTGCCTCCCCCGTCCGGTCAGGGCATTCTGCAACACCCTTGCGACACTGATGTTCTTCGCGCCGGTTTTCATGTCCTGTACTTCGTGTCTTGGAATCCTGCTTGGCCTAGGTGGACTTCAGGATGCCCATCCGGCGCTGGCACACGGGTTTGCCCTCGTGGTCATCGACATGATCAAGGGCTGCTCAATCGGATTCACGGTCCTTCTCCTCACCGCGGTTTTCTTCGAACGCGCGCAGTTCGCGCAGTTCATCCGCGACGACCTGTTCAGCATGATCGAGGACGAGATCATGCCCATGTATCGCTAGGCGTCCCGGGTTCTTCCACGCCCAAATTCAGTCTCGCCCCTGTAACCCACCTGCTTGTACGGAGAGTCCATGAAGGATGCCATCGTATTCACGGCCCGTTTGTTCCCTCCGATCCTCACTGGCGTCCTCATGGGTGCCGGCGTTGGATCCGTTCTTCACCTCCATGACGGGCACCGGTTGCTCGCGATGCTGGCCTGCACGGGCTTGGCATTCGCGCTTCACCGCTTTGTCCGCGCCGCCCGCTGGCTGATGGTCACCGGGACCTTCGCCATGCTTATGCTTGCGATTGGTCAGTATTCCGCGCTGAGCGCTGGTCTGTTCGGCGTCGGAATCGTACTGTGGCTGGCATTGTGTGCCGGGCGCGGGTACTGCAGGACCGGCCAACCCACCCAGCGCTCCGTACAACAGCCCGTCCCACGCTCAGGGGCACAGGATTCATCAGGTCAACCAGCGCCTCAGCGAGCGTACGCCCTGGACGACCGCGTATTGCGCGCCCGGTTCGCCTTTGACGCCATCACCGGCATGGCCGACACAAAGAACCGGCTACTCAACGCGGCGCGCGACATCCTCACCAACCACGCTCAGGCGAGAAACGGCATCCTGCTGTCCGGCGAGCCCGGCAATGGAAAAACCATGCTTGCCGAAGCACTCGCCGGAGAGTTCCAGATCCCTTTCTTCTCGATTGCCTATCAGGACATCGCCTCGAAGTGGATCAATGAAACACCTGAACGCGTGAAGGCGGCTTTTGCGCAGGCCACTCAGCTAGGTCAGGCTGTTTTCCTGATTGATGAGGTGGACGGATTCATCAAGGCGAGGCACGACTCCCACCACATGAATCGCGATCTGACGAACACGATGCTCACCGAGATCGTCCGCCTGCGCGGCACCCGAATTATCCTGGTCGCCGCCACCAACGATCTCGACTGGCTCGACGGGGCCGCGGTGCGCGAGGGTCGCTTCGACTTCAAGATCGAGGTGCCACCGCCAGATGCGCCAGCACGTGAAGCGCTGCTTTCCCGTACCGTCTTCCAGGCGCTGGGACCCAACGCCCTCAGTGCACCCGTGCTCGAAAGCCTCGCCGCCCGCTGGGAAGGGTTCAGTGCGGCTCGTCTGATGGCCATCGGCCCTCAACTTGCCGACATGCGGCGCGAAGGTCTTTTCGGAAATGGAGCCGTTTCGTTCGATATTGCCACGCAGGCGATGCGTCGCATCCAGGGATCGAGGGGTCACCTCCCGGAGAAGACCAAAACGGTAGAGGAAATCATCATGCCCGAGGACTCGCGTGATGAACTTAAACGGCTTGCGCTGCGCCTGCGCCATGTTCACCGCATGGAACAGCTGGGCGGCGCGCTTCCCCGCGGCGTACTGTTCTATGGCCCACCGGGCACCGGCAAGACGCAGGCCGCAATGGCCATCGCAAAGTCCAGCGGATGGGCGGTTCTCAAGACAACCGGCGCCGAGCTTCTCGCCAGCCATTCCGCGTGGAGCCAGCTATATTGGCAGGCGAAGGACCTGCGGCCGTGCATCGTATTCGTCGACGAGGCGGATGACGTCTTCCGGAATAGGCGGATGTCCTCTGTTGTATCCGTGACGAACCGCATTCTTGCCTCGATCGACGGCACCGATGGCCGCGTGCCTGACGTACTGGTGATTGCGGCTACCAATCATCCGGAAGCACTGGATCCAGCGGTGCTGCGTGGCGGCCGCCTCGAGCAGAAGGTCCGCTTTGATGTGCCGTCACGTGAGTCGCTCGCGACTTATATCCGCTCCCGGCTGAAGTTCAAGGCGGGAGACACCTTTGCAATTTCGCGGCACACCGTGGAATGCGTAATCACGGCGCTTGAGGGCTGCTCGATCGCCGACACGGACGCCGCATTGCAGCGGCTCATCGACGAGGCCGCGGCACGCCATATCGAATCCGGAGTCTCAACCATTACGACCGCCGATGTGCACGCAGCGCTTTCAACACTAGATATTTCCGTCGGTTGAACCGTCTGAGGCACACTCGCGATAGGACAGTGAGCTCTGACAGCCTAAGCGTCTCCATGCCCACAACCGATTCGTATCGGCATTGCGTTTCCGCTGTGATAACTTCCAGGATTGCAGGCCGGCCAGGCCGAAAGCCTATCAGCCAAGCCCCGCGTTCCCTTAAGGAGTTGAGATGACAGATGACGACTACCTGACCCTGCAGGAACCAGTGCTGGCGATCGAACGTGACGACCACAAGTGGGGAGTGCCTCGCCACGGCGCCACAATCGTGGCAGGGCGAGTTGCGAGAACTGATGCGGGATTAACCATTGACTCGACGTAAAGGAGCGGCGCTGCCGCCGGTAGAGACATCAAAGCAACTCAGAGCGCGCCTGCGGGCCTTTGCACTCGCAACGAGTGAAGATGCAATGAAGCCGCGCAAGGTCCCCTTTCCCGAGCACGGTTACGGCTGACGGAACAGCCGGTTTCCTCTCTGGCCGACAGCGCCAGATGAAACAATCCCTTACGACTCACATCGCACCATACGTTTGAACGTACCTGATATCTGCTAAGGCGACCATTTCCAGTCCACCAGCGTGAGGACGATGCGCCACGTAACACCTTGCGGGTCAAGCTTGGCGGGACGCCGGCCAGCGATACGTCGCGCCACGCTTAGCGCCTGGGCCGGCACCGAAGCATAGCGGTCAGGCCCGCAGTTGCGAGCCAGTTCGCGACTCACCGTTGCAGGTGAGCGCCCAAGCATATGGGCCATGGCCCGTATGCTTGAACCCTGCAGATTCTGGCTGGCAATCGTCAGCCGCTCTTCAGACTGGAGTTGCTGGTATCGTTTTTCCATGGCAACACCTTATACGAGTCGGGGTGTTGCACTTCAAACTTGAGAACTCAGAGTATTTCCTTTAGAAAATTCTTGAAATAACTTCGAAAATGTTAAATGGTCATATCTCCACAAATTGCAAATCCGCGACGAGCCATGCCCGCCGCCATTCAAAGGATTACGGAGCGATCCTTAGGGCATGCTCCTTTGGCGTTATGTGATCGGACAAGTTATCGCGGCCTGTTCAACAAGTGCAAGCGTATCCAACACTTGCACCTGCATTACAACTGTCAAGCAAAGAACTCAATCATTGCCTGCGCCACCGCCGAAGCATCGTTTTCCATCGGAATATGTCCGGCCTTTGGAATTCTCACCAGCCTGGAGTACGGAATCTGCGAGACAAAGTACTCCGCATTTTCAACCGACTGGAACGTATCGTCTTCGCCCCATATCAGCACCTTCGGTGTCTTCGAAACGCGCAACTGGGGCACTAGCGCGGTCGTATAGTGGCTATACGCGGCGCCCGCCAGCGCAAGCCACGAGCGCGCCACCCGTGCGTCTTGCCAGGGATCGAGGTATTCGCTGATTTCGTCCTCCCCTGCCGGACGGCCAAGCGCGGTCATCACCGATTTGCGGCGCGCGGCAAGGATATCTTCATGCGTCGTCGCCGCTGCTACGGCAGGATCCCTAAACCGCGCTACGCCCGGCACGGGCCATGAGTCGAACATCACCGCATTGACGAGCGCGAGCTTCTCGACGCGAATTTTCTCGTCCACAAGGATGTGCTGCGCAACGCCACCACCAATATCGTGTCCCGCAAGCAGAATCGGTTCGTCGATACGAAGCGCCCGCAGGAACTCGACGACCCAATCGGCGAGAGCGGGAATCGATGCCTGTTCAACCGTCAGTTCACCGCCCGAACGGCCGAGGCCGGGAAAATCAACCGCAATCGCCCGAAAGCCGGCGCGCGCCAGATCGTCCATCACGGGCTGCCAGACGCGGCTCCAATATGTACCGTGAAGCATGAGTATCACGGGACCGCTTTCACCCGCGGCAAGGTAGCTGGCTTGGGTGCCCGCCACATCGACAGTCAATCGTTTCATTTCAATCTGTCCTTTCTGCGCATTCATTCATTAGCGGATCAAGCGCTTCACATAGTCCGCGCCGAGGCCAATCGATTCATAGTGCTTGCGCGCCGCGTCGATCTTCGTGAACACATCTTCATAGCCGACCGCGACACCTTCTGGATCGACATACGTATAACCACCCGTCACATGGAACCAGGTGATCATTTCCGTGACATCTTCGGGCACGTACAGCGTATGCGTTTCGCCCGCCGGCTCATGCGCGTAGCTGCCCTGTTCGGCGATCCATTCATGCTCGAGGTAGTACCAGCGCCCTTTGAGCACGAGCGCGTGAACAGGCCCGGTGTGACGATGACGCGACAGCACTCCTGACTGCCGCACGCGCAGCAGGTTCACGTAATAGCCCTGACTTGCGTTCAGCAGAAGCGGCTTGAAAGAAACCGTGGAAGTGGTGGGTACCCACAGGTTGTCGTCCTGCAGATAGGTGTCGAGCACGCCGAGATGGACAAGGTCCGCAGTCATGTCCTGCGGCTGCGCGAGTTGGTACGGAATTGCATTTTCGTCGGGTTTTCGTGGGTTCATTTCAGTTGTGCCTCTGCTCTGTACGGTTGCGTAGGCGGTGCCTGCAACAGGCCGGAATGACCTAGCTGGCCGCCGTTCCGTGGAATATTGACATCGGAGTCAATCTTGACAAGCACGACAAGAATAGCCGTAATTTCGAACATGTGCACGCAAGTGTTTTGTCGCATGCGCATCCTCGCTTGCGTTTTGTATCACTCGATATATAATGCAGCAAATCCACGAACATTACGGCGTTCGTGCATGCAGGAGCACAACTATGGCAAGGCCAAGAGAGTTCGATGAAGAGCGCGCGCTCGAAGCGGCGCGCGACGCGTTCTGGGAGCACGGCTACGAAGGCACGTCCACGCGCGACCTGGTGAAATACACCGGCCTGACACAGCCCAGCCTCTACAACGCGTTCGGCGACAAACGCGCGTTGTTTCGCCGCGCGCTCGAACATTACCTCGATCACACGTTGAGAAGCCGGCTAGCAAGGCTGGAACATGAATTCACGCCCGCTCTCGCCGTGACCGCCTATTTTGCCGAGATCATTCAGCGCAGCGGATCGGATATCGGCCAGCGAGGCTGCATGCTGGTCAACTCCGTGCTGGAGAAAGACCAGCATGCGGACGGTTTGCAGGAAGCCATCGCGAGCGAGCTGGCTGAGATAAAGGGGTTCTTTCATCGAAGCATCGTTGCCGCGCAGAAGCGCCGCGACGTTCCCAAAAGCATTAGCGCCGATGACGCATCCGCTCATCTCCTCACGCTGCTGCTAGGCATGCGCGTGCTCGCGCGCATCGGTCCCGATGTCGAACTGCTGCGCTCGGCCGTGGAAGTATCGCTGGCTACGCTAGGTTTGCCGCGCCTGCGGGAGGCCGAAAACAACAAGCGCAGCAAATGAGTTTTTCGTCGCGCGGTGAGATGCGTTCATGCGAGAACGCCAACTGGCCGTGCAAATCCACTTTGTCTTTTGAAGAAGCATCATGACGCAACGTACTTTTCTTATCACTGGCGCGAGCAAAGGCATTGGCCGCGCGCTGTCCGAGCGGCTCGCCCGCGCAGGCCATCAGGTTGTCGGCATCGCACGTCGCACTGATGACCCGACCTTCCCCGGCACACTGGTGAGCATCGATCTCGCCGATCGCGACGCTACCGACAAAGGCTTGCGCGAACTGACCTCGCGCTACGCGTTCGACGGTGTCGTCAACAACATGGGCTTCGTCAAGCTCGCACGGCTCGGCGAGATCGAACTCGACGATCTGGACCGCACGTTCAGCACGAATCTCGCGCCCGCCGTGCAAACCGCGCAGGCGTTGCTGCCGAACATGAAGGAGAAAGGCTGGGGACGCATCGTCAATCTGTCGAGCCTGGTCGTGCTGGGCGTCGCGCAGCGAAGCACGTATGCAGCCGCCAAGAGCGCGATGATCAGCTTCACGCGCACATGGGCGCTCGAGCTTGCCGACACCGGCATCACCGTCAATTCCGTGGCACCTGGCCCGACCGAAACTGAGATGTTCCGTGAAAACACGCCCGTCGGCAGCGAAGCCGAGAAGCGCTTCCTGTCGCTCGTGCCGATGAAGCGCTTAGGCAAGCCGGACGAACTCGCGGCGAGCGTCGAGTTCTTCCTTTCCGAGCCGGCAGGGTTCATCACCGGGCAGACGCTGTATGTCGATGGTGGCGCATCGATTGGCAAGGCGGCGATCTGACGCTCAGGCGATCCGTTCTCGGGCGAACCGAGTGATAGCGACAAGGGCAGAGTTCCACGCCACCCGTTATTTCGCGCGCTTATGCCGCGTCATGCCCGCAGCGCCTTCGCGAGATCGGCGAGCCGGTACGGCTTGTAGACAAACGGAAACTCGTTGAAAGCACCGTACTCGTCGCGCAAGGTCGCGAGCGGGTAGCCCGATGTCAGCACCACCTTGACGGCCGGATATCCGGCGCGGACATGGTGCGCCAGGTCCATGCCGCTCATGCCGTGCGGCATCGTGATATCCGTGAAGACCACGTCGATATCGTCGCGCTCCTTCAGAATCTCCACGGCCTCGGAAGCGCTGCTCGCCACTACGACTTCATATCCGATGCTGCGGAACAGTTCCGTCGCAAGCCCCAGCACGTCCGGTTCATCTTCGACCAGTAAAACCGTTTCGACTTTCGAAGGGACAAAGGTATTCGCCGACTCCACGGGCTGTGCCATCGGCAGATAGAGATCGATGGTCGTGCCTTCTCCTTCGACGCTCGATATCACGACATCGCCGCCCGACTGGGTGATAAACCCGTAGACCTGGCTCAGCCCGAGTCCCGTGCCCTTGCCAGCCGGCTTCGTCGTAAAGAACGGTTCGAAAGCCTGTTCCAGCACTTTCTGAGGCATGCCCGTTCCCGTATCGGATACGGAAATCCGTACGTAGCGGCCCGCCGGCAACACGGCCGTGACCGCTCGGTCCGATTCGACGGTGGTCGTCGCGATCGTCACTGTCCCGCCGTCGGGCATCGCGTCCACGGCGTTGACGACGAGATTGAGCAGGGTCGCTTCGAACCGCGCGGCATCGACGAGCGCGAACGCAGACTCTCCCGCCAGGCCGAGCTCGCATTTTGTAATGTTATCGGCACGGACTTTCACGAGCATCGGCTCAAAATCGCGGATCAGCATGTTCAGATCATGGACTTCCGGCCGCAACGGCTGCTGGCGCGCGAAAGACAGCAGTTGCTGCGTGAGCGAAGCGCCGCGATCGATGGCCCGGCGCATGCCGTCGATCATCTTCATGTCCAGGTGCGTGCGCGACTGGGTGGCCAGCACCTGCAGGCCATTGGACAACACCGCGAGCAGATTGTTGAAGTCGTGCGCGACACCGCCCGTGAGCCGGCCAATCGCCTCCATCTTCTGCGCCTGGAACAGCGCGATATTTGCCTTTTCTAGCGCAGCCGCCGACTGCTTGCGTTCGGTAATGTCGCGCGTGACCTTGGCAAAACCGACCAGCTCGCCGCGTTCGTCGCGAATCGCATCGACCACCACGTGCGCCCAGAAGCGGCTGCCGTCTTTGCGCACGCGCCATCCCTCGCGTTCCGCGCGGCCTTCCCGCGCCGCCGTCGCGAGAATCATGGCTGGCGCGCCGGCCGCTCTGTCCTCATCCGTATAGAAACACGAGAAGTGCCGGCCAAGAATCTCGGCGTGGCTGTACCCTTTGATCCGCTCGGCACCGACGTTCCAGCTCGTCACGATGCCGGCGGGCGACAGCATGTAGATCGCGTAGTCGCTCACACCCTGTACGAGGATGCGGAATTGCTCCGCTGTCTCGCGCGCCGTATGGTGCGTCTTGTGAATGTCGCTCATCTGGGACTATCCGGTGACGGGTTCCAACGGCCGATTTTACGCTTCCGATAAACGATCTCTGTACGAGCGCCGACAGCGGCGGTCGTCGGAGCCCGGCTTATGGCCAGCAGCCAGCATCGACGGGAATCCAGCGCGATGCGGGCAGGCTCTGGCATCTCAGGACTGCGCGCACGGATGCTTTCGGGTGCAGCGACCCGATGGCGGGCTGGTGCATCGCGGCGTGGACGTCGAGCGTGGCCGTCAGATCCTGAATGCGCGCCGGTTTGCGCAAAAACCGCGTCCAGGATTGCGGAAAACTTTGCGGTTCGGCAGCAGCCGACAACAGCACGATCGGCAACCCGGAATGAGCGGGCTGCTCGTGCACCAGACGGCACAACTCGGCGCCGTCGATGCCGGGCATCTCATAGTCCGTGATCATCAGCTGGAACGATTCCCGACGCAGGATATCCAGTGCGCAGTTGGCATCTCCAGCGACGCTCACGTGGTGACCGTCGCTTTCAAGCGCCAGTTGCAGCGACCAGAGGTTCTCCTCGTCGTCGTCGACCAGCAGTACATTTGCCACGGTTTGGCTCGTCGTATCGGTCATGCGGGTCCGCCACCACCGGCGCCGCCGTTAGCGGCAGCCGGCGCATCGTTTCGGTTAGCGAGGTCTGCAGGGCGCTCATTGCGCCGGAGATACGCCTGCATCGGAAGCGCCTTCGCCTTCTGACGGCGTGTCGCTTGCTGGAAAGAAGGCGCCTTGGGAAACCTCATCGGCCTGTACATCGAACGCCCATTGCCCAACTGATTGCGTTGCCATGACTCGCTCCTTTGCCCTGGTGTTACAGACAGTCCGCAATCGATGTGCCGCAACAACTTAAAAGGAGACATTCAGCACGCAACGTGAAGACTTCGCACGGCAGTTGACGGCGCTGCTTCGCGACGCAGCGCCAGATTCCGTAGCGGAGTTGACGGACACAGCGATTGCCTACTGGAACGGCGAGAGGCTGGTCTACGCGTTTGTCAGCGCGGAAGGAACGGGCGCATTGGCGGGAGAGTTCGAACTCGACTCGCGCCGGTGGACAGAATGGAAAGACTGGCTCGCCGACTGGCTGACCGATCCCGTATTGAGCGTGCGCCACGACCTACCCGGCGCGACATAAATGACCGGACTTCGGCAAATTCGTCTGTTCAGCGCTGTGCGGCGCGGGTGCGCGGGATGCGCTCGCTTAAGGTGCCAACCAGCGGATCGACGCTATCTGCGCATACGCCGTGCCGGACAGATCCCGCCAGTCCGACACGAACCCGGCGGAGTCCACCTCGACATCAATGCACCGCCTCGCGCACGCGAGCGGCCGTCACCGCGAGATCGTGCCATGCAGGCTGGCCGGGCGCATAGCGCGCGCGAATGTAGCCTGCCAGTTCGGCGAGTTGCTGATCGTCGAAGCTGTCCTTGAAACCCGGCATGTAGCCAAGCCCTTCCGTGGCGGGCTGATCGATGCCGTACATCATCACGCGCAAAAGGTTCGCCGGACTCGCCTGGCTCACGCTGGTGTTCAGCCCCATCAACGGACGCACGCCCAGATGGCCCACGCCGCCCGATTCGGCATGACATACCGCGCAAGCCGCCTCGAACATGCGCCGTCCGTTCTGGAAACCGGCCGCTGTCAGCGCATCCGCGTTCGTCCCTGCGGCGCGCTGCGCGGCCGCGTGCGCGGCGACGGCGGCATCGACGGGCGGAGAAAGCGACGCGATGTAATGCGCTATCGCGCGCACGTCCGACTCGGGCAGACTCGCAAGTCCCGCCACGACGGGCGCCATCGGTCCCGCGGCGACGCCGTGCTCGGCGGAGAATCCTGTGCGCAGATAGGCGAACAGCGCGTCTTCCGTCCACGGCACGGGCGCCGCTCGCGCGGCGACGAGCGCCGGCGCGTCCCAGCCTTCGGCGCTGCCACCGCCGAGATACGCAAAGCCGCCCTTCTCCGCGCCCAGCGCATTGCGCGGCGTATGGCACGCGCCGCAATGCCCCGCGCCATCCACCAGATACTTGCCGCGATTCCACAGCGCCGACTGCTGCGCGTCGGGCTGGTATTCGCGAGCATCATGAAACAGCCAGTTCCAGCCCGCGACGAGCCGCCGCTGGTTCATCGGGAACGGTAGCTTCGTTTCGGGCGCGGTCTGCTTCACGGCAGGCTGCGACTTCAGGTACGCGTATAGCGCCATCATGTCGGATTCGCTCATGCGAGCAAACGCCGTGTACGGGAACGCCGGATACAGATGCCGGCCGTCGCGTGCAATGCCCTGGCGCATCGCGCGCGCGAACGCTTCATATGACCACGCGCCGATGCCCGTCTCGCGGTCGGGCGTGATGTTGGTCGACCAGACGGTGCCGAACGGCGTCTCCAGCGCGAGGCCGCCCGCATTGACGTGCCCGCCGGGCGCCGTGTGACACACGGCGCAGTCGCCTGCAATCGCAACCTGACGCCCGCGTTCGAGCATCGCCGCGCTCCACATCGATGCGTCGGCACCTGCGCCTACGGGCAACGGCGCAATCGGCGACGGCCCAGGCAGGATCGAGCACGCGAGCCCGATCAAGCCGCCCGCCACGCCGCCGATACTGCCGCCCGCCAGCCAGCGGCGCCAGCGCGACGGCCGGCGCGCCGCCGCGGGCGCTTCGAGCGCGACGGCGGGACCTGCTGCGGCGAACGCGCGGCGAATCTGTTCGGGGTCGAACGGCGGCGCGCGAAAGCGCACGCCCGTCGCATCGTAGAGCGCATTGGCGATCGCTGCGGCGACGGGCGCAGCCGCCTGCTCGATGCGTCGGTCGTCCGATGCGGAGCGCGTGGTGACGTTCGATACCCGCTCGCTGTGCGCTTCGATCAGATCGTGCGAGACAGGTGTGCCCGCGCCCGACGCAAAACCCGTTTCATCATGCGACGCGCGCGCGATCCGGCGCACACCGGTTGCGCGCGCAATCGCCTCTTCGATCTGCCACGCGGGCAGCCCTTGCAGCGCGTCGGCATCCGGCGTTCCCGCGCCCTGGCCCGCCACGACGCGGCGCACGGCGATATCGCCCGTTGTGCGATTGACGTCGAGATCGACCACCCACGCCGACCAGCTCATCGGCTGCGGCTCAGCGCGCGTATGCGCGTTGTTCGGCGAATAGTCAGGCAGTGCCTCGACGCGCGTAGTTGCTTCGCGCGCCTGGCCGTCGAACGCAAAGCCGCGACCGCGCAGCCACGGCGAAGCAGGTTCTTGAGCCGCATGCGGCGCGGCGCCCCACGCCGCGCGCTCGCTCACCATGCGAATGATTTCTCGCGCGCCGGCGTCGCGCGTGGCATCGAGATGATCGAGCCGCAGCGCGACGGGATCGCGCCGCGCGTCGTGCGCCACTTCGTCGATGAACGACTCGCGCGCGAACGCATGAGCTTGCGCGGGAATCGCCCGCGATGGATCGTCGACGGCGACGCTCGCGTGTGCATGGCGATACAGCAACGGCGGCAGCGATGCTTGCGCGCCGGACCCACGCGCCTCGCTCGCCGCATCGCCGACGCGCGCACGATAGTGCCACTTCGCCATCGTGCCGTCCGCCGCGACGCTCGCTTCGACAGCGAGTTGCGCATCCGCATCGATGCCGTCGGCGGGCCATGCGTACTGCGCGCGACGTCGGGCAACGGCATCATCCTCGCCTTCCGTCAGGAACACGCGATTTTCGTTCAGCCGCAACGCCCGCGGATCGTCCTCGCTCATCGCGGCCTCATTGCCCATGTTGCTGCCGCAGATACAGTGCCGCGCGCTTCACGGCCCGCACGATCTCGAGGTGCGTGCCGCAACGGCACAGATTGAAGCGCAGCGCGTCGCGAATCGCGTCGTCGTCCGGCGACGGGTTGCGTGCAAGCAGCGCCGCCGTGCTCATGATCATGCCGTTCAGACAGTATCCGCATTGCGCCGCCTGTTCGTCGATGAACGCGCGTTGCACAGGGTGCAGCGCGTCGGGCGTGCCGAGTCCTTCGAGCGTCGTCACTTCGCGCGCGTGCGCCGCCGCGACGGGCACGACACACGAACGCGCGGGCTGACCATCGACGAGCACCGTACACGCGCCGCACTGGCCAAGGCCGCAGCCGTACTTCGGACCGTTCAGCTCGCAGTCGTTGCGCAGAATGTAGAGGAGCGGCGTGTCGGGCGTCGCGCCTTCGATGGTGCGCGTCTCGCCGTTCACCTTCAGCGTGAGCGGCTGCGCATGGGTAGCGGATTGCAACATGGACTGACTCGTTAAGGATGTGCCTGGGCTGCGCGACGCCGCTGTTGCAGTTCGCCTTGCAGCCGTCCGCAGCCCGGGCGGCGCGCGCTGCGTGATAACACGCGAGCGACACGCCGCACCGCACCTTATAACCCGCCGAAATTCCGCCCGCTGCGGCTTTACGCGGTGGCGGCTTCTTTCGCGTCGGCCGCTTGCGGCGACACGAGCGGCACGTTGAAGACGTCGTACGCGAACACCCATGCCGGGTCTTCGTTCGTGCGCAGCCACGTGTTGTTGTGCGACACCAGCTGCACCTTCGACGCCCGCGCCGCGCGATTGGCCTCATACAGCGCAAACGCGTTCGCGTAGTCGGTCGCGCCCGTTTCGTCGAGGCAGCGCGCCAGCATCGCCGCGTCTTCGATCGCCATCGCAGCGCCTTGCGCCATGTGTGGCTTCATCGGGTGACAGGCGTCGCCGAGCAGCACGAGACGGCCACGGCTCCACAGCGGCAGCGGATCGCGTTCGAGCAGCGGCCACTTGGTGATAGACGGCGACACGTCGATCAGGTTCTGCACGTCGGGATGGAAACCTTCGAACGCCTCGCGCATTTCGTCGCGGCTGCTGTCCATCATCGACACGCCCGCAGGCCATTCGGCTTGCGGCACGCCTGTCACGTAGTAGTACTCGTCGCGCTTCTCAGTGACGTAATAGACCATCATGTGACGGTCTTCCGACCACCACTTCACGCACATGTCATACGCGCGGTTGCCAAGCAGCGACGCCGGAAACACCGCGCGATGCGCGACATAGCCCGTATAGCGCGGCGGCTCAGCGCCGAGCAGATGCTCGCGGATTTTCGAGTTCACGCCGTCTGCGCCGATCACGAGGTCCGCCACTTCGACGCTACCGTCCGCGAACGTGAGGCGCACGTCGCTGCCCGTATCTTCGACCGATTGCAGGCACTTGCCGAACGTGATCGTGCCCGGCGTAACGGCTTCCGTCATCAGCGCATGAAAGTCCCCGCGATGCACGGTGAGATAGCTCGCCCCGTACGTCTTCAACGCGTAGTCGCCCAGCGGAATCTGCGCGATTGCCTCGGCCGTCTTCCAGTCGCGGCTGTACCAGTAGTCGGGATGCGAACCCATGACGTTGAGCGCGTCTTCGCAACCGATGCGCCGCATGATCTTCATCACGTTCGGGCCGAGGTGAATGCCCGCGCCAAGGCGTGAGAACGCGGGCGCCTGCTCGTAGAGACGCACGTCGTGACCGGCGCGCTGCAAGAGGGCGGCGGCGGCCACGCCGCCGAGGCCGGCGCCGATGATGGCGATACGGGGTTTGCTCATGGGTTCTCCAGGTGGTGCGCCCGCGCCGCGCTTTGAAGTGCTAGTGCTTCGCGCCGACGGGCCGGGTTGAGTCGAATGTCATCGGATTGGAATGTAGCGTACACATTAGAAAATAAATCGGCAAGCACAATGTTTTCCGGTTAACTACCTACGTTGTTCCGCACATACTCGCCTATATATGACGTCTTGCGGTGAATGAAATTATTTATCCCCGTTGTGCATTTAAAATGTACACGCTAGACTTTGCTCAAATCTCCGACGACGCCCGCAACGGCTGGCCTCGTCGCCGCCCAACTGGAAATGGAGTGAGCGTCATGAGCAAGACTTATCGGATCGGCCAGATCGTGCCGAGCTCGAACACCACGATGGAAACGGAAATTCCGGCGATGCTGCGTCTGCGCGAAGCGATCCGCCCGGAGCGCTTCACGTTTCATTCGAGCCGCATGCGCATGAAGAAGGTCGTGAAGGAAGAGCTTGCCGCGATGGACGCTGAATCGGACCGCTGCGCGATCGAGCTTTCCGATGCGCGCGTCGACGTGCTGGGTTATGCGTGTCTCGTCGCGATCATGGCGATGGGGCGCGGCTATCACCGCGTCTCGCAGGCGCGCCTGACGAAGCACACGGCGGAGAACGGAGCGGCAGCACCCGTGTTGACCAGCGCGGGCGCGCTGGTCGACGCGCTCAAGGTGATCGGCGCAAAGCGCATCGTCGTGGTCGCGCCGTACATGAAGCCGCTGACGGAACTGGTGGTCGATTACATCCGCAACGAAGGTTACGAAGTGCTCGACTATCGCGCGCTCGAAATTCCCGACAACCTCGAAGTCGGCCGTCATGATCCCGCGCGCCTGCCCGAGATCGTCAAGACGCTGAACTACGCGGACGCCGATGCCATCGTGCTGTCGGCATGCGTGCAGATGCCGTCGCTGCCCGCCGTCGCGAAGGTCGAGGCAATGACGGGCAAGCCCGTGATCACGGCCGCCATCGCCACGACTTACGCGATGCTGCGCGAACTGGATCTCGAGCCGATCGTCCCCGGAGCGGGCGCGCTGCTTTCGGGCGCATATTGAGTCCCCGTCAACGCCATTCATCGGAGCGTCATATGTCCAGCACTTTTCTTTACGGCGCGAACGTCGCCGCCAACGGCATCCGCCAGCACTATCTTCGCTACGGCGGCACAAGCGGCGAGCGTGGCGCGCGCGCTGCCGTCATCGTGATTCCGGGCATCACGAGTCCTGCCGTTACGTGGGGCTTCGTCGGTGAAGTGTTCGGCGCGAGCTTCGACACGTATGTGATCGATGTGCGCGGGCGCGGCCTCTCGGAAGCATCGGCGGCGCTCGACTACAGCCTCGACGCGCAAGCCGACGATGTCGTCGCGCTGGCGGCAGCACTCGGTCTCGAACGCTTCGCGCTCGTCGGACATTCGATGGGTGCGCGTATCGCCGCACGCGCCGCACTGGGTGCGCCGCGTGGGCTCGAATCTGTGGTACTGGTCGATCCGCCCGTTTCCGGCCCGGGACGCCGCGCGTATCCGGGCAAACTGCCGTGGTACGTCGATTCGATGGCGCTCGCGCGCAAAGGCACGGACGCTGAAGGCATGCGCGCGTTCTGCCCGACGTGGACCGACGAAGAACTGCGCCTGCGCGCCGAGTGGCTGCACACGTGCGACGAGCGCGCCGTGATTGCATCGTACGAAGGCTTTCATACCGACGACTTCCACGCCGACGCCGCTCAACTGAAGGTGCCGTCGCTGCTCATCACGGCCGAACGCGGTGACGTGGTGCGCGACGAAGACGTCGCCGAACTGCAGCGCGCAACGCCCGCGATGCAGCATGTGCGCGTGCCCGATGCCGGCCACATGATTCCGTGGGACAACGCAGCGGGTTTCTACGAGGCGTTCGGCACCTTCCTCGGCGCTCCGTTGACGCAAAAAGCGGCCGCAGCGGCCACGATCTGACGCATCCATTGGAGAACACACGATGTCCATCAGCGACTATCAACTGATCGAAGCGTGGAAGGAAGTGCTCACGCTCTCGCGTCTCGAAGCAGGCCAGACGGTCACGATCCTGACGAGCGCCGCCACGCATCCGCAGACGCTCGCGTGCGCGCTGATCGCCACGCAGTCGATGGGCGCGATCGTCAACCGGCTCGATTTGCCGCCCGTAAACGGCGACAAAGCCTTCAGCCGCGATTCACTCGCGTATCTCGGCGCGACGCCGCTCACGGGCAACCGCGCGGCCATCGCGGCGCTCAAGGAAAGCGATCTCGTGCTGGACCTGATGACGCTGCTGTTCTCACCCGAACAACACGACATCCTGAAGTCGGGCACAAAAATCCTGCTCGCAGTCGAGCCGCCCGAAGTGCTCGCGCGCCTCGTGCCGACCGTCGCGGACCGCGAGCGCGTACTCGCCGCGACGAAGAAGATCGGCGCCGCGCGCGAGATGCGCGTGTCGTCGCCGGCGGGCACGGCGCTCGTGTGTCCGATGGGCGAGTTCGGGCCGATTGCCGAATACGGCTTCGTCGATGAGCCAGGCCGCTGGGACCACTGGCCGAGCGGCTTCGCGCTCACGTTCCCGAACGACCGCACTGCGCACGGCACGATCGTGATCGATCGCGGCGACATCCTGCTACCGCAAAAGCGCTACGTAAGCGAACCCATCGTGCTGACGGTGGAAGGCGGCTATGCGACGAAGATCGAAGGCGGCGTCGATGCGGCCTTGCTGCGCGACTACATGGAAACCTTCAACGACCCGGAAGGCTACGCAATCTCGCACATCGGCTGGGGTTTGCAGCCGCGCGCGCGCTGGTCGACGCTCGGCCTCTACGACCGCGAGGCGACCATTGGCATGGACGCGCGCGCGTTCGAGGGCAACTTCCTGTTTTCGCTCGGACCGAACAACGAAGGCGGCGGCAGCCGCACCACGACGTGTCATATCGACATTCCGCTGCGCGGCTGCACCGTGAAGCTCGACGATGAAGTCGTCGTGCGCGACGGCCGCGTGGTCGCCTGAAAGCATGAGCGCATGAGCGCAACCTCGACACCGGACACCCACCATGACTGATCTCTCGCAACACGCCGAAGCCAATGTCTACCGGCAACAGGGCTTCGGCACACCGTTACCCGTGCACGGCAACATCGGCCTTTTGATCATCGACTTCGTGGTCGGCTTTGCGGACCCCAATACCTTCGGCGGCGGCAACATCCAGCCCGCCATCGCGCGTACGCAGGATGCGCTCGCGCTGGCGCGCCGAAATGGCTGGCCCGTCGCGCACAGCCGCATCGTCTACGCGGACGACGGCAGCGACGACAACGTGTTCTCGCTGAAAGTGCCCGGCATGGCGACGCTCACGGAAGACCATCCGAACAGCGCGATCGTGCCCGAACTGACGCCAGTGCAAGGCGAACTCGTGGTACGCAAGACGGTGCCGTCCGCGTTCTTCGGCACGCAGCTCGCGCCGTGGCTCACACAGCGCGCAGTGCAGACGCTGCTGGTCGCGGGCGCCGTCACGAGCGGCTGCGTGCGCGCGAGCGTGGTCGATGCAATGTCGTATGGCTTCCGTCCGCTGGTGCTGTCCGATTGCGTCGGCGACCGCGCGATCGAGCCGCACAACGCGAACCTGTTCGACATGCAGCAGAAGTACGCGGCCGTGATGCCGCTGGCGCAGGCCATCGCCGAGATCGAAGCGGCGCGCCGCTAAGTCCGCGCGATTTGACGTAGGGAATTTGGCCGCTTAGTTTGCTTGTTCAGCGTGAACGCGATCGGGACGGACGCACCGTCCCCACTGGAACTCTCTGCCGTGAACCGCTCCGAATTGCTTGCGCGCGAAGGCTGTCTCACTGTCGCGCGACAACCCGCACAACCCGTCAAGCCCGCGCCCGGCCAGCCTGGCAGCCTCTCGTCGTTCGTGCCCGAGGCGGCGGAAGTGTTCGTCGCGATACTCGACGACGGCCGCATTCTCGCGTTCAACGGTCACGTCGATCTCGGCACGGGTATCCGCACGTCGCTTGCGCAGATCGTCGCGGAAGAACTGGACGTGCCCGCCGCGCGCGTCGCGATGCAACTCGGGCACACGGCCGTCACGCCGAACCAGGGGCCGACCATCGCGAGCGCGTCGATCCAGATCTCCGCGACGCCGCTGCGTTGCGCCGCCGCGCAGGCGCGCCATGCATTACTGCAACTCGCAGCGAAATACTTCGACACGCAGATCGAAGCGCTCGCCACCGACAACGCCGAAGTCTTTGTCGCTGCCACGCCCGACGCGCGCCGCGTGAGCTTTGCCGAACTCATCGCTGGCGAACGCATCGCGCTCGATCTCGACCTGAAGGCGCATGTGAAAGATCCGTCGACATATCGCGTGATCGGCAAGTCTGCGCCGCGCGTCGACATCCCCGCCAAGGCAACGGGCATGCTCACGTTCGTGCACGATATGCGCGTGCCGGGCATGCTGCATGGACGTGTCGTGCGGCCACCGTATGCGGGCCTCGATAGTGGCGCGTTCGTCGGCGGCCTGCTCGACAGCTTGGACCGCGAATCCGTTGCGCACGTGGCGGGATTGCGTGCCGTCGTCGTGCTGGGTGACTTCATTGGGGTGGTTTGCGAGCGCGAGGAACAAGCGATACGCGCTGCGCGCGAACTGCGCGTGACATGGAAGCCATTGCCCGATCTGCCCTCGCTCGACGACCCCGCTGCCGCGATTGCAGCCGCGCCCGCCACGCGCCGCCCGCTGCTCGACGAGGGCGACGTCGAAGCCGCACGGCACGCTCCCGACACGTTGACCCTTTCGCGCACCTACGTGTGGCCGTATCAGATGCATGGCTCGATCGGGCCATCGTGCGCGCTCGCCGATTATCGCGAGCCGGGAGCGGGCCGCGTCACCGTCTGGTCCGGCACACAGAATCCCGTCTCGCTGCGCTACGACCTCGCGACGCTTGTGGGCCGCGACGAAGCCGACATCGATATCGTGCGGATGGAAGCCGCGGGCTGCTATGGCCGCAATTGCGCCGACGACGTATGCGGCGACGCGTTGCTGCTGTCGCGCGCGGTCGGTCAGCCGGTGCGCGTGCAGCTTTCGCGCGCCGACGAACATGCGTGGGAGCCGAAGGGGACGGGGCAAGTCGTGAACGTCACAGGCAGCGTGACACGCGATGGCCGCATGACGGGCTACGATTTCGTCACGCGTTATCCGTCGAACGATGCGCCGATGCTCGCGTCGCTGCTGACACGCGTCGTCGCCAGCGAGCCGCGCATCTTCGAAATGGGCGACCGGACGGCCGTCTCGCCGTATGTGAGTGCGAATCGCCGCTTCGTCTGCGAGGATCTGGCGCCTATCGTGCGATCCGCGTGGCTGCGCGGTGTATCGGCGCTGCCGAACTCGTTCGCGCACGATTCATTCGCCGACGAGTTGGCCGCGCTGACTGGTATCGATCAGCTCGAATTCCGCTTGCGCCATCTCGACGATACACGCGCCGCCGAATTGCTCGAAGCCGTTGCGAAGCGCGCTGGCTGGAAAGCGCGCACGCCGCGCAATACGCCTGTGCAAGGCGGTGAACGCTTCGTGCGTGGAAGAGGCATCGCGTACGCCCGCTATGTGCATAGCCGTTTTCCGGGCTTCGGGGCCGCCTGGGCCGCGTGGGTGGCCGAACTCGTCGTCGACCGGGTGACGGGCGAAATCCGCGTCGAGCGCATCACCATCGGCCAGGACACGGGCACGATGATCAACCCCGACGGCGTGCGTCATCAGATTCACGGCAACGTGGTGCAGGTACTGAGCCGCTCGCTGAAAGAGCGTGTGCGTTTCGCGCACGGCAAGGTCGCCAGCCGCGAATGGGGCAGTTATCCGATCCTGACTTTTCCTGAACTGCCCGCAGTGGATGTCGTGCTGATGCCGCGCCAGGGCGAGCCGCCGCTGGGCGCGGGGGAATCGGCATCCGTGCCGGGACCGGCTGCGCTCGCGAACGCGATTTACGATGCGACGGGCGTGCGCTTCTGCGCGCCGCCCTTTACGCCCGATACGATCCGCGCAGGACTGCGCGAAGCGGGTGTGCTGCTCGACGCGCAGCGCGCGCCGCAGGTCTGACGCGCCGCCGGCACATTTACTCGCCGTCCGACTCCATCATCTTGCGCAGCAGGAACAGCAAGGCCACGCGTTCGCCCGCGTTGAGCGTGCCGTAGGTGCGCTCGGTCACCTGTTTCGCGAACGGCACCGTGCGTTCGATCAGCGCGAGGCCGGCGGGTGTCGTGCGCACCAGCAGCTTGCGGCCGTCGTTCGGGTCGGGCAGGACTTCGATCAGCGCGCGCGCCTTTAGACGCTCGACCACGCCGCGAATGGTGGCCTGATCGATCGCGGTCGCCTTGACGATGTCGTTGAGCGAGCAGCCCTGCGTCTCCTTCACCGCGCAAAGCGTGACGAATTGCGCGGCCGTGAGATCGGAATCGGGAATGGCTTCCTGAAAGATCGACACATGACGCTGATAGGCGCGGCGCAGCAGATGGCCCACCTGATCGTGAAAGTCGTAAGAGTCCTTGTGAGACGGCATGAACGTACGGCCTGCGACGGGCCCGATGGCTGGAAACGATGCAGTGTACACCCTCAACCTTGGCATGCGATATGCGAGTCCAGATTGTATTTGCGCCAGATCAGTAGCCGTAAGACGAATGGTGTTCGATGTGGCGCCGCATGCGAAAGGGTCTTCCATAAGGTGTTCCTGGCCTGTGCGCGCCCTGCGGCATGACGGTGCCTGCGGCCACATGTATTGCGAAGGCCTTGTCAGCAGGCTTTTCAGGCACGTTCCAGTTCCAGCGACGACACTTCATATTTGAGCGCATACGCACAAATCATGTGCGAAACCAGCACCATCCGGCGGCATTTTCCGTGTCCCTTTCGTTTTGGCAAATACCTTGTCACATATGAACGATTCACGTTTTTTCGACGCGTTCCCGAAAATCCTGAGATCTTCCGGACACCAGGGTAATTTCGAGCGTATACGCTTATATTTTGACATGCTATACAGATGACTGTGAGCGTTCGATGTGTGCACGCATCGGACGGCAAACTTCAATTCGACCCATCCCAACAGGGAGTCCTCATGTCCACCGTGCAATCCGGCAGCGCCGCTCTCTCTCCCGCCGCCACCCAACACGGCGAGCTATACCGCAAGGTCACGTTCCGCCTGATCACCATTTTCTGTCTGTGTTACTTCGCGGCCTATCTCGACCGCATCAACATCGGGCTCGCGAAGTTGCAGATGCTCGACGCGCTGAAATTCAGCGACACGATCTACGGTCTCGGCGCCGGCCTGTTCTTTGCGGGCTACATCCTGTTCGAGGTGCCGAGCAACCTGATCCTGCAGCGCGTGGGCGCCAAGTTGTGGATTGCGCGCATCATGATTACGTGGGGCATCCTGTCCGGCGCGACGATGTTCGTGAAGACCCCCGTGCAGTTCTACACCGTGCGTTTTCTGCTCGGCGTCGCCGAAGCGGGCTTCCTGCCCGGCGTGCTGCTCTATCTGACGCAGTGGTATCCCGATGCGCGGCGTGCGCGGATCGTTGCGCTGTTCATGGTCGGCCTGCCGCTGTCGAGCATGATTGGCAGCCCGATTTCCGGCTGGATCATGCGCTTCTTCGATGGCGCGCACGGTCTTGGCGGCTGGCAATGGCTGTTCCTGATCGAAGCGCTGCCTTCCGTAGTGCTTGGCTTTGCGATCTTGCGCTGGCTGCCGAACAACATCGAATCGGCGAACTGGCTCGATGCCAACGAGAAGCGCGTCTTGCGCGCGAATCTCGATGCTGATCCTGCCGGTAACAAGAGCCATGCGCTCGGCGCGGCATTCGTCGATCCGAAGGTGTGGGCGCTTGGGCTGATCGATCTGTGTGTGTTGCTCGGGCTTTATGCTGTGAGCTTTTGGCTGCCTTCGATCTTGCGGGATACGGGCGTCAAAGACGCGTACACGATTGGCTGGCTGATGGCTGTGCCCAATGCTGTCGCTGTGATTGGCACGCTGTGGTGTGGTGCGAGTTCGGATCGGATGCGGGAGCGGCGCTGGCATATCGTGGTGCCGTTTGCCGTTGCTGCTGTTGCGCTCGCAATTGCTGCGGGCGGGTCGCATGGCACGCTGACCACTGTGCTTCTGTTCTCACTCGTGAATGCGGGCGCGGCAGCCGCAATGCCTGTGGTTTGGTCGCTGCCTTCGACTTTTTTGAAAGGGTCGGCGGCTGCGGGTGGGATTGCGTTTGCGTGTTCTATTGCCAATCTTGGCGGGTTTGGGAGTACCTATTTCATCGGATGGTTGCGGGATACTTTTCATTCGCAAAGCGCTGGGCTTTATGGGTTCGCCGTTTGCATGATTATGGGGTGTGTGCTGGCGCTTTCTTATTCGAAGCAGATGGTCAATCGTTAAGCCTGCGGCGGGATTTGTTGGAGTTGGGGTTAGCGTTTGCTGCGCATGCTTTGAAGTTGGGTGTTTGCTCTTTCTCTGGCATCCGCGATTTGCCTTCGCACTTCAAACGTCGCCCCTGTGCGGGGCGGCACCTACTTTTCTTTGCCGCCGCAAAGAAAAGTAGGGGCGGTTTCAAGATGCAAGTGCAACACTTCCGTTTAGGATACGTTGCATGGGAAAAAACTACGAACAGCTGAGCGCCGAAGAGCGCGGTGTGATCTTTACAATGAAGTTTGAGGACAAGAGCACGCGCGAGATCGCGCGTGCGCTTGTGCGCTCACCCAGTACGATCAGTCGCGAACTGAAGCGCAATGACTGGAAACCGGCTCACGAGCGCGCAACGATGGGACGACCGCCGATCGCCGGCGGTTACAATTCAAGGCGTGCGGGTTTGCGGGCAGGCAGACTGCGGCGCAAGCCTCGGCGGGAACGCAAGCTGCACGTCGATGGGCCGCTGTGGCCGCAGGTGCGTGAACTGCTGGCCAAATGCCATTCACCCGAGCAGATCAGTGCGCAGCTGAAGCAGGCGCATCCGGATGAGCCCACCCTGAACGTGTCTCACGAAACCATCTATCACGCCATCTATGCCATGCCTCGGGGCGAGCTCAAACGCGAGCTGATCGCGCTGCTCAGACGGGGACGCAGCACGCGCAGACCCCGCTCGCGCGGCGAAGACCGGCGTGGCAAGCTCACTGACATGGTCAGCATCCATGTGCGCCCCCCGGAGGCGAACGAGCGGGTGCTTGCCGGACACTGGGAAGGCGATCTCATCAAGGGGGCAGGAAACCGCTCGGCGGTGGGCACGCTGATCGATCGCAGCACGCTGTTCCTGATGCTGGTCAAGATGGATGACAGCACGGCGGAAGCGGCGTTGCGGGGCTACAGCGCAGCGTTTGCGCCGCTTGACCCGGAACTGCTCAAGACGCTGACCTACGATCAGGGCAAGGAGATGGCACTGCACAAGGAACTGGCCAAAGCAACGGGCATGCGCATCTACTTCTGCGATCCACACAGCCCGTGGCAGCGCGGCATCTGTGAGAACACCAACGGTCTGTTGCGCCAGTACCTGCCCAAGGGCGCGGACCTGTCCGTGCTCTCGCAGCGCCAGCTCGACATGATTGCGATAGAGATGAACAACCGTCCGCGCAAGACGCTCGGCTGGAGAACGCCCGCGCAAGTCTTTATTGAAAACTGCAAGAAGCAGGGAATCGAAATCAACCCCGCTGTTGCACTTGGTCTTTGAAACCGCCAGGCAAAAGAAAGCGGCTAACACCGCCAATCCTTGTTCCCGCCTGAGGGCCCCCAACCGGTCTTACGCTTCACACGGCAACATTTCTGTTCGCGTTCGTTGCCAACGCTTCGAATGACCGCCTCACCCACTTCAAACACCCAAACAAGAGCTAACGGCAGCGAATGGTTTGCGCCGCCCAAGTGGCAAACTGTGTGTAGGTTGTCGCGGCGTACACGTTAGCGCTCTTACAAGGTGGAACGCGTGCGCTATCGGTCCGAAGTGAGGCGTGGGTGTCGCTACGGCCTACACACAGTTTGCCACCTGGGCGGCCGTGGAATACCTAGCACGGCGTGCTGCGACGCGGGCGCGTGAAGAGGGTGATGAGCACCGCAAGAGCGCTGGCAACGAGCATGAGTCACGTGATTGCCGTGTGAGGCGTAAGAACCTTTGGGGGCCCTCAGGCAAACACAAGAACTGGCGGTGTGAGCCGCTTTCTTTTGCCTACTTTTCTTTGCGGCGGCAAAGAAAAGTAGGTGCCGCCCCGCACAGGGGCGACGCGTGAAGTACGAAGGCAAAGCGCGGATGCCAGCGCAAACACAAGCAAACCGAACCGCCCGTGCCACGAAAGCAACACGCGAATGCCATCAAAAGCACTAGCAAACCAACCCGCCGGACGGCAAAAACCTCACCGCCGCCTCATCCTGATAACCCTTGAAATCTGCGCAAGCGTAAAACTACTATCTTTAACGTACTCAGCGTAATCGGCTGGCGCCGACATCGACTCCGCAACAACATACTCCCCCACATACCGAAACCGATCCGACGACGTCCGCACAAAAACAGGCACCGGCTCAGTCTGCCGCGCCAAGGTGCGTCCCGCCGCGCGCGAAGAAGCGCTCCCGTCGCAAAGAATCACCTCAGGCGCATGCGGATTCAGATCGGGCCGCAATCGCGCGGCAACAACCTTGCCGCCCTTGACAGGCAGAAACGCGTGCTTGCTGCCACCCGTCACCTGATGAATGTCTTCACGAGAATATTCTTTTCCAATTTCGAACATGGTTGACTCCAGGACATGACGTCACGCAGCGGCGCTGCGACGCCAATCCCGAAGATCGTATCGGGCCCCTTCTAAATTCGGTGTAAAGACAACGGTCCACGAAATAAATGCGCTATGTCGATCCCTCGCGTTTGCACAAATGCGTGCGCTTTTTACGCGACGTTTACGCGCTTCGCAGTACGCTAGGTCCATCTCGACAACTGCCCGTCGTGGCAACCAAGAACATGGGCTCCGCACAACTTCGCGCGCCGCAAGACTTCGTCCCGGATATCCCGTCGACGCAACTCCGCTCCAACGTCATTCCTCTGCACGCCCAGCGCGTTCAACTCGAAATCTTTCTCACCGGCACGTCGCCGGACGCATTTCGCAACCATCTCGCAACGCTCCTCCACTCGCCGCTCGGCGTCTACATTTCGCACACGCATACGCTGCACGACAAGGTGCGCGTGCACTTCAACATCGCTCCCGAAGACCTGGATTTCACACTTCACACGCTGATCGCGACGATGTCCGAAGCAACCATCGGCACCATCACGCGCATCGTCAGGTGAAGGAGCGAACACATGTACTCGGGAATCTGGATTCCGCTCGTCACGCCGTTTCGTTCCGGTGAAGTCGATATCGAAGCGCTGCAAGCGCTGACCGATCATTACGCGCGCACCGGTATCGCGGGCATCGTCGCGCTCGGCACGACAGGCGAGGCCGCGCTGCTCTCCGACATCGAGCGCGTGACCGTCCTGCAGGCGATCAGCGACGTCGTCGATGGCCGCTTGCCGATGCTCGTCGGCATCGGCGGCTTCGACACGCGCGAGTTCGTGCGCGAAATCAGGCGCTTCGAGCGATGGGACGTGGCGGCCTTTCTCGTCTCCTCGCCAGCCTATGTCTGTCCCGATCAGGCGGGCATCGCGTGGCATTTCGAACAGATCGCGCGCGAAACCGAACGGCCCATCGTGCTCTATGACGTGCCGCATCGCACGGGCGTATCGATCGAACCCGCTACCGTCGCGCGGCTCGCAGAACACGAGAACATCGTCGCGATCAAGGCATGTGTACCGCAGCAGTTCAACGCGCTGGGCAAGCTGCCCATCAATGTGCTGTGTGGCACCGACGAGGCTTTCGTCGATTGCCTCGCGTCCGGCGGACATGGCGGCATTCTCGCGAGCGCGCACGTCTGCGCGGATCTGCTGGTCGAGATTCAGTCGCTCATGCAAGCGGGCGACGCAGAAACGGCGCGCCGGATCTTCGAACGGCTCAAGCCCGTGCTCAAGCTGCTGTTCTCGGCGCCGAATCCGTCGGCGATCAAGGCCATGCTGTCGATCGAAGGCCGTATCTCGGATGAAGTACGCATGCCGATCACGGCGGCATCGGCGGCACTTGTCGCACAACTCGCGCGCGCGCACGAGACGCTGCGCACTGTGCGCGCGGAACTCGCCATGACCGTCTGAACGCAGCCGGCACACGCCGGCTCAATTCACGCGCGGCCCCATTGATCGACGAGAAAGTCGACGAATGTCCTGATCTTCGGCGACGACAGCTTCGCGCGCTCGAACACCACATGCACGGGCGTAGCGGGCGGCGCAAACTTGTCGAGCACGGGCTGCAAGCGGCCTCGCTCGATATGCGCCGCCACCTGCCACGCGGGCGCGTCAATCGCCGCCGACACCAGCGCATCGAGGCTATTCATCCACAGGCGGCCCGTCACCCCGACGCGCGTACGCGTCGCGCCCGACTGGAAGCGCCACTCGACCGGTCCCGGCGCATCCGAGAAAACGAGGCAATCGTGCTTGCGCAAATCGTCGAGTTTGCGGGGCGTGCCGCGCTGCGCGAGATACGAGGGCGCCGCGCACACCACCATCTGGATGTCATCGAGCTTGCGCGCAACGAGGCTCGAATCCGGCAGCCGGCCGACGCGCACGGCGACATGCAGCCCCTCTTCCACCAGATTGACGGCGCGGTCGACCAGCATCAGATCGACGGCCACCTCGGGATGCATCGCGAGAAAGCGCGGCACTAGCGGCGCGACCACGAGCCGCCCAAGCAGATTCGGCGCGGCGATCCGCAGCCGTCCGGACAACTTCCCGCGTCCCGCCGACAACGCGCTGCCAAGCTCGTCCACTTCGCCGAGAATCGCCTTCGCGCGGTCGTAGAGAATGCGCCCTTCGTCCGTCATCGCGAGATTGCGCGTGGTGCGCCGAAGCAATTGCGCGCCGAACTGCGCTTCGAGCGCCGAGATGTGCCTGCTGACCGAGGTCAACGACATCGGAATCGCGCGCGCGGCGGCCGACAGGCTTCCCGCGTCCACGACCCGCACGTAGACGCTCATTGCTTCAAAGCGATCCATGATTCGACTCTTCCGGATTTGGCAAGGCTGCTTGCCGTTTTAGATAGATACTGGCAATTTCCGGAATAGTCTACATTCGTTGTGAACTGGACGATAAAGTCGTCTATCGACAGGCGGCGAAGACACCGGAACACACACAGATGAGACGTTCGATCTTCTGGCTCATGGCAGGCGCAGCGGGTGTCGTGGTCGCGAACAACTACTACAACCAGCCGTTGCTGGCCGAGTTCGCGCTTGCGTTTCACACCAGCGAAAGTCAGGCAGGCGCCGTATCCGTCGCCGCGCAAACGGGTTATGCGCTCGGACTGCTGCTGTTCGTGCCGCTCGGCGACAAGCTCGAACGCCGTTCAATGTTGCGCACGCTGTTGTGCATCGCCAGTGTGGCGCTCGCCGCGATCGCGCTGTCGCCGACGTTGAACTGGCTCGTCGCTGCTAGCTTCCTGACCGGACTCGTCAGTGTCGCGCCGCAGTTGCTCACGCCGTTCGCGGCACAACTCGCCGGGCCACAGCAACGCGGCCAGGCGGTCGGCATCGTGATGTTCGGCTTGCTGTGCGGCATCCTCGTGTCGCGCACGATTTCCGGAACGATCGCGCAGCATTTCGGCTGGCGGGCCGTCTATTGGGTCGCGGCGGCGGCAATGCTAGTCACGGCCGCCGTGCTGTCGCGCATGCTGCCGAGCGCGCAGCCCACGTACACGGGCACGTATCGGCGGCTGATGGGTTCGCTGTTGACGCTGATTCGTGAAGAACCGCTGGTTCGCCAGACCTCGGCCATCGCCGCGCTTCAGTTCGCCGCATTCAGCGCGTTCTGGGCCACGCTGGCGTTTCATCTGCACGCGATGGACGCGCATTACGGCAGCGAGGTCGCGGGCCTGTTCGGACTGGTCGGCGTGGTCGGCGCATCGGCTTCGACGGGTGCAGGCAAGCTGATCGACACGCGCAACCCGCGTCACGTCGTGCTGGCAAGCGGCGCCATCTTCGTCGTGGCCTTTGCGATTCTCGCGGCGACGGGCAACACGATTGCGGGCCTCGTCGCCGGCGTGATCGTGCTCGACCTGGGATTGCAGAGCGGGCATGTCGCGAACATGGCGCGCAACATGAGTATCACGAGCGATGCGATGAGCCGCATCAACACGCTCTACATGACGATCCGCTTTGCGGGCGGCGCGCTTGGGTCGTCGTTGGGCATCTGGGCTTGGAGCGTGTGGCAATGGCCCGGCGTCTGCGCGGTGGGACTCGCGCTCGGATGCGTATCGGTGATGATTCAGGTGCGGCCGCAGATGGCGGGTGAAGCGCAGCGGGAATGATCGCGTGCGGCTAGACCGCTCTCAACGGCGCGGTGGAATGCATCGCCATGTGATTGCCACGATCAGCAGAAAGGCCACATACGCAACCGCGAACATCCACGCGGGGAAATCGTAGTAGAGCCAGTGGCTCACCCAACGCTGCACGAAACCTTGCTCGACCGTGCCTCCCGTGCGCAAGCGGTCTTCGAGCACGGTGAGCGGGCACGGCACGTCGAGTGCTGCGAGAATCGCGACGACACCAATCGCCGCGAGATGCAGCGCGCGGAAAGCACGATTGCGCACCCAGGCGTATTGCAACGCCGCGCCCGCCCAGATCGCCATCAATCCGCCGACGATAAACAGGACGATCAGCGCATGCAACACGAGCACTGCGTCGGCCAGCCAGATCATGATGTTTCCTGCGCGCTTCTGTCTCGGCCAGGTTCGCATGACACGCGACCGTGAAGAATCAGGCCGATTACATTGTCCCTTCACCAAGGCATTGTGCAGCGTTTCGCTCACCCGCGCTCGACGCGCTTGTGGCGCACAACATTCCGTGGCGCAGCGTAAACCTGTCGATCTGAAATACGCGGCTTTTCCTGTGCGTCAACGATGCGCGCGTTTGTGTCCCGGTGCGCAAGTCAATCATCAGGCTCGATGTGCTAGCCTGAATCTTCATCATCCGAGGTGATCCGGCGAGGCGCACGATGGAACTGAGGCATCTGAGAATGTTTTGCGCGGTGGCCGATTGCGGCAGCTTCACGGCAGCGGCTGAAAAAATCCATAACGTTCAGTCGAACGTGACGATGCGCATCAAGGAGCTCGAAGCGGAATTGAACCAGCAGTTGTTCATCCGGCAGAAGAACGGCGTGGTGCTCACGTCGGCGGGGCAGATTTTTCTGGGCTACGCGCAACGCATCCTTCAGTTGACGGACGAAAGCCGCAACGCGCTACTGGACAACGCATCGCCGCGCGGGCTGCTGCGCCTCGGGTCGATGGAAACGACGGCCGCGATCCGTTTGCCGAAAGTGCTGGCGAAGTATCACGTGCAGTTTCCGCAAGTTCAACTGTCGCTGATGACGGGCACGACGAACGAGTTGATCAAGGCGGTCGAATGTCATCGGCTGGATGGCGCGTTCGTTGGCGGCTTTCATCAGAGTTCGTCGCTGCATCAGGAAGAAGTGTTTGAAGAAGAACTGGTGCTCGTGAGCGGCATCGAGTTCGAAACGCTTGCAGCGCTTGCGAAGCAGATGTCCGGGCAAACGGTGCTCGCATTCAGGACGGGCTGCTTCTATCGTTCGACACTCGAAAACTGGTTCTATCACGCCGGCATCATTCCGGGGCAGGTGATGGAGCTAGGCACGCTGGATGGAATCATGTCGTGTGTCGCGGCGGGAATGGGGATTACGTTGTTGCCGCGATCGGTGGTGGAGAGTCATGGCGCGCGGCATGCCGTGCATTGCCATGCACTTCCGTCGCAATTCGCGCACGTGAAGACGGTGTTCATCCGTAACAAGGACACTATCGTCACGCCGGCGCTCACCGCGATGATCGATCTCGCGCATGAGCAGTTTGCGGTCGACGTCGATGTCAAGACTCCTCCGCCTGTTGGAAACATACTGACTTCGGCGCTGGCTGCTGTCTATGCAGCGTGACGAACCGGCAGCGGGTGCGTTTTAGCGGCAAGTGTTAATAGCGGTTCGATGGCTTTCGGGATTGCGGACATCCATGTCCGATATGTCCGGAACGCCAGTCCATTGATGTCCGGTGTCGGCCGATCCAGAATCAAGCAACGCTTGACTCTCGATTCCAGGCTTCAGATGACACCCACCTACACAACTTCTTCCCTTCCCGCGCCCGTTTACTGGCTGGCGCTCGGCGCTTTCGCGATCGGAACGGAAGGCTTCATGATTTCTCCGCTTCTTCCCGGACTCGCGACCGATCTGTCGGTGACGATCGAAACGGCAGGACAGCTGGTGACAGTATTCGCGCTCGCCTACGGCCTCAGTTCCCCCGTCCTGACGGCGTTGAGCGGCAGCATGAACCGGCGGACGTTGCTGCTCGCGAGCATGATCGCGTTCGCGCTTTCCAACCTGCTCGCGTTCGCAGCGCCGTCTTTCTGGGCCTTGGTGGGCGCCCGGGTGTTGCTGGCGCTGTCCGCCGGTCTCTATGTGCCAGGCGCGAACGCGCTGGCGAGCGTCATCGTGCCGCCCGAAAGGCGCGGCCGCGCAATCGCGGTGGTGAACGGCGGCATTACGATTGCGATCGCGCTCGGCGTTCCTCTCGGCGCCGTCATCGGCCATGCGCTCGGCTGGCGCATGACGTTCGCGGGCGTCGCGGGATTGGCGGCACTCGCGGTGGCTGGGTTGTTCTTCGGCCTGCCGCGCGATATCGGCGCCGGCATTCCGGTTGCGACGCTGCGCGAGCGCATCGCGATCGCGCGCAAACCTGTCGTGCTCGCGACGCTGCTCACGACCACGCTCTGGGCCACTGGCGCGTATACGGTTTATACCTATCTCTCGCCGTTTCTCGCTGAAATCACTGGATTGGCCGGCGCACAGGTCGGCATGGTGATGTTCATGTGGGGACTTGCCGCAGCGATTGGCGTCGTGTCGGGTGGCACAGCAAATGACCGCTTTGGACCTCTGGCCGTGATCGTTCCAACGATCGCGCTGTCAGGCGTCGCGTTTGCCACACTGTCGATCAGCGCGCGCTTTCTGTCGCCGGGCGCTGCACTCGTGCCAGTGATTGCCGCTATCGCGCTGTGGGGCGTCGCGCACTGGGCGTTTTATCCGGCACAGCAGGCGCGGCTGATCGATATCGCTGGTGTGAAGGTCGCATCGATCGTGTTGTCGCTCAATGCTTCGTTCATGTATATCGGGTTCTCGATAGGCGCCGCGCTCGGTGCGCTCACGTTGGCTCACGCCAGTGTGGGAAGCCTCGGGTGGGTGGCGGCAATGTGTGAGCTGGCGGCGGTGTTGCTGACTGTCGCGATTATTGCGCGGCCTGCGAGAGTGAAGGCAGCTTGCGCTGCTGTCGAATGAACGCTCAGGTTGGCGGGGCTGAAGGCGGCCTTCGCCCCTTCTCTTTCTAAACGGAGTACCGTGGACTGCTCGCCCGCCGGGCGAACGCGCGACTATATCGTCGGTTCCTCAAACCGGTAGAACTTCGCCGATGTGCCACACGCGACGGCCCTTTGCTCCGCCTCATTGGGCAAGAGTGTCCGCAGGGCGTCGAGCGTGCGACCAAAATCCTGAGATGCCTCGAATTGCGTATGCGGCCAATCACTCCCCCACATCAGGCGATTCACTCCAAACGCCTCCGTCAGAAGCCGAACAGCATCATGTGCAAAGCGAGGTGTTGCGTGCTCACCCTCCGCGAAGCTCCCGTTTCGATAGGCCGCTGATATCTTGACCCACACCTGGCCTGTGCTCGCCAGATCGAGGAGTCGACGGAAGCCCTCGTCATCGACGCCGAGTGCAGGGTCTGGCCTGCCGAAATGATCGATGACCACATTCAGGCCTTGAACCAGGAGCGGCTGCACGATTCGCTCAAGACGCGCCGCCTCGGCGTGGACTTCGACATGCCATCCCAGTTGACGAACATGCGCGAGCGTTTCCGGTGTCAGACTCCTTTCGATCGGGAGATCGGGAAGACCGATGAGGTTCAATCGAATGCCGACGACGCCCGCCCGCGCCATTGCCATTAGCGCGTCGAGTCCGCAGTCCGGATCGACAACCGCGACGCCGCGAAGCCGGTCAGGCGCGCGTCGCAAAGCGGCCAGCAGATAGTCGCAATCGGTGCCGAGAAAGCTGGGCTGCACCAGCACGCCGCGCGACACATTGTGTGTGTCGAGTTGTTCGAGATAGACGTCGAGCGGCGCGTCGTAGTTGGGCGCATATCGGCGCTGCCGGGCAAGCGGCAGGCCGCGCTCGAACACATGCGCGTGTGCATCGATCAAGGCGATTTGGGAAAGACGCTGCGCTGTCTGCTGCTCATGCGCATGCGAACCCGTTGTTTCGATCATTGACATTACTCTCCGACAAAACTTGCCCGGCTGTCGTCAGAACAGCCGCGCATCAGTGCCGTTGCGCCTGCGTCAGCGTTCCCGCAGGTCCGGCCTCGAGTACCGCTTCGCCGAGTGCGCGGCCGCGCGTCTCGGGCAGCATCAACACGGACAGGACCACGATTGAGTAAGCCAGTCCGGCGTCAATGCCAATTGCCGTTCCAAGCGACATATTGGCGGACATGTGGCCCACGAGCACAGGAAAGCCCGCCGACACCACGCGGCCGAAGTTATAGCAAAAGCCGACACCCGTACCCCGCATGCCACGAGGATAAAGCTCGTTGAAAAGCGCGCCCATGCTGGCCGGGATACCCGCTGCGAAGAACCCCAGCGGAAAGCCGAAGAACAGCATGGCGAGATTGCTGAGCGGCAGAAACAGATACGCGGTAACCGTCAGCACGCAGCAGATCGCGAAGGTGAGGATGGTCCTGCGCCGGCCGATCCGGTCGAGCAAATGCGCGCTGACGATACACCCGCAAAAGAACGCAACGATGACAACAGCAAGGTAAGCGCCCGTGCCCAACACCGACAAGTGGCGCTCCGTTTTCAGGAAAGTGGGGAGCCACGTCATCAATGCATAGTACCCACCATGCGCACCCACTCCGAGCAACGCGCCGATTAGCGTCATGCGCAGCACTTGCGGCGAGAAGATTCCGAAGAACACGCCGAACGTCGAAGCATCGTCGCGTGCCCGAACGTCGCGCGCCGCCCGCGCGGGCTGCACGGGCTCCCGTACGCCGCGTCGAACATAGAGGATCAGCAGCGCGGGAAAGAGGCCGATCCCGAACATCACGCGCCATGCCGTCTCGCCGGGCAGCCACGAGAACATCAACGCGTAGAGCAGCACGGCGGCGCCCCAGCCGACGGCCCATGCGCTCTGCACGCTGCCCATCGCCTTGCCGCGATGTTCGGCACGAATCGTTTCGGCCATCAGGACCGCGCCCGCCGCCCACTCTCCACCGAAGCCAAAGCCCTGAAGCGTCTTAAGGATCAGGAACTGCGGATAGTTCTGCGCGAACGCGCAAAGAAACGTGAATACAGCGAAGAAAGCAACGGTCCATTGCAGCGTCTTCACGCGGCCCAGCCGGTCCGAGAGCATGCCGGCCACCCAGCCGCCCAGCGCCGAAGCCACCAGTGTCACACCGCTCACCATCCCGGCTTGCGTCCGGCTGATCGACCATTCCGCGATGATCGCTGGAATCACGAGACTGAACATCTGCACGTCTAGCGAGTCGAGTGCCCATCCGCCGAAACACGCCCAGAATGTCCGACGCTCGTTGCCGGACACCTCCTTGAACCACTTGAACATTGCCGTCTCCTGCGTCGCGTATCCCATCGTGGGGATCGAATCGTTATGGATTGCCAGGTCTTTCGATATCTACCGGATGTCGGCCTGGTAAATGAATTCGCTTGCGGGCCCGCGCGAGCGCCGCCATTCCAGCGGCTGCCTGTCATATCCATACGCGAGCCGCTCGATCACGACGGCGGGCGTACCCGGCTCGATGCGCAGGAGCCGCGCGTGAAGCGGACCGATCGCCTCGACAGTCAGCGTTTCGGTTGCCGACGCGATGACCTGATTGCACTGCGCCTCATACACGGGATAGAGCAGATCGCCGATCTCCGTCAGTTCGAGTTGTGCGAACGCGGCGAAACGGTCGAACGGAAGCCAGATTTCTTCCGCGAGCATCGGCACGCCATCGATCAACCGAAGACGCGACATCTGAATGACCTTGGCGCCATTCGGAATCTGCAAGGTCGCGGCGACGGCCGACGGCGCCTCCACGACTTCGCGGCGCAGGATGCGGCTCTCGGGAATGCGACGCTCGCCCTGCCTGGTCTGGAATCTGAAGAACCTGAATAGAGAACTGTCGAAGCTCGCGCGGCGCACGAATGTTCCGCGGCCCTGGAACCGCTCCAGCAGCCCTTCTGCGACCAGCAGATCGACAGCTTTACGAACGGTGCCGACAGCGACGTCGTAGCTTTTCGCGAGCGCCTGCTCGGTCGGAATGGCTTCGCCGGGGCGCCAGTGGCGGGCAGCGACCAGTGCGACCATCTCGTCGCGCAAGCGCTGGTAGCGGGGCAGTCGATCATCGGCGTGCATGCTTTTCTCCATCAAATTCATATATATGTTTGCATGAGTCGCTCCGTTTGACCGACCAGGAATTACCCTAATCATGCGATAGCTTCTTGACATGACGGGTTTATACCCATTGCTGGCACATGAAATTCAACTAAACATATATATGAATTGCTAACTGGAGACTGGTTGTGGCCCAAACCCTGACAGACGAGCAGATCGTCGTGAAGAAGATCGCGTGGCGGTTGATGCCGCTGTTGATTGTCATGTTCCTGATCGCCTTCATCGACAGGCAAAACGTGGGCTTCGCCAAGTTGCAGATGGTCGGAGCGCTGGGAATGTCCGAAGCCTCATACGGATTGGGGGCGTCACTGTTCTTCATCGGCTATCTTCTGTTCGAAGTGCCGAGCACGCTCGCGCTTCATCGCTTCGGCGCGCGTTTGTGGCTCGCACGCATCATGGCGACGTGGGGCGCAATCACGGTCGCGATGGCTTTCACGCATTCGATGGGCGTGTTCTATGTCTTTCGTTTCGCGTTGGGCGTGGCGGAAGCTGGCTTCTATCCAGGCGTCATCTTTTATCTGACGCTGTGGTTCCCGCAGAGCCATCGCACGCGCATGCTCGGCTTCTTCACGCTTGGCAGCGCGCTCGCCAACATGCTCGGCTCACTCGCGGGCGGCCTGCTTCTGTCGTTCGACGGCAGTCTTGGCCTTGCAGGCTGGCAGTGGGTATTCGTCGCAACGGGCGCACCCGCCATCGTCGTCGCGTTGATCGCCTTGCGTTTCCTGCCGGACTCCGTCGAACGCGCGCGGTTTCTGTCGAGCGAAGAGAAAAACCTCATCGTCGCCGCAATCAGGCGTGAGGCACCGACCGAGGCTGTATCCGAGCACCCATGGCGTGCTCTCATCGACAAACGCGTGCTGATGTTCGCTTGCGGCTACATGCTGATGTCGACCTCGCTCTATGGCGTGACCTACTGGATGCCGACGCTGCTCAAGAGCGGCGGCGTCTCGCACTCGCTCAATGGCTTGCTGAACATGATTCCGTGGTTGCTCGCCGCGCTGCTTCTGCTCTGGCTGCCCGCGAGACTCAAGCGCGAAAACGTGGTGCTCAAGGCGATGGCGATCGTGGCCGGTGTCGGCGTAATCGGCTTCGCGCTGAGTCTCGTCCTGCCTGGCTTGCCGCTGCGCTTCGCAGCGCTCGTTCTTGGCGGCGCATGTATCCCCCTGCTTTACCCGTGTTTCTGGTCGCTTCCGCCGCGCTTCTTTACGGGCGCACGCGCCGCCGCAAGCATTGCGGCGATCAATTCGATCGGGAATCTCGGCGGCTTCTTTGCGCAGAATCTGATGCCCTACGTCGGCAAGCTCGCGGGTAACGCCAGTGCGCCGATGCTGGTGCCCGTCATCTGCCTGACGCTGCTCGGCGCTGGACTGTCGGTCGCGTGGGTCTCGAACGGGCGCAGCACACGCGGACAGGTTGCCACGGGACAATAGTCCAGCGCCACCTTCGACGGCTCCTTGCCTGCGCGGAGCTGCCGTAGGCCCAGCGGGTGTATCTGACTGATCGCTTACGGTGATGGCGGCTGAACGCATGCAGTCCGCCATCAAGCATCGTCCTTCAATGCTGCCAAATGGATGCTCGCCGATGGTCGCGCGAGCGCATCGCGCCGGCCATAGGCAACGACGCAAGTTGCCAAATAAGAGGCCACGTTGTTAGCTTCACGAAATGTTCTCAGGCGTCACAGGTGTTGTGACCGAAGCGGCCTAGACCCCCGTCGCTCGCGCTGAGAGAATGCGCAGACCCGCTACAAACCGGAGATCGATTTGAGCCCTTGAACGGGTCTACCGGCAAACAGCGCAGCTGTAGCAGTGGCATGTTACTTACTACTTTATCTGACATGTCAGA
Organism: Paraburkholderia sp. PGU19; assembly: GCF_013426915.1. Classification (GTDB taxonomy): domain Bacteria; phylum Pseudomonadota; class Gammaproteobacteria; order Burkholderiales; family Burkholderiaceae; genus Paraburkholderia. The sequence continues at coordinate 1,434,641 of NZ_AP023181.1, forward strand.
CAAATGTGGTAGGTAACTGGCACAACCGACTCGAAGGGATCCATTTTGAGTAAAGAGCTTATCCACCGTGCTGGGAGCATCGCCCCTAACGACGGAACCTTGCGCACGCCGTGGGGTTACATTGCCCGCAGCATCGCACTGGTGGTGCTGGCAGTGAGTCCGTCGGTCATCTGCGCCTATCTTGCCCAAACATCAGCACATTGGAGTCTGTTTGAACGTTCCGGATCGATAGTGACGATCACCGGCCTGCTACTGGCGTCACGCCACTATTTTGCGTACACCGTGACTGATCTGGTTGTAGCTCGCACAAACAAGGGCGGCGGATTCAAAGCTCGCAAAGTTCTCGGCGACGTCCTGGCAGCCAGGCGCGGGCTAACGCTTTCGGCGTTTGGGACGCTCATTTGGGGATGGGGAATATTTCTGCGTTGGTGGAGCTTCGCCGTGCTGGCGCTGTGGATGGCATTTGTGCTCTACCGGGCATTTCGCGATCCAGTATTGCACCGCCGACGCGACGACGTGTTGCCGCCCGTGACGAACGTCAACAGAAGGTTCCGAAACAAGCCCGAACGCCGGTGCAAGCGAACGACTCCTGATAGCCGTCCGCTTACCGAGCAGACATTGCCGGCAATCGCTTTCGCGCAACGACGACGTCGGAAGCTCGGGTGCGACTCTCACTGATGTGCGGATCGACTCTTGGCAAAGAATGAGTGAGTATCGAGCAACGTCCGCCGACGCCTTTCCGTTCACACAGCCAACTGCGTCGAATACAGATCCATCAACCACTCGATAAAAATGTCGACTCGCCTCGGCCTCGTCCGGTTAGGCATATACACAACAGAAACCGGCCGGGGATTCGAAGGATAATCTCGCAACACCATATTCAGCCGGCCCGCACGCACGTGGGCATCGAGTATGAAGGTGCCACCCTGTATCAACCCGAGGCCCGCCAGTCCACACGCCACGTAGGTATCGGCGTCGTTCACAAGGATCGCGCTTTTGAGTGGAATGGTACGGACCTCGTCTCCGTCGATGAACTCCCAACCTCTGATACGCCCCGACTTCATCGCGTAACTGACGCCGATGTGATCGCTGAGATCACTCAATGTAACAGGCTCGCCATACGCGCGAATATAGTCGGGCGACGCGTAGGTCAGCGTCTTGTAGATACCCACTGTCCTGGCGATCAGTCCGAGTTCGCTCATCGGTCCCACGCGGACCGCGCAGTCGAGCCCGTCTTCAATCAGATCGGGGTGTTGATCGGCTATGCTGATGTCGAGTTGAATGTCGGGATTATTGGCGAAGAAGTCCGGCAACTGCGGGATCACGACGGATTTCGCGACCAGTGAGGGCATGCTCACGCGGACCTTTCCGCTATTGCTTCCCTTCGATGCCTGCGCGTCGGCGTCCATTTCCTCCAGGTCTCGCAGAAGCGCCACGCAACGTTCGTAATAGCGAATGCCAGCATCGGTCGGCTTGCTTCGCCGCGTTGTCCGGTTCAGAAGCTTCACGCCCAAATCCGACTCCAGAGCCTGAACCATACGCGTGACATAGACCGTCGACGTATGCAGTACTTCGGCGGCCCCCGTAAAGCTATTCGATTCGATCACCTTCACATACGTCTTGATTGCAGAGATCTTGTCCATCGTATGCTTGCGTGTCGTCTTTGATATTGATCGGGCTGCAGTTCCACTTGCACGTGACATGAAAGGCGAACCGGAGTGATCGTTCCTGGCTCGCCTTTACCGCCTGCTTATTCGTCAATCGCCGCGTGCAGGAACTTCTCCTGACGCGCGAGGTGCATCGACTTGTACCCCGGCGCGGTCGATGCGGTCGCCTCAGGTCCGATATAACGCAGTGTCGCAGGTGCCTTCACGATTTCCAGCAACGGCTCCATGACGAAATTCCACGAGCCCTGATTCTTCGACTCTTCCTGACACCAGACCACGCTCTTCAGATTCGGATAGCGCTCCAGTTCCGAACTGATCTGCTTCGCGGGGAACGGATACAACTGCTCGACGCGAATCAGCGCAATGTTGTCCTTTCCGGATTTGCGCCGACGCTCGAGAAGTTCGTAATAGACCTTGCCCGAACACAGGATGACCCGGTCGACCTTGGACGCCGCTTCCTTGGTCGGCGATTCGGCGAGGATCTCGTTGAATCGTCCTTTGGCGAGATCCGCCAGACTGCTGACAGCCTCCGGGTGGCGCAGAAGCGACTTCGGCGTCATCACAATGAGGGGCACACGATCGCGCAGCACCGCCTGCATCCGCAGCAGATGGAAAATCTGGGCGGGAGTCGTGGGCTGACAGACCCGCATGTTGTCCTGCGCACAAAGTTGCAGATAGCGTTCGAGCCGCGCGGACGCGTGCTCCGGGCCTTCGCCTTCCTGGCCATGCGGCAGCAACATCGTCACGCCACTCCGTTGTCCCCACTTGGCCGCGCCCGCCGACAGGAAGTTGTCGATCACGACCTGCGCTCCATTTGCGAAGTCGCCGAACTGCGCTTCCCACAGCACGAGCGCATTCTGTCGAACCACCGAGTACCCATACTCGAAGCCCAGAACGGCACCCTCGGACAGCACCGAGTTGGTGACCGAAAACCGCCCCTGGTCATCCGACACGTGCTCCAACGGAACATAAGTGCCCTCGGCCCGACTCGAACGGTTCTGGTCGTGCAGCACCGCGTGACGATGGCTGAACGTACCGCGTTCACTGTCCTGACCGCTCAGGCGCACGTCGATACCTGCGGAAAGGAGCGAGGCAAAAGCCATATGCTCCGCCATACCCCAGTCGAGCGGACGCTTGCCTTCCGCCATATCGCGACGAGCAGACACCACTCTTCCAACAAGCGGATGCAGCGAGTATTGATCCGGAATGCTGGTGATCTTCAGCGCAAGCTTTTGAACAAGGTCCAGCAAGGGCGGCGCGTAATAGATACGGCTGACGTTTCCATCGAGCAGTTGTGGCCAGTTCTCTTCTTCGTTCTTTTGAGCAACAGGCTTTTTCTCTTCGACCGATTGTGCCGTGTCGAGACGCTGACGGTACTCGTGGACATACTTCTCCACGTCTTCCGCCGTCAGAAGCTGCTGGTCTACCAGCTTCCTTGCATAGAGCGTACGAACGCCGGGGTGACCCGCAATGGAGCGGTACATCATCGGCTGCGTGATGTTGGGCGTGTCCTGTTCCTGGTGGCCGTGACGGCGGAAACAAACCAGTTCGATTACGACACTCTTGTTGAACGTCGCGCGAAAGTCGATTGCGAGACGCGTTGCAGCAATCACGGCTTCGGGGTCGTCGCCGTTCACATGCAGCACGGGTGCCTCGATCATCTTCGCAATGTCTGTGCAATAGAACGACGACCGCACGTCCCTCGGGTCGGAAGTCGTGAAGCCGACCTGGTTGTTCACCACCACATGTATCGTGCCGCCCGTTCCATAGCCCCGCGTGTTGGACAGGTTCATCGTCTCCATGACGATGCCCTGGCCTGAAACCGCAGCGTCGCCGTGGATCTCCACCGGAAGGACCGCGCTCGCGCCCAAACCCAATACTTCAGCGCGTGCGCGAGCAATGCCTTGCACCACCGGGTTGACAACTTCCAGGTGCGACGGATTAAACGCGAGTGTCACTTCGGCGGGCCCAGTTGCCGTCGGGAGCAAACCGGTAAAGCCCTTGTGATACTTCACGTCGCCCGCCGGAAGCAGGTGCGCGGTCTTTCCCTCGAACTCGTCGAACAGGGCAGCCGGCGGTTTTCCGACAACATTGACGAGAACATTCAGGCGTCCGCGATGCGCCATGCCGAGAATCGAGCTTTTGACGCCCTTCGTCGCACCATATGCCACCAGTTCGTCCAGCAGCACGATGAGCGACTCTCCGCCTTCGAGCGAGAACCGCTTTTGACCGACATAGCGGGCATGCAGATATTTTTCCAGCCCTTCGGCCGCAGTCAGACGTTCGAGGATATGCAGCTTGTCGCCGTTATCCAGTGCAGCTTTCGAACGCGACGACTCGAGTCGCATGGACCACCAGGTGCGCTGTTCCGGATCAGCCAGATACATGAACTCGGCGCCCAGCGTTCCGCAATAGGTTTCTTTTAGCGCCTGCATCAGGTCGCCCAGCGTTTGAACCTGATCCGAAAAGTGAGCGCCCGACATGCTGAACTTCGTGTTCATGTCCGCATGGGACAGATCGTAATAGCTCGAATTCAGTTCCGGCACTGGCACGGGCGCGGTCCAGCGCAGCGGGTCCAGATGGGCATTGCGAGTTCCAACCATGCGATAGGCTGAAATCAATGCCTGCACGGCGACCTGCTTGCGGGCGAAACTCAATACGTCGTTCTCCGAGCGCCCCGCCGTGCGCGTCTGCTTCGCCAGTTCGACGAAACGGGACACGACGGGTCCGTGCGCGACGTCACCTGTATCCGATCCATCGACAGCCGGCACATCCTGCAACGCGTCGAAATAGCCGCGCCAATCCTCCGACACCGTGGTCGGGTCCGCAAGATATGTTTCGTATTGCTCTTCGACGTAAGGAGCATTGCCTCCAAACAGGAAGGAGGTTTTCCGATTCCGCGTAATCATGATGATTCTGTCCTCAGTCGGGCTCAAACCCGATATCTGCCACACATCCGAGCCAGGCAGCACCTGTTGCTGCCTTGGCCGAGCCAACGCTTTCACAGGTACACGAAGACAAAATCCGACTGCGAAAAGAGGACGCATCTGGCGCCATCCGTTCCGAGTCCAACTGTGCATTACCTCGTGGCTCCTGCCGCAAGGTCCCTGTGCCTGCCAGGATCAGCAGTCTCTTGACCACTGATGAGAACAGTTTAGGTTGCGTGGAAAGGCACCGCCGCTTTAGCTACGACGGTATGGGGACATTCACCGCTCGTTTCTGGCCATCGTGTCTTTAAGGCCAGAATTTCGTGTATTGGACGGGTAGCTTGCGGCGCGTTATCGTCTATAGTGCTTCGGTGAAGCCGCGGGTGCAGCGGTTCTGAGACATCGTCGCTCCGTTTCTGGTCAGTACTTTTGTATTGAGGAAACGAGATGTTGCGTGTGGCCGAATATTGCTGATTAGACCCGCTCGCTGATCTGCGCAATATCGGCACAAAGCCATTCGGCCAGTTCACGGATCGCGTCTTCGTTACGCGAGAAGAAGACCCACTGTCCAACCTTTTGTGTTTTGATCAAGCCGGCCCGCTCGAGCTGCGACAGGTGGCCTGACGCCGTCGACTGCGACAGGCCGCTTCGAGCGTGCAGCATGCCCGCCGACACCGCGCGAAGCGCGCAATACTCGGCTTCCGTAAAGTACTCGTCTGGATTGGCCAGCCACTGCAGTACTTTTCGACGGAATGGATGCGCCAATGCCCGGATGGCTGCATCGAAGTGAATCGTCGTTCCGGTCTTGTTCATTGCTGACATGTCCCGTGCGATGCCTCAGACGGCGTCAAAGAGGTCGAAGTGACGGCCCACGAATACCCGCACCGTTTCGAGTACTCCTGCCGCGTCAAGACCATTCAGTTCAAGCAGCCTGGAGCGGTCGCCGTGCCGTATGAATTCATCCGGAAGTCCAAGACGCAATACGGGCACCGCCAGCCCTTCAGCCGCGATATGTTCGGCACATGCGGCACCCGCGCCGCCCGTCACCGTGCCTTCTTCGATCGTCACGATCACGTCGTGCGATCTCGCGACCGTCAGCAACAGATCCTCGTCGAGTGGCTTGGCGAAACGCATGTCCACCACTGTTGCGTCGATTTCCTGCGCCGCTTCTATTGCGACCGACAACAGCGGCCCAAATGCGAGGAAGGCCACGCGTTGATCAGCATGTTCACCAGCTGAGCGGCGAACGATCCCTTTTCCAAAGGGAAGAATCTCGTTCGTCTGTCCGATAACGTCGGAGCCTGTCTTCGCACGGGGGTAACGGACGGCGCACGGACCCGGATAGGCGAGCGCCGTGTTCAGCATCAGATAGCACTCTCTCTCATCAGATGGTGTCATCACGGCCATGTTGGGAATGCAACGCAGCGCGGCGATATCGAACGCGCCAAGGTGAGTTGCGCCGTCGCCACCCGCAATACCGGCGCGATCGACCGCGAACAAAACGGGCAGTTCTTGCAACGCGACATCGTGAATCAGCTGGTCGTAGCCGCGCTGCAGGAAGGTCGAGTAGATGGCGACGACTGGCCGCATCCCTTCCGTCGCAAGGCCGGCGGCAACAGTCACCGCGTGCTGTTCGGCGATACCCACGTCGATGTAGCGATCAGGATATCGTTGCTCGAATTCGACCAGACAGGAGCCTTCACGCATTGCGGGCGTGATACCGATGATTCGATCATCCTTCGCCGCCGAATCACAAAGCCACTGGCCGAATACCTGGCTATAAGTGCGCTTGCCGCCTGCGGAGGGAATCAATCCATCGACCAGATCGAAAGGGCCTGGGCCGTGATACGCGACGGGATCGAGTTCCGCGCGCTCATAACCGCGTCCCTTCTGGGTCACGACATGGATGACATGCGGACGGGTGCGAGTCTTTGCGTCTCGCAGTACCGCGAGCAGTGCCGGAATGTCATGTCCGTCAATGGGTCCGATGTAGACGAGACCCAGCGCTTCGAATAGCGAAGCACCCTCGTCACGCCATTTCCCCGTCAGCGACTGAAGGTGATCGTTCAGGCTACCGACGGCGGGTGAAATCGACATTCCGTTGTCGTTCAGGATGATCGTCAGCGGCAACGCTTTGCAGGAACCTGCGTGATTGAGCGCCTCGTACGCCATACCGGCCGATAGCGCACCATCCCCGATGATTGCCACCGCACGCGCGCCACGATTGCGCAATGCCAAAGCCATGCCAACAGCCGCCGATATCGAAGTCCCCGCGTGTCCCACGCCGAACGCATCGTAGGGCGATTCTTCGCGCGTGGGAAAGCCTGCCATTCCGCCCACTTTGCGTACGCTGGCCATTCCCGCTTTGCGGCCGGTCAAAATCTTGTGCGGATAGCTCTGGTGACCGACGTCCCACACCAGACGATCGTCTGGTGTGTCGAATGCATAGTGAAGTGCAACAGTCAGCTCGACTACGCCGAGACTCGATGCAAAGTGGCCGCCCGTCGCCGATACGCTTTCAAGCAGAAACGCGCGAATCTCGTCCGCAACATGCTGGAGTTCGCTCTCTCCAAGACCCCGCAGTCTTGATGGCGAATCGATGTTGTCAAGTAAACTCATTCCATTCCAATCCTGATGTTCCACGAGGCAGTCAGGGTCTTCCCAACGCCCGCCGTCTCCAATAATAAGGATTCGGCGCGGTGATCTTTGGCCAATGTTCACCGACCGCAGGACGTTCACAGGCCCACGATGACACCGAACCCACGAACCTGCCGTTTCAGTGGTAGCGAGGCTTGCGGACCGTGCCGAAGCACGACCCACATAGCAACGTCACAAGCACGCTGCTAGAACATATCCGCAACCTGCTGACGGCCGGCACCTTCCCCACCCGCTTTCTGACGATTCCGCGAAGGGATAAACGGCCCGGTGATCATATTCGAGTAGCTCTGGCCCGGCCCCACCATCGGATAGACATCGGCATTCTGGTCGATCATTACCTCGAGGAACGCAGGTCCGTCGAAATCGAGGAATGCCTTGAGCTTCGCGTCGAGTTCGCTGATCGCGTCGACGCGACAGGCAAAACCAAACCCGTCGGCCTGTGCCGCCATCACGAAGTCCTTGCGGTGAAGCGTCTTGTCGCTGACGCATAAGCGGCCTTCGTAATACAGATGCTGCCACTGCCGGATCATTCCATCGCCGAGATTGTTGAGCAGCAGAACTTTGACTGGCACACCGTAGGTGCTTGCCGTCTCGAGTTCGCCCACGTTCATGCGGATACTGCCGTCGCCGTCGATGTCGATCACGAGTGCATCCGGTTGCGCGAACTGCGCGCCGATCGCTGCGGGCAGGCCGAACCCCATCGTCCCCATGCTCCCCGACGTCAGGAAGTTTCGCGGCTCGACGAAATCGAAGAACTGCGCAGCCCACATCTGATGCTGGCCAACACCTGTGCTGATGATCGCGCGCCCGCCCGTGATTTCGCTGAGCCGCTCGATGACGTACTGAGGCTGAATCGTCGGACTATGCCTGTCGTAGTTCATGCCGTAGACGCGTTTGAGGTCCCGCACGTGTTCGAGCCAGTCAGAGGGCGCTTGCACATCACGACCGTCACCCATCAGCGAGAGAAGCGCGTCCTTCGCGTCGCCGATATGAGTCCAGTGCGCCCGCTTGACCTTGCCAATCTCAGCCTCGTCGATGTCGATATGCGCGACGTACCGTGCGCGGGGCGCAAATGCTTCGGGCCGGCCACCCGCGACCCGATCATCGAACCGGGCGCCGACCGCGATCAGAAAATCGCAATCTTCGACCGCGTAATTCGCGCACGCGGCGCCGTGCATGCCCAACATGCCCAGCGACAACTCGTGCTTCACTGGTATCGCGCCGAGTCCCATCAGCGTCGTCACAATGGGGACTTTGTAGCGTTCGGAAAACTGGCGCAATTCCGCCGTCGCACCCGCTGCGATCACGCCGCCGCCGACATACAACAGCGGCCGCTTGCTCTGCGCGAGGAGTTCGAAGAATTCATTGCGCTTGTCCTCGCCGAGATCAGCGCCCTTTGCCACCATTCGAAGACGGTCCGAGTAGCCTCGAAACTGCAGTGACCCATGCCCCTGGTACGTCCCCACCCAGTTCTGGATATCCTTGGGCACATCGACGACAACGGGACCAGGACGACCTGTGCGCGCAATTTCAAATGCTGTCCGCAGTGTCTGCTCCAGTTTCGTCGGATCGGTAACCAGAAAAACCTGCTTCGCACACGCCGACATGATGTTGAATACAGGCGCTTTCTGAAAGGCATCAGTGCCGATCACAGCACGCGGCACCTGTCCGCATATGAGGACGACGGGCACCGAGTCGCCGTTGCAGTCGGCGATCGGCGTCACGGCGTTCGTCGCCCCTGGACCCGACGTGACCATGAATACGCCGACTTTTCCGCTTGCACGCGCGTACCCCGCAGCCATGAACCCTGCCGCCTGTTCATTGGCCGGGACAACGAGCTTGATCTGACGCTCGGGATTCTTCTCGTGCAGTTCGTTGAAGCGAAAGACTGCGTCGTACGTCGGCAGGATCGCGCCGCCGCTGTATCCGAACACGGTATCGACGCCCTGTTCGCTGAGCACGCGCAGGATGATGTCGGCGCCCGACATCGGCTCGCCGGCGTTTTCTGCTTTCTGGAAGACTTGTGAAGCGACGTTTGGGTTTCGGGTCATGGTTGTCTCGAATGGAACGGGCGCTGATCGCTTCAGCGACCCAATTCAAAGGCCAATCTCCCTTCCAACTCGAGAACAGCGTATGTTCAGCACCAGCTTGCGGACCATCGACCTGACGGGTTCTCCGTGCATAGCCGATTCATCCAGCACTTTTGTGATGTGCGACCGGAAGAATTGCGAGGGGTTTCGCTTTCATTCTGACAAGCATTGCGCGCGAGCGTTTGCCCAACAGGCACATTGACGGGCCAAACTGAGACCGTTTTCGGCCATCGCTTTCGCCAGCTTTCTGGTGCACTATTCAAGCGAATGACAGCATGAAATTAAGGAAAGCTGATTCCGCAGTGACTGACAAAAATAGCAAACCAGCCTGCAAACCTGGCATTCCGGAAAAAATACATTTGAGATTTTCTAATCACGACACAGTGACGGTGAATTCTTACGATAAGCTAATCGACTGCACGTTACCGGCCTTCATGACATTGCGTGATGCGTTGTAGTGGAGCGTACAACACGGTTAGCCGTGGGCGTGCTTACAGTCAATGAAGGTCACGAAATGAAAGTCGCCGTTGTCATATTTGATGGTGTGCAAGCCCTGGACGTCGCAGGCCCGCTGGACGTGTTCGCCGAAGCCAACACGTTTCTTCCCGAGCATCAGCGATATCAGGTCTCTTTCGTAGGATTCGAAGCGGGCATGGTGACGGCATCCAATGGGATGCAACTCGCCGTGCCCTTCGGCTACGCGGATTTCGACACGCAATGCGACCTGCTGTTGATAGCGGGAGGACCGCAGTTGCCGGACTTTCGTCCGCCTGCCCCGTTTCTCGACTGGTTGAAGCGTCAGGCAAACGGCGCCACCCGGTATGGCTCTGTTTGCAATGGTGCATTCCTGCTCGCACATGCAGGGCTGCTCGATAGCCGCGACGTGACGACCCATTGGGCCGACGCTAGTCGCCTCGCGGACGATTTTCCTCAAACGTGCGTGCAGCCCGACAGGATTTTCATTCGCGACGGCCGCCTGTTCACTTCAGCGGGCGTTACCGCGGGCATTGATCTGTGCCTGTCGCTAGTGGCCGAAGACTGGGGGCATGAGCTAGCCGTGCGCGTCGCGAAGCGGCTGGTCGTTTATATCCAGCGTGAAGGCGGGCAGTCGCAGTACAGCCCTTACGTCGGCGTGCGCAAGGATGATGATCCCATCATCGGCAAGGTGCAGCGTTACGTGATGGACCACATTACGGACGTGCTCTCGATCGAGCAACTCGCAAGCGCTGTTTCCGTCAGCCGACGCACCTTCTCGCGGCTGTTCGCCAAATATGCAAAGGTGACGCCGTCGGCATTTGTCGAACAGGTCCGCGTGGATACGGCGAGAAAGCTGCTCGAAGAAACGGATGCACCGCTCAAGACCATCGCATTCAAGTGCGGCTTCCACAGCGCCACGCATATGCGTACAACGTTCGCCCGCCGGCTCAACGTGACGCCGAAACAGTATCGTCAGCGATTTCGTGGTGAAGTGGGTGAACACTCGCTGGAGTTAGACGCCGTCGCCGAGTGAACCGCGTGCATCGGCTCATGTTTGAATTGAAACCTGTTGTTCTGGTGCTTCTTCAGGCTCGCGGGCTGCGGCACACTCCTGTGGGTCTTACCCGACACGTGTCTCACACGTGCGGTCTAGCGAATCTTCATTGAAAGGCCCGCAATCTCCATGGCTCACCCTGACTCGCTTCAAGCTCTTCCGGATATTCTCGATACGGGCTTATCGGTCGTGTTTTGCGGGATCAATCCAGGGCTAAGCGCGGCATCGACAGGTCACCACTTCGAGGGCCGTGGAAATCGCTTCTGGCGAGTTCTTCATCTGGCGGGCTTTACGCACGACCAGCTACGCCCCGAAGACGACCGTTCGCTGCTGCAATACGAGTGCGGCCTGACGACGGCAGTGTCACGCCCGACAGCGCGGGCGGAGCAGTTGTCCCGCTGGGAAATCAAGGCGGCCGCGCCTGAATTCGAGCGAAAAATCACACAGTACGCGCCGCGCTATGTTGCCTTCCTTGGCAAGATGGCGGTTTCCGAATTGATCGGCAAACGCGATGTCGATTGGGGGCTGCAGTCAGTCAGATTCGGCGGCGCACGCGTCTGGGTGTTGCCTAATCCCAGTGGCCTGAACCGCGCGTTCAGTCTGGATGCGCTGGTTTGCGCGTATCGGGAACTTCGTCTCGCAGTAGATTCAGTGCATTGCGCACCTTGAATCCTCTCGCACGGGATGAACTACGCTTTACCGTTCAGCGAGATCTGCGATCGCACTGCCAACCCTCACCGTCTTCGGCGCATCGACGAATTGAAGGTGCACGTTTCTGCGTAACGTTTCAGTCACGAATTCGACGAAAGAACGAATCTTCATGCTCGTGCCTTTTCGCTCGACGTGCAGCAGATTCACGGGGATCGACTCCGGCTCGAACGCTGCCAGAATTCGTTGCAGACTTCCACTGAGCACTTCGGGCGCGGCCTGGTAAGAGAGCAGTTGCGTTATCCCCACGCGGTCTACAGCCGCCATGACAGCCGCGGGCGCCAGATCGACGATCATTCGCGGGCGAACCCGAACGGGCAACCTCGAACCATTCTCGTAAAACAGCCATTCGAGCGGATGCGTGACTCCCGTAAAGGACACGCAGTGATGGTCACTCAGTTGTCTGGGATGAACGGGCTCCCCGAGCGCGTCGAGATACGCCGGTGCTGCGTAGGTCCGGCGGCTCACGGAGCCCAATGGCACGGCGAACACCGAAGAATCGCCAAGATGACCGATACGAATCGCGATATCCACCCCTTCTTCGATCAGCCGCGTCGTACGGTCGACATAGACGACATTCACGCTGACGTCCGGATAGATATTCGCGTACGCATTGATGAGCGGGGCGATGAACCGTTGGCCAAATAGCACTGGCGCAGAGACGGTCAGCGTGCCCGCAGGCTTGCTTTGCTCAGCGGCGATATTCGATTCTGCGTCAGCGATGGTATCGAGTACTCTGCGGCATGCTTCGAGGTAGAACATTCCCGCGTCTGTGGGACGGATCGACCGTGTGGTCCGCGCAATGAGCTGCGCGCCGACTCGTGTTTCCAGCGAATTCAGCGCCCTTGAAACCGTGGGAGCCGACATGCCAAGCTTCTCTGACGCGCCGGTAAAGCTGCCTCGATCAACGATGGCAACGAACACCTCCATCTCTCGAAATTTGTCCATCGTCATTCCCGACTTCAGTTCTCGAGGTGATTGTAGGTGCGATTCTCCGCATCACGTTCAGCCTGGCGCAATTCGCGCACTGAATGGCCCATAACCTGGTACATGCGCGCTTCAAGAGACCGGGTTCATCTCCGACAATGGATCTGGTCGCCTAACATTGGGAGCGGTAATGATTCGGTTGAAGCTCAGATCGACTCTGTTGAAGATCGGTGTGTTTGTCGCAGTGAGCGGCCCGCTTGCAGCATTCAAGGGACTGCTCCCCGGTCATGAAGAGATAGCCCGCTATGTAGTGGCGGCCGTCGCCATCGTGATAGCGGGTTTCATCGTGTTGCTCACGTCGACCCGTGGTGATGGCAAGTGATTGCTATGGCCGGTTGCAAAACGCACCGGCCACGTCGGCCTACGCTTCAAGAATGGCCGCGTTGTAGTCTTCGTCCTGGAAAGCAACGAAGAACTCTTCAGGCATCAGCCAGGAATCCACGCTCACCGTATTTGCATCGACATTGACGTCGACTTGCGCATCCGCATCGACGCTTTTCATCGCACGCTGGATTCTGGAGATATCGTCAGACTGAATTGCTTCTTTAACTGAGAATTTCATTTTCGCTCACCCATCAATAACGGTTAATCACTTGCAGACTGTCGAATTTATTCGACTTGATTTGATTCTATCCGGCACCTGCATTTCCGTCGATGCACGTAAAACAACTATGTGTTTCAGATTCGAAATGGTTCACGCAGCGTGCATTTTATGAATTACTGCAAATGCAGCCACCTCAGCCCCGAGACCTTGAACGTGGGCGAACAGTGGCGCTTCGCGACTAACCTTATGACGATAGGCGTAAATTGATCGTATGGAAAAAGTCAATTTCCATCTGATCGTCAAAAAATCCTGACAGAACGCATATGGCCAGATTTCAAAATCAAATGGCCTAAAACGTTACATACGACGGCTTTTAGAAACCCTACTCAACTCCTAGAATTAGTCAGGTCATCGTGCGGTGAATACACCGCGGCAGTTCCAGGTGAATTAACCACGTAAATGATCAAGAGGTCATCGCAGCGCTTTTTTTCCCTGGAACACCTGAGGTCTCCGTCAGCGTCCATCGTCTGAAGGTCTATCCCAGATGCGATGCGTTGTTGAGGACTATTTGCCGAGCGCACCCCTATGACGAGTGTCAATCCCTCGACGACTGAAACGGCCGGCCCGGTTGTTGCGTCGTCTCCTGCCCCGTTGCCTGCAGCGCAAGCGCCGATGCCAGCGCCTCAGGCACCCGCGCAAGCGGAGATGTCGCTGCGTCTGGCCATTGGTCTGAGTGGAATGCTGCTCGCGTCGCTGCTGGCAATCGTCAACGAACAGGTCACTGCACTTGCCATGACCGACGTGCGTGGCGCGCTCTCCATCGGGTATGACGACGGGAGCTGGCTGACCGTTCTGTTCGAAGCCGCGAACGTGTCCACGATGATCTTTGCACCGTGGTTCGGTATCACCTTCACCTTGAAGCGATTCACGATAGGTGCGGTGGTGGCCTCGATGTTGTTTGCCTTCCTTTGTCCGTTTTCGCCGAACCTGTCCACGTTTTACGTGCTGCGTGTGCTCCAGGGAGTCGCTGGGGGCTGTCTGCCGCCCATGCTGATCATCGTGGCGTTGCGCTATCTGCCACCCAAAATCAAGTTGTATGGCCTTGCGGGATACGCGCTCACCGCAACCTTTGGGCCTACGATCGGCACGCCGCTCGCCGCGTTGTGGACGGAGTATGTCAGCTGGAAGATGGCGTTCTGGCAGACCGTGCCGTTCGGGCTGCTGAGCTGTGTGGCGATCCAGTACGGCCTGCCACAAGATGCTGTCAAGCTCGAAAGGTTCCGGTCGTTCAACTGGGTGGGATTGCTCACGGGTGGTCCGGGCGTTGCCATGCTCGTCATGGGCCTGTTACAGGGCGATCGGCTCGACTGGCTGAATTCGACGCTTATCTGCGTGATGCTATTCGGAGGAACGCTTCTTTTCATCGCGTTTCTCGTCAACGAGTGGTATCAACCCGTTCCGTTTTTCAAGCTGCAGTTGCTATACCGCAGAAACTTCTCGCATGGACTGTCGACACTCGTAGGCGCCGTGATGTTGCTGGTCGGTGTCGCTGTGATTCCCGCCCAGTTCCTTGCGATGGTGCACACGTACAGGCCGCTTCAAACGTCACCGCTGGCGTTGCTGGTTGCCATTCCGCTGCTGATTACGCTTCCTCTGACAGCCGCGCTGCTGAACCTGCGCCGGATCGATTCGCGGTGGATCATGGCGTTGGGACTCTCGCTGGTCGCCACCACGTGCATTCTCGGCAGCTTCATGACTTCCGAGTGGGTTCGCGAGAACTTTTACTGGCTCCAGTCATTGCAGATCGTGGCGCAGCCGATGGTGATCGTCGCCATCCTGATGGGTGTGACAACGGGCTTGCCTCCGACGGAAGGCCCGTTCGCTTCCGCCATGTTCAACTCGCTCAAGGCATTCACCGGCGTGGCGGCAACGGCGCTGATCGAAGGCCTGGGCACGTCCCGCGAGCATTTTCATTCGAGCATGCTGGTCGACCAACTGGGCAATAACGCGTTGATCGCCAGTCAAAGTGTCGACGCCGCTCATGGTCTCGGTGAACTCGCGCATCGGATTCACGAGCAGGCCGTGGTGCTCACTTCCGCCGACCTCTATCGCGTGATGGCGGTGATCGCCGTTGCCGTTCTGCTTCTCGTACCTGTGCTGCCGGTGCGCATCTATCCACCGTGGTGCACGACACCGCCGTCCAATCGCTAACCATTGATTCATATGTCATTCCTCACCCGCTTTCCCCCCAAACTGATTCGCATCGCGGCGGTCGTGGTCGTGCTGGGCGTCGTTGCCTGGGGTTGTACGAAGCTGCTTGCCAATCCCGACTACGAATCCACCAACGACGCGTACGTCGCCGCGGATTTCACGCTGGTCGCGCCGCGTATCGCCGGACAGGTTTCAGAGGTACTCGTCGAGGACAACCAGCAGTTGAAGGCTGGGCAATTGATGGTGCGAATCGATGATCGCGACTTCCAGGCTGCGTTGCTGACTGCGAAGGCCGACGTGGCGGCCGCGAAAGCATCCGTCGCGAACTACGAGGCCGAGATCGCGCGTCAACCTTCGCTCGTCGATCAGGCGCGCGCCACGCTGCGTTCCGACGAAGCGTCGATCGATTTCGCACGCGCGAATGCAGCGCGCTACCAGAACCTGTCGGAGTCCGGCGCGGGCACGATGCAGGAGCATCAACACGCATCGAGCGCGCTCGCCGAGCAACTCGCGCAACAGGCGCATGACCGTGCTGCGCTTGCCGCGACCGAACAGAATCTCGACGTGCTGCGCACGCAGCGCGACAAGGCCGCCGGTGCGTTGGCACATGCTGAGGCCGTGCTGGAGCAGGCCAGCCTCAACCTGTCTTACACGGAGATTCACGCGCCCGTCGACGGCAAGGTGGGCAGGCGTTCGGTGCGGGTCGGCGCGTTCGTCACACCCGGCGCGCCGCTGCTCGCGATCGTGCCGCTTTCCGACGCCTATGTGGTCGCGAACTTCCAGGAAAACCAGATCACCAACATGCGGCCGGGCGAGCGTGTACGTATCAAGGTCGACAGCTTTCCGGGCGTTGTCATCCAGGGGCATATCGACAGTCTGGCTCCTGCTACCGGCGTGAGCTTTGCGCCGATCGCGCCCGACAACGCGACGGGCAACTTCACGAAGATCGTGCAGCGCGTCCCCGTCAAGATAACCATCGATCCGGGCCAGCAGGCGGCATCCGCATTGAGCGTGGGGCTTTCCGTAGAGGCGGAAGTCGCGGTTCGCAAGCGTGGCGACGCGACGATCGCGGGGGCAGACAACAAATGAACGCGCGCGCGATTTCCATTCGTACGCCCGCGTTGGCAGGTTTGCTTTGCTTTGCACTGAGCGGCTGTCTGGTGGGCCCCAATTTCGAACGTCCGACATCGGCCACGCCCGACGTCTTCAATCGTACGCAGAACGCACAGGCGCCGAGCAAGGCGACGGAATCCGAGTTCAACCCGGACTGGTGGCTGCTGTTCAACGATCCCACGCTGAACGCGCTCGAACAGAAACTGGCCGATGCAAACCTCGACGTGGCAGCGGCCTCTGCCCGTCTGCGGCAAAGCCGGGCCGAGCAGCGCGTTGCCGGCGCCGCGGAATATCCGACACTCACGGGCGCCGCTTCGTACAACCGCGAGCGCGGCAGCGAGAACGGCATTCTTTCGTTGCTCGGCGTCTCGCCGACGGAAACCCAGACGCAATCGGCTTCGGGAAACACACCGCTTGGCGTCGCGCCGTTGCCGGGCAGCAAAGGTTCGCCGGCTTACAACCTGTATCAGTTCGGTTTTGACGCGTCATGGGAAGTCGACATCTGGGGCAGGGTTCGACGCAGCGTAGAAGCCGCGTCTGCATTGACGGATGCCTCATACGAAGAGCGAAGCGCGGTGTTGTTGTCTGCGCGTGCCGAGCTCGCGCGCGACTACATTCAACTGCGCGACACGCAGGCGCTGCTTCAGATCGCTCATCAGAATCTCGAGATTGCCCGCGACGCCACGAAGCTCACGCAAACGCGTGTACGTGAAGGCGTGACGACCGATCTCGACGTAGCCAACGCGGCCGCACAGGTGGCGACGATCGAAAGTCTGATTCCGACGCTCGAATCGCGCAGCGAAACGACGATCAATGCGATCGGCGTGTTGTTGGCCGAAGAACCCGGCGCGCTGCGACAGATGCTCGTCGAGACACGTGACGTTCCAGGGCTTCCGGATCAGGTACCGATCGGATTTCCGTCCGAGCTGGTGCAGCGCAGGCCCGACATCCGCAAAGCGGAGGCGCAGTTGCACGCGGCGACGGCAGCTATCGGTATGGCGAAAGCCGACTTTTATCCGCGCATCTCGCTGAATGGCAGCGCCGGATTCCAGAGTCTTCAACTCTCGAATCTCGCTGATTGGGCGTCGGGTCAGTTTGTCGTCGGACCGTCGATCACGCTTCCGATTTTCGAAGGCGGACGCCTCAAGGGAACACTGCAGTTGCGCGAGGCCCAACAGCAGGAGGCGGCCATCATCTACAAACATACCGTGCTTCAGGCCTGGCGCGAGGTGGATGATGCGCTGATCGTGTACGACGCTGAACAGCGAAGGCACGATCGACTCGAAGAAGTCGTGAGTCTGAATCTGCGGGCGCTTTCTATCGCGCGTCAGCGCTATAAGGCCGGCGCCGTCGATTTTCTCGACGTGCTCAATGTGCAGCGGCAATTGCTCGACGCCCAGAGCAATCTCGAGACAAGCAAGGCCGACGCCGCCGCCAACCTCATTACGTTATGCAAGGTACTCGGTGGCGGATGGGAGTCGTCGTACGCGCAAAAGGATGTGCGCCATTGAAGCGGCGACGACGACGCGCGCCGCCTTGTCCGCTTATTCGTATTTTTACGCGCCGTGGACACGCTTCTGCAGGTAGTCCTTGGAGAGCATGATGAAATTATTCGTTCGCACCTTAGTCATCGCAACGGCCCTCGCCGTCCCCGCGTTGTCACAGGCTCAGGAAAGCAGTCCTCCCGTTCAGTCGCAGCAGCCGAGCAATGCATCGGAATCGGGCTACGGCGGCAGCGTGACCGGAAAGGAACAGGCCGGGTCGCAGAAAAAGGCCGAAGGCTTTTGGCATCGTGGTGGCGGCTACGCGTCGGGTGACAACTGTACGGGACCCGTCAGCTACTGCAGCATCTTTTTCGGCAGCTAGGTGCAAGATTGATTGCTGGGTGAGTCCTCGGTAGAGGATGCAGTACCCGAAGACTTCGCGCGGGGTCAGCCAGCGAGCCCGACGCGTCCAGGCTCATCAGCGATAATGCACGGCATCTGGTCAACTGGAATCTGACCCGGCCATCCCGACCGCCAAGCGTCGATAAATGTGCCGGCGACCCTGCCGCGTATGAGCAAAACAGCAATTCAGCAGCGCCGCATCGACGCGATGCTTCGCGAAGCCGTGGCCATGCAGCAAAACGGTGCGCAGCCCGAAGCCGAGGAGATCTATCGCGAGATTCTTGCCCTGCGCCCCATGCACTTTGACGCGATCCAGCTGCTCGGCGCCCTGTCGTTACAGGCTGGACGCATCGACGAAGGCGTCGGGTTATTGCAGAAGGCTGTGTCGATCAACGGCAAGCAGGCACCGTTGCACTCGAATCTCGCCTACGCCTATAACGCGCAGCGCCGCTTCAGCGAGGGCCTGGCCAGCGCGAACCGCGCGCTGGCGCTGCAACCCGGCTTCCCCGATGCGCTGAACAATCGCGGCAATGCGCTGGCGGGACTCGACCGGCCGGCGGAAGCGCTGGCGAGCTTCGACAAGGCGCTCGCCTTGCAGCCCGAACTTGCACAGGCATGGAACAACCGCGCCTGCGTGTTGCGCGACCTCGACCGTCCCGCCGACGCGCTCGCGAGCTGCGATCAGGCCATCGCACTGCACGCCCGTTATGCCGATGCATGGAGCAATCGCGCGAACGCACTGAGCGACATGAACCGTCCGCAGGACGCGCAAGCGAGCTATCAGCGCGCGCTCGAACTCGCCCCGGCATTCGTCGATGCATGGAACAATCTCGGCCTGACGCTCGTCGATATGAAGCTGCACGACGAAGCGCTGCAGTCCTACGAGCGAGCGCTCGCGCTGAACGCCGATTGGGCGGAGGCGCATTGGAACTACGCGTTGTGTCTGCTGCAAATGGGTCGGCTCGAACAGGGCTGGCGCGAATACGAATGGCGCTGGCAGCGCCATCGCATCCAGGCATCTCGGCGGAGCTTTGCACAGCCGCTATGGCTCGGCGAATTTCCGCTCGAAGGCAAAACCATTCTGCTGCACGCGGAGCAAGGCTTGGGCGACACGCTGCAGTTCTGCCGCTATGCGCCGCTCGTCGCTGCGATGGGCGCACGAGTCATCCTCGAAGTACCGAAGGAACTCATGCGGCTTCTCGCGACGCTTGGCGGCGTCGCTGAACTGGTCGAGCAGGGTCAACCGTTGCCAGCCTTTGATTGCCACGCGCCATTGCTTAGCTTGCCGCTCGCGTTTGGGACGGACCTCGCCAGTATTCCGGCCGGGACGCCCTATGTCTTTGCGAACAACGCTGAGGCGCAGCGCTGGGCGCAGCGGCTCGCTGGCGATGGTGCGCCCGCGCTGAAGGTAGGGCTCGTATGGGCGGGCGGAAATCGTCCGCATGTCGCCGAGTTGAGGAAGACCGATGCGCGGCGCTCGGTGACGCTCGAAACGCTAAGGCCCATCCTCGATGTGCAGCATGTGCGCTTTTACAGCCTGCAGAAAGGTCCCGCCGCGCAGCAGTTGCGCGAAAAACAGGCGTTGAGCGAGCGGATCATCGACTACACCGATGAACTCGATAACTTCGCGGACACCGCTGCGTTAGTGGAGAACCTCGATCTCGTCATCACGGTCGATACCGCCGTTGCGCACCTCGCAGGGTCAATGAACAAGCCCGTGTGGATCATGAACCGCTTCGATACATGCTGGCGATGGCTGCTCGATCGCACAGATAGTCCGTGGTATCCGGGCGTCCGGTTGTTCAGGCAACCTGCGCTCGGTGACTGGGATAGTGTGGTGAAGGAGGTGCGTGATGCGCTTAGCGCGGAGAGTTCTTTGGTGGTTTGAAGGGGCGGGGTGGGATGTCATTTGACGCTGTGGGGCTTTGGTGGTCGGATGAGGGAGCGCAGGCAGCGACGAACCAGTGCGCGATTTGCGTCATGTTGACGGCCAACCTATCTTGAATCACAGGGCGGCATTTGACCCGTGGGTTTTCCAAAAGGCCAGGGGCGTGGCTCTCCACCGGCCGGTTCCAACGCGCGTAGTCAGAGGTTCACGATGAACACCGACGCAGCTTCGCCACCAGGCGGTCCGGAAAACCAGACACCAATCGCCACGAACGGCGCCGATCGTTCTGCCGCGATAGATGCGCAGACCCCAGATAGCACCCCGCGCTGGCATCAAATATTT
This sequence comes from Paraburkholderia sp. PGU19, assembly GCF_013426915.1. GTDB lineage: Bacteria > Pseudomonadota > Gammaproteobacteria > Burkholderiales > Burkholderiaceae > Paraburkholderia. Next base: position 1,455,193 of record NZ_AP023181.1, read on the forward strand.
CCGGTACTGAATGACGCCGAGATTGATCGGATAAGTCGTTTTGGTGAGGCCCACAGCTACGCAGCCGGCGAATTCCTTTATCGCGTGGGTGGCATAAGCCCCGGCATGTTCGTCCTGCTGTCGGGCACGATTCGATACACGGCGCGCGACGGACTGGGCCATCGACGATTGCTGCGCTCTCAGGCAAAACGGGGCGAATTCACCTCAGACGTTGGCATGCTTTCAGGCAAGCCCGGGCTTGTCGATGCCGAGGTTATCGAAGATGTCGTGGCACTCGTGATATCGCCCGAAAAGCTGCGTGCCCTGATGATCGGCGAGGCGGAACTCGGTGAAAGGATCATGCGCGCGCTGATCCTGCGGCGCGTCGCCGCGATCGAGCGAGGGCAAGGGGCGGTGCTCGTTGGCCCGCCCGACAACGAACGGCTCCTCGCGCTGCAACATTTCCTGCAACGCAATGCTTACCCGCATATGACGCTTGACGAGAGCGGTGCCGAAGCCATCGCGTTGCTAGAGCGCATGACGCCCGGGCGCGATGACATGCCGCTCGTTGTCTGTCCGGATGGCACCGTGTTGCGCAATCCGGACGACGGGCAGCTTGCCTCGTGCCTGGGACTCGTGCCGGAATTCGATCCCACGCACGTCTATGACGTCGCGATCGTCGGCGCCGGGCCCGCTGGCCTGGCGGCAGCCGTCTATGCGGCATCCGAAGGCTTGTCAGTGGCAGTCTTCGATTGCCGGGCACCGGGCGGCCAGGCAGGCACGAGTACCCGCATCGAAAACTATTTGGGCTTTCCGACGGGCATTTCGGGGCAGGCGCTAGCCGGCAGGGCATTTAACCAGGCACAGAAATTCGGCGCTCACATCGCGATTCCCGTCGAGGTGAAAGGCTTACATTGCAGCGCATACCCGCTCGAGGTGGAGCTCGCCGGTTCGCGGCGCGTTGCGGCACGAACGGTAGTCGTCGCGAGTGGCGCGGAATATCGGCGTCCGGCAGTGAGCGGGCTTGCGCGCTTCGAAGGTCACGGCGTCTACTACTGGGCGACGTCGATCGAGGCACGGCTTTGCCGCAGCGAAACCGTGCTGCTCGTCGGTGGCGGGAATTCAGCAGGACAGGCCATTGTGTTTCTTGCATCGCATGCTGCGCATGTTCATGTACTCGTCAGGGGCCAGGATCTCGAACAAAGCATGTCGCGCTATCTGATCGAGCGAATCGCCTCGTTGCCGAACGTGACGATCCATATGGGTTCTGAAATAACGGCCCTCGAAGGTGACGAACGACTGGAGTCCGTCCACTACCGGCGACGCGATGAGGGTACAGAAAGTCTGAAGACGCATCACCTGTTCCTTTTTATCGGTGCCGACCCAAACACGGACTGGCTGCGCACGTGCGGCGTGTCGCTGGATCAGAGAGGATTCGTGTTGACCGATACCGACCTGGGAACACGAGCAAGCGGGCCCACGCTCCCGCTGCATACGAGTGTCGACGGCGTGTTTGCAATTGGCGATGTTCGATCGGGTTCCACCAAGCGCGTTGCAGGGGCCGTTGGCGAAGGGGCAGCCGTGGTTGTGCAAATTCACCGATTTTTAGCCATGAAGCGCGCCGAAACACCCGCGCCTTCCATGCATGGATAAGCCGTGGCTACCATCCATATTTCAGTTCGACACCGACGTAGTCCGCGTTACTGCCGCCTGCGTTGCGAATCGAGTCGCCCACCTGGAAGTGCACCGCTTCGACTGAACCGATCAGGTTCGGGGCAATGGTCCAATCGGCACGTACTTGCAGGTACATGCCCGTCCACCGGCTGCCATGTCCAGCCGTTCCGGGCACCACGGCACTGCCCTGCTGATACACGGCGTCCGCTGTCGTCTCGCGCCACTGGAACCCGAGCGCGCCGAGCAGCGCGAGCTTGCTGGTCGGCTTGAGCGTGATGGAAGGCTTGACGTGAATCAGGTTCGCATAACCCGTGTAGCCCGCGAGCGTGAAGTAGTAGCCATTCGGAAAGAGCGGATTGAACGTCTCGACACGTCCGTCTCCGGGATGCCGGTCGCCCGAAGCCGCATCGACCTGCACGCCCACGCGCGGGGTCCACGGCAGGTCCAGCGTGTAGCCTGCCAGCGAGCCCACCGCCCACGCGCTGATCGTTTTGGTGCCGACGTGCCCCGACTGGTACATCGACTCCACATCCCAGTCGGCGCGGCCCACCTTGCCTGAATAGCGAAGGTCGAAGACGTCGCGATGCTCATCGCCCGACGCATCCAGGAAGTGCGCATTCGAACGGTTATACCTTGAGTAGTAACCCGAGAGATCGCCGGGTCCGACGCCTTGCCGCTCGAAGCGCACGCCGCTGAACGTCAGGTGCCGGTTGGAGACATCATCGAATGCCGTCACGTCGCGGTACTGCACAGGCTGCGTCAGGTAGCCGATGAAGCGCCATTTCTGATACTCGTAATCCGCCCAGATCGCGTCGTACGCCTGCCGCACGTTCGGACCGTCGCGAACGGAGATGAACCGTTGCAGGTCGAACGCCATCTCCTGGCGGCCGATGCGGAATTTCACCGTGCCGGGCCCCAGTGGACTGACCCACGCAACAAAGGCCTGTTCGAGGTCGAGCGGATTCTTGTCGACGGGGGTCACCGTATCCTTGCCGAACGGTCTCGCATCTTCGAGCTGCGCGAAGAACTGGAGGTATGGGCCGATACGCGCATCGGCGCTGACCTGTGCGCGCTGTATCACGTAGGTATCCGAATGCCCCGCGCCGATGCCGAAGAGCGGCGCATCGTTGACCTCCAGGCGCTCGCGCAGATTCGCTCCCAGCGACAGATACGAATGCGGATCGCCACCCAGCTGAATGTATTTGAGGCTATCGAGCGGCTGCCGGGGCACGCACTTGTCCGCGAGCACAGACCAGTCTTCCTGCCAGCGGTTGAACTCCACCACCGGCCGCTTCGCGGTGCATGCGACGGCTGACGTGTCGACGGCTGCCGGCTCTTCCGTGCTTGCCCGCGCGCTGCCGCTCGACACCAGCGCCAGGGCGGCAACGAGCATAGCAAGGTACGCAACCGCGTCCATACCTGCAAACTCCCTGGGCCACACACGCGTCATGGCGTCTCCGTGTCGTGTGATAGATGCGATACGATCCGCGCCACACCCTTCAGCGCATATCTGAAATGCGATCCGCGCTTGCCGACAGGTCAAACGCGCGAGCTGCGGCGATCAGCAGGCCAGCCACGCCTGCCCGACTATCTCCTCGCGTCTGTCGCCGTTCCGGAAACTACCAACTGTGTCTGCGCGTCGCGAGCCTTCAAAGCCAGCCACAAGAGCACGACGGACGGCAGCAGCAACGCCCAGAACCCTGTGTACCGATACGCGAGAGCGCCAAGGATTGCGCCAGCTGCGAACGCGATAATCGTCGGCAGCATCTTCCCCAGACGCGTTCGCGCCGTCGGACGTGCGTCGGATGGCATCTGCGGCGACAGGATGTCGATCGCGTCGAGCACGGCCTGCGTCACGTTGCCCGTCATCACAGTGTTGGGCACGCTGGGACGCGGGACAAGCCGGCCGTGCGCATTCTGCACGCCCATCGCCGCTGCGCCGATCATCCCGCAGACGATGACGGGCGCACTATCCGCATGCACGACGGGCGAGACGCCGACACCCGCGAGGCAAAAGGCCAGCATGAGCGCCGCCTGAACAACGTAGAGAACACACGCCGCGCGTTCGGGCGTCGCGGGTTCGATGCGCTTAATAAGCACGCTGCTGACGACCACGCCTGCAACAAACGCGGGGAACGCCATCAACTTCATGAACACGCCCTGGCCGAAGCCTGCCGTTTCCGCGCCAATCAGCACGAAGTTGCCCGTGACGTGCGCGGTGAACAGCCCGAACAGCGCGACAAAGCTGAGCGTGTCCACGTAGCCCGCGACGGCTGCGAGCACGCTGTCTTCAGATTTCATCGATAGTCTCCCGTGCCGGGGAATGACATCGGGCCGCCTCGCGAGCGTCATGGCACATCACCCCGGCATTCCGCGGCTACTGCGCAACTGCGTGAATCTCGGCGATATAACCACCAGGGAACTGCACGAGCGCGGCTTCGCGCTTATCCGAAGTGAACGGCGGGACCAGCACCGTGACGCCCGCCGCCTTCGCCTTCTGTAGCGTGTCCGCGAGATTCGTCACTCGATAACCCGTCATCTCCCGTCCGAACGGCCAGGGCAAGTGACCGTCGGTCGCCAGCACGGTCATCTTGCCGAACCCTGAGTCGATCCGTACACGCCGGTACGTATCGCCTGGCCGGCCAATCTCGACGCCGGGCGCCTTGCGGTCATCGGAAACGACCTTGCCGTGCGAAAAGGCCACGAAATCGTGGATCAACGCATCCGCGCGTTCCGGCGACACGTAGACCCGGTTCTCGGGCACCGTCTGCAGAGAATCATAGTTCGGCGCCTGGTTGTGCCAGTACAACTGCATGCTGACGCCGCCCGCCCAGCTGATGATCGCGTCACGTCCAATCGGATCGGGGAACGTCGCCACAGTGACGTCAGCGTGGTGGCGCCTCGCCGATTTGACGGCCGCGTCGATATCGGTCACGAGATATCCTGTGCGCTCGCTACCGAACGGGTAAGGCACAGGCGTCTTGAAGCCGAAGACAGAGATCGTGCCGACGGGCGTGAACACGAGTTGCGACATCGTCTTGCTCGACGCGGGTGTCACCTGAAAGACGCCCTGTTGCGACTTGTGGCCGCCGAAGGTTGCGACAAGACTGTCAGTGAACCTGTCGAAGTCTTCCGGCGCGACATACACATGTGTGGTGTCGTATTGCGGCCCCACAGCGAGCTGTGGTTCCGAAACGGGCTGCGGAAGTCTCGGCGGTGTGGCCGATGCGACCGACGATGCAGCGAGACAGATGACGGCAAGCGCTATCGCCGCCAGGGAACGAAGGTTGAGCATGATACTGAAGATCCTTTGAGGATTTACTGAAGACCGGCGTGGCCGGAAGAATGCTTGATGCCGGCAACGCATGTCGCCATAACGAGTGCAGCGATGAGACCGAGATGCTCGAAGAAGGCGTTCAACGCGAAAAAGTGCGCGTCGCCCGTCAGGTTCCAGAAGTCGTTCGCGACGAACATCGCCACGGCCGTCAATGCACCCAGTGCGCCCGCGCCCAGCCACACGAAGCGGCTGAAGATCACACACGCCGACCCGCCAAGCTCGACGACGATCGCGAGTGCTGCCCACAGCCATCCCGGATGCAACCCAAAATGCGCCTGCTCGTGCACGGCGGCATGAAAGTTCGCGAGCTTCGTCACACCTCCGATCAGGTACGCGGACACGAGCGCCGTGCGTGCCATCGGTGGCAACCAGGGCTGATCGAGCAGCGCGGCGATCCAGTGCGGATTCCCTTGTGCGTGCGTGCTCATATCAGACCGCCCAGCAGGCGCAGCCGAGCGCGCCCCAGAACGAATTCAGGTCCGACGTCGGCGCGTTGCCCGACCAGGCGCGCGCATGGTCGTGGCCATGCACGGCGCAACCATTCGAGCAGCCACAGGACGCCGCCGCCATCTGCTGCAACGAAGCTTCGCCCTCGCCCTTCGAATCCTTCCACGCACCGAAGCCGCCGAAGCGACGCACGGGCGACCAGTCGGGCATCGCGGGAGGCGGCGCGCTGTCGTCGAGATGAGCGAACGCGGTGCCGCCATACACGATGCGGCCGCCGACAATCGTCAGATCCGACACCGTGTTCGCGATCTCGTCCTCGGCGCAGGTGAAGAAGTCCCGGTCGGGAACGATCAGGTCAGCAAGCTGCCCCACGGCGATCTGGCCTTTCTTGCCTTCTTCGTTGGAAAACCAGGTGACCTTCTCCGTCCACATCCGCAGCGCCGTATCGCGGTCGAGCCGATTGCGCTGCGGATAAAGGCTCAGGCCACCGACCGTCTTGCCCGTCACCAGCCACGCGAGCGACACCCACGGGTTGTACGACGCGACACGCGTGGCATCTGTGCCCGCCGACGTGCGCACGCCCTTCTCGAGCATGCGCGCGATGGGCGGCGTGGCCTCGGCCGCGGCCGCGCCGTAACGTTCGACGAAATACTCGCCCTGGTAGGCCATCCGGTGCTGCACCGCCACGCCGCCGCCGAGCGCTGCAATACGGTCCATCGAACGCTCGGAGATCGTCTCGGCGTGGTCGAAGAACCAATGGATGCCATCGAGCGGAATGTCCCGGTTGACCTTCTCGAAGACATCCAGCGCGCGGCTGATGGTCTCGTCATAGGTTGCGTGCATGCGCCATGGCCAGCGGTTTTCGGCGAGCAGGCGCACGACCCCTTCCAGTTCATCTTCCATCTGCGGTGGCATATCCGGGCGCGGCTCGCGGAAGTCCTCGAAATCCGCTGCGGAGTACACCAGCATCTCGCCTGCGCCGTTGTGCCGGAAATAGTCATCGCCCTGCTTGTACTTCGACGTCTTCGTCCAGTTCAGGAAGTCCTGCTTCTCGGCCTTCGGCTTCTGCGTGAACAGGTTGTACGCGAGACGCACCGTCATCTGCCCGTCATCCGCGAGTTTCTGGATGACTTCGTAATCATCGGGATAGTTCTGGAAGCCGCCGCCCGCATCGATCACACCCGTCACGCCGAGCCGGTTCAGCTCGCGCATGAAATGGCGCGTCGAATTGAGCTGATAGTCGAACGGCAGCTTCGGCCCCTTTGCGAGCGTCGCGTACAGGATCGATGCATTTGGTTTGGCGAGAAGCAGCCCCGTCGGGTTGCCGTCGCCGTCACGCATGATCTGTCCTCCGGGTGGCGCGGGCGTGTCTTTTGTATAGCCGACCACGCGCAGCGCCGCGGCGTTCAGCAACGCCCGGTCGTAAAGATGCAGGATGAACACGGGCGTATCAGGTGCAACGGCATTCAGTTCCGCGATCGTGGGAAGCCGCTTCTCGACGAACTGCTGCTCGGTGAAGCCACCGACCACACGGACCCACTGCGGTGGTGGCGTAACGGCCACCTGGCGCTTGAGCATGTTCATCGCGTCGGCGAGCGTGCGCACGCCGTCCCACCGCAGTTCCATGTTGAAGTTCAAGCCGCCACGCACGACGTGTGTGTGATTGTCGATCAGTCCCGGCAGAACGGAACGTCCCTTCAGGTCAACGACTCTTGTCGCGATACCTGCCAACGAGATGATGTCGGCATTGTCGCCAACGGCGATGAATTTCCCGTCCTTGATGGCGACCGCACTCGCCGTTGGGTTCGCCTGGTTCAGCGTCGTGAAGCGGCCATTGTGCAGAACCAGGTCCGGGGATTTTGCGGCGGTGTTCATGAGCGCGCCTCCTCGTTCCCAGCAGTTTTGTGAGCAGCCGTGACGCGAGAGATGCCGTGCTGCAATGAGCCTGATACCGTGGTTGCCTCGTCCGATGCGCGTGCCACCGTTGAGCGAACAGCGCCAAAAAAATATTGCTCACTGAGTGGAAGGAGCTGCTCTCCAGCGAGAATGCCGAGCAGGCCGACAAGTGCAACCAGCGGTGGGGCCGGCGACCGTACGCCAATCAGGTGGTAGATGACACCGACCAGAACGCCGGCACCTAGTGAAAACAGATAGATTTTCATGGGTTCATCTCTCTTGCAGCGGGCAGCATCAGATCGGGCTTGTCTGAAGCAGATGACGCAACTACTCCTGCCGACCGGTGGCGTCACGCCGCGCGGCCAGCATCGGAACATCAAATGAAATGGGGGACGGCCGATTACCTGGCGGGAACTGCGGGCACGATCTCGTGGTGATCAGCTACGCGCTGTGGCGCCTTGTGCACCATGGTGTAGGCGTAGTCCACGCCCATCCCGTACGCACCGGAATGTTCCCGGACCACGTTCATGACGGCGTCGTAGGTATCCCGACGCGCCCAGTCGCGCTGCCATTCGAGCATCACCTGTTGCCACGTCACGGGCACGACGCCGGCCTGGATCATGCGCTGCATCGCATAGTCGTGTCCGTCCTTCGACGTGCCCCCCGAGGCATCCTCAACCATGTAGATCTCATAGCCGCCTTCCAGCATGGCGCTGAGGGCGAAGGTGTTGTTGCAAACCTCCGTCCACAGGCCGGAAACCACGATCTTGTTGCGTCCATTCGCGGCCAGCGCGTCACGAACCTTCTGGTCATCCCAGGAGTTCATCGACGTGCGTTCGAGCACCGGCTGACCGGGAAATACGTCGAGCAGTTCGGGGTACGTAAAGCCCGAGAAACTTTGCGATTCGACCGACGTGATGGTGGTCGGAATGCCGAATACTTTTGCTGCCTTGGCGAGTCCCACCACATTGTTCTTCAGCACCTGCCGGTCAATGGATTGGACGCCGAATGCCATCTGCGGCTGCTGGTCGATGAAAAGCAGCTGGGAGTTTTGCGGGGTCAGTACTTCAAGCTTGGGGTTGGTCATGGTGAGTTCCTGTCAGGGTGTCTGGATGGTCAGGCTTGCTTCAACGTTTCGATGGCATCCAGCACATGCGTGCTGTATGTGATGGCGGCACCAGCGTTCAGATTGATGGCAACGCCCAGCGCTTCCGCGATCTCGTCATCGGACACGCCGAGCTTGACGGCCTCGGCGGCATGAAAGGCAATGCAGCCATCGCAGCGTGTAGTGACTGCGACGGCCAGCGCGATCAGTTCCCGCGTCTTCGCACCAAGGTGATTCGTGTTGACGCCCGCACCGGCGACAAGGGCAAATCCGCGAATGGTGTCCGGCGTGCGTGTGGACAGTTCCTTGATGCGGGAATTGATGTCCTTAATCGTCTCTTTCCACTCGATCATGAGATAACTCCAATAGGAATACATAAGATGTAAGCGCGAACCGGCCGCTCAGCCTGTCCACTGCCCGCCAGCTTCGGGTCAATGTGGTTCATCGACTCTGGGCGTCAACGAATTGACTGAGACGAATGCTAATCGGGCGTCCGGCACACGTCTTCTGGAGACATGCAAAAAGCTTTGAAAGCATCCTATATCTTTGATTTTTATAGATTTATTCTGTACTATTGAAGCGAACGAATGGGCGTGCAGCGGCCATCAACTTCCCCGATCGGCTGGTGAAATGAACCTTATCGAGATGCTCCAGGCCGCCGGTATCGACGGAAACAAGGCCGACTTCTATCTGTCCTCGCTCGAGCTCGGCGAGGCGACCGTCGCTTCGATCGCCCAGAAGGCGGGAATCGGCCGCACCAACGCGTATGAAGTGCTTGATCGGCTGCTCGCTGACGGACTCGTCGCGACCGTACAGAAAGGCGCGCGCAGCTACGTGATTCCGCAGGATCCGATCGCCCTGCTCAGGCGCATCGAAGCGCAACGTCAGCTCGTTCAGGAAGTGCTCCCGCGGCTGCGTTCGATTCACAACTCAGCGGGTGGAAAACCGAAGGTGCGCTATTTCTCGGGCATCGAAGGGATCAAGACCGTGCTCAACGAAACGCTCGACTGTCAGAGCATGGAGTTGCGCGCCGTGATGTCGAACAGCGAGCTGTTTCAGATGCCGGGCTTCGAGGTGATCAGGGATATCGCCGTGCGACGCGCCCGTGCGGGCATCAAGCTGCGCGTGATCCGCTCGGGTCCGGGCGATACACGCGATCTGTGGCGAACGTCGACGCGCGATCTCCGTGAACTCCGCTTTGCGCCGGCCGACTTCGAAGTGGGTATCACGACCTATCTGTACGACGACACCGTTGCTTTCATTTCATCGCGGGCCGAGCACTACGCGCTGTCCATTCAAAGCACGGAGTTCTTTGCGTTCGAGTGCAGTCTGTTCGAGGTGCTGTGGAGCGCGAGCACGCCCGATCGGTTCGACAAATCCGTCTGAACCGATTACGTTCGCGCCGGTAACATGGAGTGCTAATCCAAACACGCGGACCGGAAAGATAAGCGAGCCCGCGTGTCAGTGTGGCCGATGCCTTCTGATGGCGGTACGGCCGATCCTGGCGGCCGTACTGGCGCAATAGCAATTTGACGAATGAAATCCGACAGGCGCCTGGCAGCCGACATTACGGCTTCCAGGCGCGCGATCTCACGCTGACATTTGCCCCCTGCTATTGCCCTTAATGAGCGGACCCTCCTGCCTTATTCCATTTCTAATTCAATAGTGAAATAATAAGCGCACCTTTCTTGTGTTGAGGGATGTGCGATGGTTCGTCAAGCGAGTGGTGGTGAAGTTCTCGAAAGGGCGAAGCGGCTCGTGGTCGAGGCCAGGACGGTAGATGAATTGCGGCAGGCACAAGCAGTACTGTTACCGCTGGAATTCGGGCTGACGCTCGCGCAGACCGCGCAAGCGATTGGCGTGTCGGTCGGCTGGGCCTGTCAGTTGCGCCGGCGCTTCATCCTGGCGGGCGGGCTGCCTGAGGTCGACCGCCCCACGCCAGGTGGTCGCCGCCGGGAGAATATGACGCGAGAAGAAGAGGCGGCCTTTCTTGCGCCCTTCTTCGAGAAGGCCAGTGCGGGCGGCATCCTGGTGGTGGGCGAGATCAAGCAGGCGCTGGACGAACGACTTGGGCGCAAGGTTGCCCTGGCTTCCGCCTACAACCTGCTACACCGTCATGGCTGGCGCAAGCTGGCACCCGACAAGCGACACCCCCAGGCCGATGTGGCCGCCCAGGACGCCTGGAAAAAAAACTCCCCGACGTCATCCTCGAAATCGAGCGCGCGTGGCCGGGCCAAGGGGCGATCCGCCTGATGTTTCAGGACGAAGCGCGCTTCGGTCGCATCTCCGACACGCGGCGTTGCTGGTGCCCCAAACCCACTCGCCCGCTGTGTCAGGCGATGGTGACGCAGGAGTACACGTACGCTTATGCCGCCGTCTCCGTGACTGATGGCGCACTCGACTCGCTGATCCTGCCGCACGTCAATGGCGCCTGCATGCAGCTGTTTCTCGATGAGGTCTGCGCGCGTCATCCCGACGACCGAATCGTGATGGTCCTCGATGGCGCCGGGTGGCATCAGAGTGCTTCGCTCAGGCTGGCCCACAATCTGCGCCTGCTCACGCTCCCGCCGTACTCGCCTGAGCTCAATCCAGTTGAACATCTCTGGGACGATCTGCGGGAAAAGTCCTTTCACAACCGTGTCTTCGACAGCATCGACGCGCTCGAACACCATCTGTGTGACTCGCTTCGCGACCTTGAGCTGGACCATCAACGGGTTCGCTCCATCGTCGCGTGGCCTTGGATCATTAATTCACTGTTGAATTAGAAATAGAATTAGAGCCGCTCACTGGAGTTATGGTACCGAACAGTCCATTGGTCTCTTTGTTGGGGCCTGCCGAGAAGTACAACGTGTCCGAACTCGAGTTGCGGCCGCCACCGAGTGTCAGAGTCCACAACCCATCGATAGCCAGCGGATTGCCGTATGGATTCTCCAACTGATCGACAAACGTGCCGTCATTGTTGAACACATTGATTCGGCCATTGCCGAAGTTGCCAATCAGGATCTTGCCGCTGAAGCGGCCGAATGCAAACGATGCACGCGTGATCCCCCAGGGCGAGTCGAGCGTCCCTCGGCTGGCGAACCGGCGCAGCAGGTGACCGTCTGTATCGAACACATCGACGAAGCCATGACCGTTGCCTGCAACATCGTCATGCTTCTCAGCGTTCTGCTGGGCATATGTCACGAAAAGGTCGCCATCGATGTTCGCGATACCAAACGGCGCATAGCCAGCCGGGATGTTCGGGTCGGTGAAGTTGCCGTCCGTCGTCGCGGGCATGAACAAGCCCTTCGTACCGCCGCTTGGCCCGAATACGTCGATCCGCCCCGAGCGGAAGTTCGTCGCAAACAGGAAGGCTCCTTTCTCGTTCACACCGAAGACGAGACCCTTGTAGACGGCGCCGTTGGCGGCGGATGGAGAGGACGAGTTATCGACCGCAATCACCGCGTTGTTCGCCGGATTCAACCCACCGGCCCAGGCGGAAATCGTGCCGTCCTCGGTCGCGAATATGAATGCGGCCGGTATCGTGGTACCCGGCACGAGAAACGCCGAGGATGGATTCCACACGATTCCGGTTGGCGCGGCAGGCGTGGGATTCGGTGGATTGCTGGCAAGGACGGGATGACAGGAGCCGGGCGGTATGACATTGCCTGGCAGGGGGATGGAAACCTGCAACGGTACCTTTGTCCCCTCTCCGTCATAGAGCGTGGAACAGCCTGTCGCATTGTCGTTGACCCAGAATGGACTGGCTGCCGGACTAAAGGCAATACCCCAAGCGTTCTGTAATACCCTGTCGACCTTCGGGGCAGCGCCTGCCAGGTTGGACACGAGCGGTGTGACGACGTAAGCATCATCGTCAGCGGCATGCCCGATTGTGAAACCGGCGGCGAGGACGATTACGGCCGCCGCTTTAAGAACCCTCGAGACCTGCGACATGATCACCCTCCTTACTCTGACTGGTGAGAGGTTGTTCCGCGAGTTGGTGCCCCAAGTGGCTAAACGACCGCTGTTCCACAAATATTCCCCAACTCTTCAAAATCTCCACGCGTCACCCGGTCGTATGGAGCGACAGGGCTCCACAGCAGCTGGTTCAACAAGATCACGTTGAGTCACTCGAATCGTTAGTGTTCGTCATCACAGCGCGCGCCAGAAAGCGACTTGCCACGCGACATCGGACGGAATATTTCGATGCCCACTCACGTTCTACCAGCGAGGTTCGCCAGCACTGGCGAGCACGGATCCGTCATCAGCGATGAATTCACGCGCGCAATGCGTGCAGGCCTGCTTGTGCCGTTGCGTGAGGGCGAAGCTATGAGCGCCGCGATAAAGGCGCTCCAGCGGCCACGATGATGACGAGGGTTCCTACCCATGCTCATTGGCGAACGTGCCGCCTTACGCCCGACGGTCATCAAGAGAACAGTTGATCCACGAGCTATGGGGGCCGGCGAATCCCGCACTGTGGTTCGACCAGTCTTGCGGCTATGTGGCCCTTTCGAGGAGAAACATCATGATCGACAGAATGCATACTGTGTACATGCTGGCGGCGATTGCGCTCGGCGTTGCACCGCTAAGCGGCAATGCGGACGAAACGATCCATGTCAAGCTCACGGACAAGACGATCCAGCTCGATCCCGGCACAGCGAATGCCGGGCGTGTCACGTTCGAAGTGAACAATGCAGCGAGCGACAATACCGAACATGAATTCGTGGTGCTGAAGACAGACATGGACGACTCACATCTGCCTGTCCACAAAGGCCAGGTCGCGGAAAGCCGGTTCAAGAAAATGGGCGAAGTGGAGGACCTCGCGCGGGGTTCGACCAAGCGCCTGTCATTGAAGCTCACACCAGGACACTACGTGCTGATTTGCAATAGACCGGGGCACTATGAAATGGGCATGCACACATCGTTGGTCGTTGCGCGCTCAGGCGAGGCACATGTGTCCCGCTTGGATTCAAAACCTTAAGATAACCTCAAAGAGAACGACGATAGAGTGTCGATCGCCAACTGCAAATTCTCCAAAGCAGCAAGTTTGTTGTCGATGACCATCATCCGACTTTGGAGATCTTCCAGACGCTACATGGAAGATCTCCGTTCTATCAAAACGAAATGACGGGCAAGAAGACGCAGCGGTATTACTGTGCCTTTGCTGCCTGCTCCCGCGACAAAAGCCGCTGCGCCTGAAGGTCACCGCGACCTGCCTCTTGTGCAGTCTGGACCGACGTCTCGCTTGCCTCGAGCATTGCGGCTCGTCCAGCGTTGCTGATGCTCACCGTGTAAGACGGTGACGAAGGCGTTGATGAGGACTTCGTGTCGGCCGGTTTCGTATCTGCTACTGATTGTGCGCTTTGGGTTGTACTGGACGATTGGGCCATACTTTGCCCGATAGACTGAATTGACATATTCCTCTCCAAGAATTACGCCGTATTGGCAGACGGTCTATCGGCTTCTGAAACTTCAGCTTGAGAACTATATTTTTTCCAAATTGAGTCGCAGATAAGCGTGCCTTAACAATTGGCAATATTCACCATATTCACCTCAAACACCTCCGCAACGCCGACTAATTTTTCTTGCATAACTTTGAATAGTCTTCACAGGCGCCGAACACAACGCGGTTTGCACAGAAAAAGTAAAGTTGCTCTCGGCGGCGACCTGAACCAGTTGACAGCGCCAACGGTTGCAGTCGAGCGCCGGACCGGACCGCTCGTCAATATCAGTTCGGTTATGATGTCCGCGAGCCCTTGCTCTTACACGGAGGCGCCAAAACCCCGATACAACGATCGTCCAACGATAGTGTTACATGCAAGTCAATAATGCCCGACGTTGGGCCCCAAATGGTCCGCGCCGCTGGATCATCGCTGCGGCAGCGCTGGCAGTCGCCGCTGTTGTGCGGCTCGTGCTTCATCCACTGCTTGGCCCGATCATGCCTGGCACGGCATTTCTGATCGCAGCAGTGCTGGTCGAGTACTTCTGCGGCCTCACACCTGCGCTTGTCGTAATGGTCAGCGGATTGTGCCTCGCGGACTACCTGTTCGTTCCGCCCTACGGCCGCCTCGATGTGTTCGATCAGTCCGACATTGCATTGCTGGTGTCTTATCCGCTGATCACGTTACTGGTTATCACGCTGGTTGAGCGCCTGCGCCGCTCGCAGTTTCGTGCCGAGTTACTCGCCGCAGTCGCCCAGTCGCGCTATGAAATGATGCTGCGTCACGACAATGAGCGCGTGCTCGCACGCCATGCGACGAACGAGATGCACCGCATGCTGTATCACATCGCGCAGCACAGCCGTGAGTTGATCCTGATTCAGGCGCTGGAGAACAAGTCGATTAATGCGCCAGACCTGGACGGAGATGCTGCTTTCGGGTCAGGCCGTGCGATTGGGGAAGGCATCGCGCCAGGCCCACGACACGCGGACGTTCACCACGACGATATTCAGCGCGTCAGTAGCGGACTCTCGCCGGGTCACTACCGGATCCGCTTTAAATCGGGCGAACGTCACTGGAAACCCGTCAATTGTGTCTGCGAGCGCTTCACTACCCACGCCGGTGACTTTCTCGTGCTGCGGATCGGAGATTAACGATTGTGATCGGTTGGCGGGAGTCGGTAGCTCTGAAGGGCATAATCACGATCACCGCCCGACTCTCGTGCAACGCCCGGAGAGAGCGCCTGGCCGCCAAAAGGCGACCTGTCACGATGGTTCGGGGCATTCAGGAGGCAGCCGAAACCATTCGGCAGACGGGCATAGCACGACACGCCGGCACCGTGCCAAGCAGAGACGGCGTGCTCCTCATCGCCCGACCTGGTGAGCCGAAAAATCTTATGACCCGCCAAAGAACACCGGCTTCATCCCACTCGTGGTTGCCGGACGGCCCATCTGCGACGAACCATTGGTCATAGGACCGTAGCCGCTGCCTTGGCCTGCGGCACTTGCGTCGGTGGCCTGCATATTGGCAGGAAAGTCGACGGTATTTGCATTGGCCGGATTGTAGCCGGCTTGCTGAAGCTGAGCGATCTCTGCTTGCACTTGCGCGCGGGTCAGCCCCCCGTCCGACTGCGCCAACGATGCAATTGGCACAGCGATCACGGCGACCGCGCAAACTGCGTGGACTAAAGTCTTCATAATGGCCCACCTCCTGAACAGTTATTCCGGCTGACGCGCGCTTGATGTTTCGCGGTCAACCGATCAAAGAGTAGGCGAAAAAACATACATTCGTCATTCATTCATCGAATGTGGATAACGGCGAGTCGCTCGTGGTGCGTGTCGAGCCGATTCCGGTGTTCATGGTGACTCGAATCATCGCGTGGAAGAACTGGCGCACGCGCGAGATCCGCTGAACAGCAGATCTCCCTCATCCGACTCACGGATAAGACCGGCCAGTGGAATAATGCTTTGCTGCGCCCCGTTTACGAATATGTCGACGCCTGCGTTCGCGATGAACCGCGCGACGCGTCCGCCATGCATCGGCACTTGGCATTTTCGGTAGTAGCGCGGTTAATGCCTCGCTGGATATCCCTCTGCGGGAGTTCCTGCGAGCTTCGCCAAGAGAAATGACCATGAAGCGACTTCGAACGGTTCTTGCGTGTCTCGTTTGCCTCGGAATGATCGTGGTTTCAGGATCCGCGGCTGCGGGAGACATGAATCAAGGCGGCAACGGCGCGTCTGGCAGCTCGACCAATTCCGGGGGCGGTGGTTACTGAACGCCGCACGCCGAACTGCGCAGTCCGCCTCCAACTGATGCCGGCCGAAAACGCCGGCGCCATGCGTGACATTGTTGTGCGATACGGACCGGACGGTGATCGACGCCAACCACGCCACGCTTCGGTAGACGTCAAACGGCCCGGCGCTCGTGTTCAGTCAAGACAGCGGATGCGCGTCCGGATAGAAGGCAGTTTTGCTTTTGACCGACGTCTCGCTTGCCTCAAGCATTGCGGCTCGCATCGTGACGGATCATCCACGTTCTCTGCAGATTCCTTGCCACAAAAAAATACCCACCGCCAGGTATGGCCGGTGGGCATTAACACGCACCAAAAGTCAGAGACAACCTGCAACTTCTGGACGAATCAAACATGACATCGAGTCCGGCGGCATGGCAGTCCGTGCGCCTGTCATTTCATCAGATGCATCGCATCTCACCCGGCATTCACGGCGTCCTTGAACCCCTTGCCTGCTGTGAACTTGACGGTCTTCGCCGCCGGGATCGTGATGGTCTCGCCCGTCGACGGGTTGCGACCCGTGCGTTCGGCGCGAGCGCCGGTCGAAAATGAGCCGAAACCGATCAGTTGAACTGTATCGCCACGCGTCACTGCTGCTGTCACGGCCTCGAGGATGGCATCAATCGCGCCGCCCGTACTAGCCTTGCTTTCACCCGTGCTCGCCGCGACGGCGTCGATGAGTTGCTGTTTGTTCATGTGTGTTCTCCCTCAAAGTTTCCGCTGAATGCGGGCTGGCGTCACCCTAACGCAGGTATGAGGTAGAAAGCAACTACGAGGTTCGCGCGACGGCGTCGCGGGCTTGAAAATTATCGTGGAGAGCGCCGTCGACTGCTGGATAACGCGTGAGGACGTGGCCCCGCTTTTGTGGGCGGCTTTCTGGCGAAGCCGGGTGAAACCGGATGAGCGGCTGACGGTTAGTTGCACGTCGTTTTGCCTAAGGGTTCATTGCACCTACGCCGCGCGGCGTCGCTTAGAAGCGAAAAGCAACGAAAGCCCCGGATCGGTGAGTATCGTGGCCTCGTGCCGTTACACATGCGACCAGGGTTCGGAATTGACACCACACACACGATACTTTTCATCACGCGCCTGCCGCATGTATTGCGTTGCAGGCTGTGTCAATCGTCTTGTTGGTGTCGATGTGTTCATCGGCGGTGTGCATGGCGTACGGTGACATTCGTATGCGCGTGCATTGTTCAGAGTTTTGCCAGATTGAGCGTTGGTGGCTTCACGGGATCGCATTTCCTTTGAAGGATGCCGACGACCAGAAGGAGCTGATCATGAAATCTTTCGTTTTCACAATCGTGGCCGCCTCAGCGTTGGCAATGCCAATCGCCGCCTTCTCGCAGACCGATGGCACTGTAACGCGAGCGCAGGTGCGTGCAGAACTGCAGCAGTTGGAACAGGCAGGCTATGATCCCGCGAAAGGTGAGGACCCCACTTACCCTGCCGATATTCAGGCCGCTGAAGCGCGTGTGTCGGCAGGCAACGGGGCGACCGGATACGGAGGAACAGCGTCTGGCTCGTCCTCGTCGGGATCTCGGGCAGTGACCCGTCCGGCGTCTGGAGACGAAATGCGTCAGCTCTACTTTGGCGGAGAGTAAGCCTGCCAACAACGCCCGCCTGCCGCGAGCTTCTTCGGCTTTAGCATGATGAGCGCTCGCGGCAACGGAGCCGTTTCCCCTGTCGCAATGCACTTCACAAGGTCAAAACAAACCACGAGCAGCCGACGTCGGCGCTTTCCGCATGTCATTCAATCGACAGCTTGAAATGGGCATCGAAGCGACGACGTCGGACTGGCGTACTCGCGAAGAGGTGGAAGATCCATCCGGAAGGGGCGAATTAGCCCGTCTGGCCACTGCCCAGCAGCCGTTCAAGCGGTTCAGGCAGACCGCGGTTCGGCTTGACTGGCGGTTGGGCGAAACTGCCTTTCGTCGCCTTTTTCGGACCCAACCGGATAAGGCTCTCAAGCTGGGTAACCGCGCTTGACACACCATCCACTACCGGCACCGACAGTTCGTTACAGATCTCACGTGCTAACCCTGCGAGAGGCGCACCGGCGATGATGATGACGTCGGCCCCGTCAACCTCGACCACCTCATTACACAGTGCCTTCAGTCGTCCGGCGTAGTCCTGCTGCACGCTGCCGATGTCGCGCAATGGCTCGTCAAGCGCGCGGATGCTGGCGAGCCGGCTCGCCAGATGACTGCGCTCGACGGTCTCGCGGTACCACGCCTTGATTCGCGGCGAGATCGCGATGATCGAAAAGCGCTGCCCGAGCGTCGCCGCAGTCATCAGTGAGGACTCGGTCAGCCCGACTACGGGCGAATCGATCAATTCCTTGATGCCCTGCAGCCCCGGGTCGCCGAACGCGGCGACCACGACACCATCGTAGGTACCGTGGCGTTCGGCCGCCACGCACGCGGTCGCGTACGCGCCGACGAGCGCTTCGAAGCGTGTCTCGATGTACGCAACGCCGAACGGCGCAGTCGCGATCTCTATTTCGGTGCCGGGCGAGGCACTGCGCTGCGCCTCCGCCAGGATCAGCGTCGAGACGCTTTCGGAGATATTGGGGTTGATTACCAGGATCTTCATACTGCTTTCCGATTTCAGAGGTCGAGATACTGCGGTTTGCCAGGAGCGAGAAACCGGCCCCGGCCCGCTTCCGGCTCGAGATAGCGGCCGCTCTCGACCAGCAGTTCGCCGCGTGACAGGCAGTGCTTCGGCCAACCCTGGACGGTTCGGCCCTCGTACGGTGTGTAGTCGACGTTGTGGTGCAGCGCGTCGTTCGCGATGGCCACCTGCCTTGACGGGTCCCACAGCACGATGTCAGCGTCGGCACCGACCGCGATCGTTCCCTTGCGGGGATAAAGGCCGTACAGCTTCGCGGGGTTCAGGGACGTCAGTTCCACGAACTTGTGCAGCGACAGCTTTCCGCGGCTCACACCATCGAACAGCAGCGCCAGTCGCGTCTCGATGCCGGGGATACCGTTCGGGATGTGTTCGAACGAGACCTCTTTACCGCCGGGCTTCTTGCCCTGCGGATCGTCGAATGAGAACGGCGCGTGGTCGGACGAGAACACGCTGAATACGCCACGCTTTAGCGCGCTCCACACAGCCTTCTGGCTGGACGTGTCGCGCGGCGGCGGGCTGCAAACGCATTTGGCGCCGTGATAGCCGTCTTCATGGCCGAGATCTTCGGCCGTCAGGTAAAGGTACTGCGGGCAGGTCTCGGCGTAGATGTTGAGGCCGCGTCGCTGCGCCCATTCGATCTGCTCGATCGCATCCTGGCCCGACACATGGACGATCAGGATGGGTACGTCGACGAGTTCGGAGAAGGCAATCGCACGGTGTGTCGCCTCTCGCTCGACTACGGCCGGGCGCGAAAGCCCGTGATACATGGGCGCGTAGTTTCCGGCTTCTGTGAGCCTGTCGGTCAGCCACGCGATGCAATCCGAATTCTCGGCATGCACCATGACCAGCGCCTGGTTGCGGCGTGCAACGTCCATCACCTCGAGGATCTCGCGGTCGCTGAGCTTGAGATCGTCGTAGGTCATGTAGATCTTGAAAGACGTGTACCCAGCCGCGATCAGTTCAGGCAGTTCGCGTTCCAGCACCTCGGGCGTCGGATCCGAGACGATGAGGTGGAACGCATAGTCAGTCACCGCGCGACCATCGGCGCGTTGATGGTAGTCGGCCACCGCGGCTTTGAGCGATTGCCCCTTTGCCTGTGCGGCGAACGGGATCACCGTCGTGGTGCCGCCGCACACAGCGGCGCGAGTGCCGCTCAGGAAGTCATCCGCCATCTTCAGCCCGTCAGGCATGGGTTGATCGAGATGGCAGTGCGCGTCGATACCGCCGGGCAACGTCAGCAGGCCGGTGGCGTCGATCTCGCGCCTGCCTGCGTCAAGATCGCGGCCCAGCGCTACGACGATGCCGTCCTTCACGCCAATATCGCAGTTGAAGCGCTCGGACGCGGTGACCACGTCGGCGTTGCGGATCACCAGATCGTACACGGTTGTCATGGCAGGTCTCTCAGGCAACTTCGGAAAACAGGCGACCCCAACCCGCGAGCCGCGTCGTATCGTAGCCGGCGATCTTCAGCGACTTCCACACCACGGTAGCGATCGTGTCGTAGAGCGGGATGCCGTGATGCTGCTCCACTTCTGAGGCCAGATGCGCGGCATGCAGGTTGGTGCAGAAGGTGACAATCGCCTCCGGGCTTTGCCTCGCGACTTCGCGAATTTGTGTGCGCAGCGTCTCTTCCGTTACTTCGGAGAACTGGAAGTTCACCTTCAGACCGAGATGGTTTTCGGAAGAGCAGTCGATGCCGTTCTCGCGGTAATTGGCAACGATCTTCTGCTGGACCTCCTTGAGGTACGGGGTCACCAGACCAAATTTCCTCACGCCCGTCTTGTCCAGAATCTCGTTCAGCGCCAGCACCGACGTGGTCGCGGGGATACCCGTCGCCTCCTCGATTTCGCGGCACAGGCGGCGGTCGGTCTCGAAGCCGAGCCAGCCAGATGAGGTTCCATTCCACGCAATCACATCGACATTGGCGTCTGCGAGGAGTCTGGCAGCCTGAATGATGTTGGTTGTATCGAATTGCCCGAGTGCTCTATCGGACAGCGAGATTTCGGTGACCGTGAAGCGCGAGAAATGCGCAGTGACACCGGGCAATTGGGCCACCATCGCGCTCGTAATCGGTTCGAGCGCGGTGTTGGATGACGGGGTAAGCATGCCGAGCAGGACGCGTTTGCTCATGATGAAGTCAGCAACCAGTTATTAAAGGTGAAGAAAGCTCAGACGGGCAACTTACGTTCGTAGTCGATCAGCGTCGAACAGACGAAGAGGCCTACGCCTGCGGCAGCAAAAAACATCAGGGCCAGAAAGTATGAGCCAGTAGTCTGCACGATCAGGCCAACGATGATCGGAACGAGAACTCCGCCGATATTGCCGCCCAGGTTCATCAGACCGCCGAGAAAGCCGATCTTGTTGCGTGTACCGAGGATGGAAGGCAGGCACCAGTACAGACCGCACCAGCGCAGGAAAAACAACGTGGAGGCGAGCAGCACCACCACCGTCGCCGGATTCCCGACATAGGCGACCGAGAAGATCGATGCTGTGGCCAACACGGCGGCGATACCGAACAGCGTGCGCATCACGCGATTAGGCGAACCGCCCGCTGCCTTCCACTTGTCGGCGATCCATCCGCCCGCCAGTTCACCCACGAAGCCACTGAAGAAGATCGCGAAACTCGCGCCGCCCATCTGCTGGATATTGAAGCCGTGAACCTTGTTCAGATAGTTCGGCATCCAGGTGAGCAAGCCGTAGAACAGCGAGTTGAAGCACATCCATCCGAAGAACATGCCCCATACCGAGCGATAGCGGAAGAAATCCAGGCTGCGGCCGCTGGCATGAGCCGGCTCGCTGCGGTGTTCTTCCAGCAGGGCCGCTTCGAGATAGTCGGCTTCCGCCTGATTCACTGCCGGGTGCTCGCGCGGGTTGTTACGGATGTAGTACCACGCAAACAGGCCGGCGAGCATGGTGCCCACACCCGCCACCACGAAGGACGTGCGCCAGGATCCGAACTCGCTGATCAACCCGGAGATGATCACCGCACCGAGTGCCGCCCCCAGCGGGGCGCCACCGTCGAGCAGCGTCGCGCCGCGGCCGCGTTCGTGCCGCGTCATCCACATGGCGTTGAGCTTGCCGCCCGCCGGGTAGATCGGTGCTTCTGCAGCGCCCAGACCCAGACGGGTGAGAATCAGCGCAGGGGCCGTCGTGCAGATGGCGGCAATGCCCTGAAAGAAGCCCCAGAACAACGTGGCGCACGCGATCACGATGCGCGGCTTGAAGCGGTCAGCCAGCATGCCGCCCGGAATCTGCATCAACGCATAGGTCCAGAAGAACGAGCTGAGAATCAGTCCCTGCACTGCAGGGGCGATGTGAAACTCCTTTGCGATCAGCGGCATGGCCACGGACAGCGAGGCCCGGTCCACATAGTTGATCGAAATAAGCATCAACATGATCAGAAAGACTCGCCAGCGTACGCCGGTCCTGACCTCGGCCTGCACGGCCGCATTTACGGTTCGCATCTATGTCTCCTCCGTTCGCCTGATCACGGCCTTCGGGTTTCATGTCTGTGACCGGGACCGCGCTCGGCCCGGTGCGCTGCATGCGCCAACGCAGTATATGATGCCTAATTATGAATTACAAGCGTCGTAATTCATTGATTTTGTGCGTTTTTTATTTTTGTAGATAGTCTGACGAACCTGTACGACAATTAAGCAAAGACGGAAGACACAAACGGAAACAGGCGACACGGACATGAAGTCACTATCGGCGGAAACACGCAAGCGCATCAGCCTGCGCGGCACGGGTATGTACGCGGCGATCGCAGAGCAGTTGCGCGAGATGATTCTCGAAGGGGAATTGCCGCCCGGCGACCATATCGACGAGAAAGCGCTGTGCGAACAGTTCGATATATCCAGAACGCCTTTACGCGAAGCGCTCAAAACGCTGGTGACCGAGGGTCACGTGACCCACCGGCAGCACATGGGCTTTCAGGTCGCACCGATCAATAAGGACGAGATCGCCGCCATCTTTGAAGTGCTGCATGGGCTGGAGGAAACGGCCGGACGGCTCGCTGCGCAGCGTATTGACGACAAGCAGATGAAGGTACTGCTGGAGCGCCATCGCACCATGGAAACCTATCACCGCGATGGCAAACGCACGGCCTACTACCGTGCCAACCAGAAAGTGCATCAGCAGATCGTCGATGTCGCCAGCAATCCTGTGCTATCCGACATGTACGCGTCTTTGATGAGCAAGATCCACCGCGCGAGAGGCGCGGCCAATGCAGATGTGCTTCGTTGGGCCGAGTCTCTTGGCGAACACAGTGAAATACTGGACGCACTGTCCAGACGCGATGGCGCGCGCCTGGCACAGCTACTGCGCGAACATTCGGAACACACAGCGGCGGAAGTGATGAAAGTACTGCAGGCCACGAGCGGGGATTAGCGAAGGCCCGCGAAACCCGAATGGGCGGGAGCCTCGAGTTTCCACTCTTCCCGCCCGGCCTGATCTTCGACAGACGGTCAGGCCATTTTTATTGACGCAGCCGCCCCGCCGGACAACAGTCGATCGTCATGGGAGGGGCTCACGGCTTTATCGATGAACCGCTAGTCGTCGGCCAGAGAAAACTCGATGTCCTGCGCGCCTTCCCACAGTACGAGTTTGCCGAACGCCTCAAGATGCTCATGGCCTTCGAGCAACGTAAAGAAGTGGTTGCCGGCAAGCTGACCCATTTTGCTCGCAAAGATCGAGCTGCCGTAGACGAACAGGAATTCCGTTTCGCTGAATCCGCCGGGATACAGGAGAATATCTCCGCGTGATGCGTGGCTGGTGTGATTTTCAAACGTGAGGCCGGTATCGAAGTCGCCCAACGGAATCCATACGGCTTCGCCGCTCCAGCGGGAATGAATCACTTTGTTCCTGAACGGCAGCAATTCAATGAAGCGCTGGCAGGTACGCGGTGCTTTTTCTTCTTCCAGCCGGCCGACGAAGCGGAATGGGCCGGCGTTCACGATGATCTTTTTCATGTTGTCGTTGAGAGTCGAGTGCGCATTGAGGGGCCGCCGGTCCTTGTCGACCGGGTGGAGTTGAATGCCGTTTCATGTGCAATTTGACGCTGTTACAGACGACTTGTCGAGCATATTGACTATAGCTTGAAGCATACGTGACCGTGTCCCGACCGGCTTTGCAGGCTTCCCCAAGACGCTTCCGCACCCTATCGCTTCCGCCTGCGTCCGTTCGCCAGCGCGCGCTGGAGCGCCCCAAGTCCTTTGCGTATGTCCTGATCGCCGCCGAACAAAAGAAGTTCGAGATGGTCGCTCAAGGTTTGCGTCATATCACGGTAGTTCGCGAGAGCCTGCGACGGGATCGTCTGGATCTGCCGGTCACTTGCGAGTCGATCGATGACCGCAATGACGCGGTTGCGTTGCTTGACGTAGCGGTCTTCCGCCACGCTTTGGCGGGCACTTCCCGCAGCACCGTGCAGCACGAAATATTTCGTGAGCTCGGACGACGTCAGCGTCTCGATGGCCCGCCATGCCCACCTCGCAGCAGGTTCCGGATTGCTCGCTGGAATCGCGAGCAATGCACCGCCGAGCGGCGACAGGGGCACCATGTCAGATGCGTAAGTGGGGTGAAGCTGCAGTCCCACGCGCCCGCCCTGTTGCAGCAACGCGTGACTATCGAGCACGCCGTAGCGGTTCGACCAGTGGTAGCACATAGCCGCCTTCCCGGCACCGAACAGCCGCGCATTGCGCGCCCAGTCCAGACTGCTCACGCGAGCAGGAGAAAATGGAATCAACGCGCGGAGGTATTCGATGACGTGCCGGCCCATCGCCGTATCGACCTGCAGGACGCCATCATCGAATTCTGCTGCGCCTTGCGCGCCGAGAATTTGCAGGAACGTTTCCGCGATCGGCAAACCCGGCGCTGCACTCCACGTAATGCCCGCACGCCCGAGGCGCGGCCGATGCATACGCTCTGCGATACGAAGCACATCGTCGAAACTGCGAGGCGGATCAAGTCCTTCAACTTCCAGCAAATCCTGCCGGTACCATAGAAAGTCCACGGTGGGCTGCAGTGGAATGGCGTATAGCTTTCTGTCGAACCAGCTTGCCGCCCAAATAGCTTCGTAGAAGTCCGCTCCCGAAAAATTGCTTTCGGCCTGCAGGTTCTCGAGTTCAAGCAGATGTCCGTCCCTCGACAATTCCGCGAGCCACGGGAACGGAATCGCGATGAGCAAGGGCGACGTCTCATCCCGCGCGGATTCGTCCGTGAGCACCTGATCCAGCCTCGCGCGATAGTCGACCTGCGGAAACGTCAGTATCCGCAAGCGATGACCGACGAAGCGCTCGATATCCGGCCGTTTGCGCTTGAGGATGTCGAACACGGGGTCTTCGTAAGCGACGAGCGTCAACTCGACGATATCGTTGAACCCGGCACTCGCAGGATGCGGCCATGCAACCCCGGCGTCGCCTGCGCGACTGAGCTTGACGGCGTCAAAGCGATCAAGCGTGCCATCAGCCGTCGCGCCAACGATCATCTGCACCGTCTGCTCGGTGATTCTGTCCACGCGATCGAGTAACCATGCAGACGGGACGATGGTCGCCCGGCTACCCAAGCCCGATGTCGCGCGAAACTCGAGCCAGCCTTTCGCTTTCAAGGCAGATATGATCCGGCGCGCGCTGGTCCGAGGCAGTCCGGACAGATCGGCAAGTACGGTGATGCTCACGGGCTGATCTTGCAGATGGCTCTGCAAGAGCGCGGACAGAACGGGCCAGACGGCCTGCGCCTCATCGCCGAGTTCAGTGCGCAATATCTCTCCCGCCCGGTCGAGCACGGCGATGGCCGCGAGCCGGTCATGGGCATGCATAGCGTGTCTCCCATCTGGAAGAGTGTTCGTAAGCCCATGATAAACATAGTAATAACCATTTTGGCGATATTATTGCGGCGATCGCCTGCTGCTCCTGCCCTACGATTCATCACAGACCGAAACCCAACCGGCGATGGACGAATCAACCGCAACCATGTTGCATGGGGCCCAAGTAAGCGCTAAAGCGCCAACTTGGGCCGACAGGAGACGAGCATGAAAGGAGCAGCAAAGCTGATCGCCGCGTTGGCGACGGTGGCATTCAGTGTCAGCGCACTCGCGGCGGGCGCGAGGTTTGTCGTCGTGTCCCACGCGCCGGATGCAGATCCGTTCTGGAACGTGGTCAAGAATGGTATTGCCGATGCCGGAAAGGATTTCGACGTTTCGGTCGACTATCGCAACCCGCCGAACGGCGACCTCGCCGACATGGTTCATCTGCTCGACCAGGCGGCTGCACGTAACTACGACGGCGTCGCCACCACGATCGCCGACTTCGATGTCGTGCGTGGCCCGGTCAAGACGATCGTCGCGAAAGGCATACCCGTCGTCACGTTCAACTCCGGCACCGCGAAACAGAACCAGGAACTAGGCGGACTGCTGCACGTCGGCCAGCCGGAATATCTCGCGGGCAAGGAGGCCGGGGAACGCGCGAAAGCTGCCGGTATCAAGCGCTTCCTGTGCGTCAACAACAACGCGACTAATCCCGATTCATTCGAACGCTGCCGTGGTTTTGCCGAAGCAATCGGCGCCGATTTCAAGACGTCGACGCTCGACTCCGGGAACGATC
Organism: Paraburkholderia sp. PGU19; assembly: GCF_013426915.1. Lineage (GTDB taxonomy): Bacteria > Pseudomonadota > Gammaproteobacteria > Burkholderiales > Burkholderiaceae > Paraburkholderia. Next base: position 1,481,567 of record NZ_AP023181.1, read on the forward strand.
CCATCGAAGTCGAAAACAAGGTGTTCGCAGCACTGCACAAGCAGCCGGACACACAGGCGGTTTTGGCACTCGGTCCGACATCGGCGGTGCCGGCGATGCGCGCCATTCAGAAGCTTGGTCTCACCGGCAAGATCTGGTTCGCCACGTTCGACATGACGTCGGAAGTCGATAAAGGGATCAAGGCGGGAGCGGTGAAATTCGCAATCGACCAGCAACCTTACCTTCAGGGCTACATCCCGATTGCGTTGCTCGCGCTGATGAAACAAGACCATACGCGCGATATCCAGAAGGCAATCGCCACCCTGCAAGCCAATCCGAAATTTCAGCAACGTATCCGAACCTATGGACTCACGCCGCGCGTCCAGGCGAGCGGCATCGATACGGGACCAGGTTTCGTCACGCAAGAGAACGTCGGTCTCGTCGACAAATACGCAGGACAGTACCGTTGAATTCACTTGAGAGGGTCACCATGTTTCAACTGGCCGTATGCGCGGAAATGGTTTTCCGCGACCTCCCGTTCGCCCAGCGCGTCAGAAAGATTGCTGAACTCGGATTCCATGTGGAGATCTGGGACTGGACCCGACATGATCTCGCCGAATTACAGCAGACAGGCGCAACGTTCTCTTCGATGACGGGATATATCGAAGGCGACCTGATTACGGAAAGCGGGGCTCAGCGGCTAGTCGAAACGGCTGAGCAATCCATCGAGGCAGCGAAGCGCCTGCGCTGTCCTCGTTTGAATCTGCATGGTACGGGACTGGATAGCCATGGAATGCCCGTGAAGCCGACTCCATCGGTTACGGGACCGATGTGGCTCGCCGCCGTGCATACGCTGACGCGTATGGCGGAACTCGGCCGCCGCGCAGAAGTGGTGTTCTGCCTTGAGAACCTCAATACGGCCGTCGATCACCCGGGCGTACCGTTCGCCAGAGCCGCCGACACGCTTGCTCTCGTGGAAGCAGTCGACAGTCCGCATCTGCGCCTCAACCTCGATCTTTATCACGCGCAGATTGGCGAGGGCAATCTCATCGAACTCGTCCGAAATGCACTGCCTTTTATTGGTGAAATCCAGGTCGCCGATGTTCCGGGACGATGTGAGCCGGGCACGGGAGAAATCTATTACCCGGCAATCGCTCGCGCCCTGTCACAAGCCGGATACCGTGGCACTGTCGCGATGGAGGCATGGGCCAGTGGCGACGATGAACTGGCATTGCAACGGTTCCGGGAAGCCTTCTCGATCTGACCGTGCGAAGTCAATTGCCGTGAAACGGGACCTCACGAAACATGGCGGTCCATCGCTAACCTTCCTTGAACGGAACGATTTCAAATGCTAAACGTTGCCCTGCTGGGCGCCGGCCGGATCGGCCAGGTGCATGCCAAATCCATCGTTGCGAATCGCGACTGCAAGCTCGTCGCGGTATCCGACGTCGTCGCCGATGCGGCACACACGCTTGCCCATCGATATGGCGCGGAGGCGCGTCCTGTCGACGCTATTTTTGGCGATTCCGCGATCGACGCCGTGCTCATTGCGACATCGACGGACACGCATTCTGACCTCATCGAGCGAGCCACGGCCGCGGGTAAGTGGGTCCTGTGTGAGAAACCCGTCGATCTCTCGCTGGAGCGTGCGCTCCAATGCCGGGTCAAGGTGGCGAACACCGGCAAGCGCGTCATGATCGGCTTCAATCGCCGTTTCGATCCGAATTTCGCGGCGCTCAAGCATGCGCTCGATGCTGGGGAGATTGGCAAGGCCGAACTGCTGTCTATCACTTCTTTCGATCCGGCTCCGCCGCCCATTTCCTATCTCAAAGGATCAGGCGGATTGTTCCGCGACATGATGATTCACGATTTCGATATCGCCTGCTGGATGATGGGTGGAGCGCCGACGAAAGTCATGGCGGCAGGCTCATCGCTCGTGGATCCGGAAATCGGCGCGGCCGGCGACGTGGACACGGCCGTGGTCACGCTGACCTGGAAAGACGGTCGTATTGCCGTCATCAAGAACTCTCGCCGCGCCGGATATGGATACGATCAGCGAATCGAGCTGCTGGGTTCGCAGGGTCTGTTGTCTGCCGGGAACGTCCTCGAAAACACCGTCGAAAAAATCACGAGCGAAGGCACGCTAACTGCGAAGCCGGTGTACTTCTTTCTGGAGCGGTACATGCGGGCTTACGAAGCGGAATGGGCCGCTTTTGTCCAGGCAGTCAAGGACGACTCCGCCATGCCCGTCACGCTTGAAGATGGCATCGCGGCACTCGCCTGCGCCGAGGCCGCAGCGCGCTCTGCGCAGACCGGGGAGACTGCGACGATCCTGCCGGACATGCTCTCGGCGCGATGAACCTGTCTGGGAAGCGTGATGAACAGTGCGCGGCTCGCTGCAAAAAAGATCCGACAGGAAACGGAAGGCGTTCACAAACCTCACGACGCCGGGCCAACCGACAAATCGACCGTGCGCAGTGCTTCCCCTTATCGCCAATACCTCCGTTATCCTAGTTTTTGAGGTTTGACGATTCCCCGAAATCGTCGAGGGTGCTGGGAGTGTCACGCACACTTCCAGACCCTCGCCTTGTCGGTCTCCAGACAATGGCGACCGTTTTGACGACCGAGGTCAAGCGTACCGGAAGGGCCAACCATTGCAGAAAATGGGTAACGATGATGCAGAGTGCCAGGCCGAAACCACGCATGACCCGTCTTGACTGACCATGGTCGTCGCGGTCACTGATGGCCTCCGTCTGGCTTACCTGTCTTGCTTGCCGACGCGGTCACAAGCGCGTTACCGACCGTTACAGATAAGCGGCGACGGTTTCATTCGCCGGTGGATTGAGCGACTATCCTTCAAATGGCCATCTCACTGTCGGGTCGAATCGGCGAACCGAGGGAAGTCACATCATGAAGCACGCAATCTCACTGCTGGCAATCGCTGCGGCCGTCTGCGCACCCGCGTCAGCTTCGGCTCAAGCCAATGTGGGTGGCTATTACAACCCGATTCCTCCGCCGCCACCGCCCGTAGTCTATCAATCCCACTATGCACCACCGGGTGCATATGGGGCGCCGGGTACCTACGTCTATCAGTCCAATCCACCGCCAGTCGTGTATAGGGCGCCACCCGTCGTCTATGGCAATGGACAGGGCGGTGGCTGGCACAGGGGCTGGGAATACCACCGCCGCTGATGACGGACGACAGTTTGCGTTGAGGACAGCGCGCCGCATGGTTGCGTTTGGCCCCGATTGGTGTCGATTCCTGTCGTGGGCAAGACGAATCAACAATCGATGACATCAGTCGCACGCAGTCCTCGTCAGTCAGCGACTGCTGTTCATGTTCCCCTTCAACCGATGCTTTTGGCGCGTGCCACTGTCCGCTCCCGCGCTCGCCGTCTATCCGTCAGCCCTGGACTCCCTCGCAGACCCGTCGTCGAGGGCGTCTGGCACTTGGGAAAGCGACTCTTGTTCGACGGGCTCGATAGTGGCGGCGAGGCCAGTCGCCAGCCCGGCATGGCGTTCGAACAACGCTTTAAGTTCAGGGCGCAGTCCATCGCCGCGTTGGGCCGCGAGTGCGTGAAGCGATAGTAACGGCAACATGATCGGACTCCAGTCAATGAAGGACAGGCGAGCCGTACATCGATGATCGGATTGGGGACCGGGCCCCCACAGATGCAGGTGACGCGCGCACCCTTCTTCACCCGATGACCTCATCTACTGTGCGACTGCGTGAACACGATATGGCAGCCGCTCGCCACAGGCACTCCGATTCTTGCTGTCTCGTTGCTGCGAACACAAAGTAACGCCTGACGTCGACGGCTATGCCGTCTTGCCGTCCGCGCTCACGACACGATACGCGTAGAGACCATCGTCGCCTTACGCCGCAGTTGGGTCATCGAGTATTCCAGCAAGAAACGGGGGGCATCCGACTGCTTGCGCCCATATCGTTCAGGCAGAGGGAAGCGATTGCGTTTCTCTCCCCCAACTTCAGTCAATGAGGAATTCACCATGTCCAAGGAAGATGACAACAAAGCCGTCGTGGGGCGTTGGTTCACCGATTTCTGGGGCAAGACATGCAATCTCGACATCGTCGATGAACTTGCTGCGCCCGACATGCTTCTTCGATACTCGCTGCACGAACCGCGGCGTGGCCGCGAGGATATTAAGGCATTCATGTCCGATTTCCGCGAAGCGTTCCCGGACCTCAACTTCTGGGGCGCCGCTGATCTTATCGCCGAGGGCGACTATGTCGTCGGTCGCTGGGAAGGCGGTGGCACACATACCGGTCCGGCATTCAGCGATTTCCTCATCGGATCGTTACCTGCTGCGACCGGTCGGACAATGCGCTTCACCGGCACGACCGTGCTGCGGCTCAAAGACGGCAAGATAGTCGAAGAGATCGGACTGGACGACGGCGTGACCGCGCTACAACAACTTGGACTCATCAAGGTAGCGTGATCGAAGGCGCCGTGTTTTCGCAATCCCCAAGCAACGCTGTGCGCCGCTAACACCACAACGACAATAGGCCGGGCGCACCCCGGCCTGTTCCATGAGCATCGCGCTAACCGCGAAGGGATCGGCAGTGGCACGCCACCAATTTTCGGAACGCGTTACGAAAGCGTCGCCGCCAACGACATCAGAATGGCCAGAACAGGAAGTGACGGTGACGTCGGGCGCGGACCACGCGAGGCGGGCGTGTTTCCGGGCCGAGTTGTGCACGGGGATCGATGACTCGCGCGCGCAGCGCCATGTCGTAAAACGCGCCCACCATCGGCAATGCACTGTGGGCACCCTCCCCCCAATAGTCGCTGCCAAGCGTCACACGTGCATCGTCGAAACCAACCCACGCGCCAGCGACCAGTTGCGGATGCATCAGGATGAACCAGCTATCGGTGTTGCCCTGCGTCGTGCCCGTCTTGCCGGCTACGTCGGCGTGAATCCCGAAGCGAGTTCGGATGTCCGAGCCGGTGCCGCGGTTGACGACGTCGCGCATCACGTCGACGAGCGTTTGCGCTGCGCTTGCCGGTAGCGCCACTTCTGGCGATGCGCTCGGGAATTCCGCGAGCACCTTCCCGTTGTGATCCTCGATGCGCGTGACCATGCGCGGTTCGACATAGGCACCGTGGTCTGCGATCGTGCAATACGCCGAGACCATTTCTTTCAGCGTGACGGGGCTTGTGCCCAGTGCGAGCGACGGCACCGCTTCGAGCGGACTCTCGCGCACCCCCATCGCGCGCGCGAGCCGCGCGACCTTCTCGGGGCCTTCCTTTTGTATAAGCTGGGCGGTGACGCGGTTGCGCGAATACGCAAGCGCGTCGCGCAGCGTCATGGGTCCGCCAGTGGGCGGTTCCGCGTCGGTCGGCCGCCAGATCGCATGTCCGCTTAGGGGAATCGCGACGTTCCGGTCGACGATCGTATCGCTCGGCCGCGCGCCGTCCGCAAAGGCCGCGCCGTAGACGAACGGCTTGAACGTCGAGCCCGGCTGGCGCCGCGCCTGCTGCACATGATCGAATGGCTCGTCGCCGAAATCGCGACTGCCCACCCATGCCTTGATATCTCCGTTGCGTGGATCGATCGCGACAAAGCCCGCCTGGATCTGCGCTTTGCTCCGGCACAGCGCGCGGACGAACGTGGGGTCCGTGGCGAGCTTCCTGAGCGCGGCCTGATCCGATTGACCCGCGTCGCGCGCGGCGCGGTAGTCGGGCGTCTGCCGGATGAAGGTCTGGAACAGGTCGTTGCCCGGCCAGCAGCCGGTGCGTTCGTTCCATGTGTCGTTCGCGATAGATTGCAACTGGTTCGTCTGCCAGTTCATCGCCTGCGTCGCCATTGCCTGCAGACGGGAATCGATGGTCGTGCGCACGACGAGCCCGTCGGCATAGATGTTGTAGCCGTTGCGATCGGCCCATCCGATCAGCCACTTACGCAATTGCACTGCAAAATGCGGTGCGGGTCCCGGCGACGCGGTCTGGAGTTCGAAATCGACGTTGAGCGGTTGACGCTTCAACCATTCATACTCGCCAGCCTTGAGCTTCCCGTACCGGTTCATCTGCCCGAGCACGGTGTTGCGCCGCTGCAATGCACGCTCGGGATTGAGCACAGGGTTGTAGGTGCTGTTGGCCTTCAGCATGCCGACGAGCGTCGCGCTTTCGAGGATGTCGAGCTGGGCTGCCGATTTGCTGAAATAGGTGCGCGCGGCCATTTCCACGCCGTATGCGTTATACAGAAACGGCACCGTGTTCAGGTACGTCTCGAGGATCTGGTCCTTGCTATAGACGGCTTCGATCTTGAACGCCGTGATGGCTTCCTTGAGCTTGCGCGTGAGGGTCGGCGCGCGGCCGATTTCGTCGGGATACAGATTGCGCGCGAGCTGCTGCGTGATCGTCGAGCCGCCTTGGCGGTCACCCGAGAACGTATGCAGCGCGGCCGACGCGGTGCGCTTCAAGTCGATGCCGTGATGCTCGTAGAAGCGACGGTCTTCCGTCGCGATCAACGCATCCACCATGTACGGCGAAATCTGCTTGAGCGACACCCATTCGCGATTGACCGGCTTGAAGTCCGCGAGCAGTTTGCCGTCGGCGGACACGATCAACGCCGGGCGGTCGACACGGACTTTGCTGATGTCACCGATGCCTGGTGTGAAAGGCACGAGCGTGAGCACGTACAGCAGGAACACCGCCGGCACCGCGCCGAGTGCCAGCGCGATACCGCGCCGCGTCGGATGACGCAGGCCTCGCAGCACGGCAATGAAGACGAGTCTGGCCTTCGTTCTGCCGGTAGCGGCCAGCGGTTGGATGCGGGCGAGCCACCTTGTGCAATGTTGATGAAACAAAGACCAATATCGACGATTCACGGTGACGGCGCGCAGGCGGAAAAGGCGCGATCGTACCAAAGCGCAAGGACGCTTTTGCCGTCAAAACAGGGTTGCCGCCTGCGCCATTAACAGACGATTACATTTGTTTCGAGTGGACGACGTTTGCTGCTGCGGCCCCGTTTTACGCCGGGCGGTTTGCGTGGGGTCGGGGCGCCGCCGCGTCCCTTTGCACTCGATCATGGCCCGCTCGCGGCGAGTGACCGCTTACTGAGCGCAGCTGGCGGGGCTCAAAATTGCCGCGATAACGCCAACGGCCCAAACCCATCTGATTGAGCTAGCGCGGATCGATACGTCGAATTGTGTGCCCCGCTTAGAGAACGCGGTTCAGAAATCAGCACTTTATAGACAAGTGGACTCGACGATTTACGCGCCACGGCGTGCAACCGCACGTGGCACTCGCGGCCCACAATGAACCGTGCAAGTCGGTCGTCGCAACCGGCGCCTGCCAGCCGCGAAACTATGGCGGCCGGCGCAGTCGCAGTTGCTCTTGCGCCCTTTACGATTCAAGCGCTTATTCGCTTGCGCTCACCTGCGCCGGGGTGTGATCCTTAATTGCTAGCCGGCGACTTGGTGGTCGGGGTTGCAAGTGTATTGTTGGTCTTGGGAGCCGGCGTCGAGCTGTTGTTCGGACCCTGCTGCATGCCCGAGTTCGGCGAGCCGACGCTCATGCCGCTGTCCGAACTGGTGGTGCCAGGCGTGCCGTAGCCGCTCGTCGAATCGTTCATCTGGTTTGTTGCCGGACTGGACGTGCTGCCATGGCTCGACGAGTTGCCAGTGCCACCCGCTGTCTGTGCATAAGCGCCGCCCGACAGCGCGAGCGCCGCGACGGCCGCGATTAGTGCGCTGGTTGCCTTGTTCATGATCCGTTCCTCCTTGATTGAACTGGAATATCGACGCAGACGATCACCGTCTGCTCGACCATGAATCGAGCAATCACTATGCCGCGCTCTTATCCGCACTAAAGCGATATGCGTCGCAGATCCAGGCCTGATGCGACCGGCAGCAATCGACCCAAAACGGTGAGACGGAGTAATGGGGTGCGACGCTCAGACACTGTCCACAGTACAGGCCATTAGCTACAGCGGATGCACCTCAACTTTCCAGAATGCTCTCCCACGCGCCCGATCGCGCCGAGCGGAATACGGCGTCGATCACTCGCATATTTGCGCGCGCATCTTCTAGCGGAATAGCCTGCTGGGTTCCACTCAATATCGCCTCCGCGAACGTGGCGGCTGCGACACCATATTGATCGCACGCCGGGAGTTCCAGCCAGCGATCAGTCCCGACACCAGCACCTGTGTTTTCACTCACTAACAGACGCGTCAGTCGATCGTTTGGTGCATTGAATGGAATCTCGACTTCGATCCGCCCCTTGGTCCCGTGAAATTGCATCCGCTGATACGGGTGGGTCTGAGTCGAGTAAAAGAAACTCGCCTGCACACCGTCGAAGTCCATCAGCACGGAGCCAAGCCGGTCCACGTCGAATACTGGGTCCTGCTCCATCAGGGCAACCACGCGCGTCGGCTCAGACCTGGTAACGAAGCGTGATGTTGTGATCGGGTAACAACCAATATCGAGCAGACCGCCGCCGCCCAGCCCGCTCTGGTTGCGGATATTGTCAGGGTTCGTGTTGTTATAGGTGAAGCCGCCCGTCACCGCTCGCAATTCGCCGATCGCACCTTCGTCGATCAAGGTCCGCACCTTCAGCCATTGTGGATGCGTGCGAACCATAAAGGCTTCCTGTATGTATCGGCCGGTGCGGTCGCGCGCAGCGATGAGCCGTTCAACCTGTTGCGCGTCCAGCCCGATCGGCTTCTCACACAGGACGTGCTTGCCCGCCTCGACGGATTTGATCGTCCATTCCACGTGGATGTGGTTGGGTAGCGGAATATAGACAGCGTCGATTTCCGGGTCCGCCAGGAGCGCCTCGTAACTGTCGTATGCAACACTCAAACCATATCTGGCAGCGGCTTCTTGAGCCTTCTCCGGAGATCGCGACGCGATGCCCTTCACCCGACACTTCGGTGCGTTGTGCATGGGCGGCACAACCTTGTCGTTGATCTTCGCGGCGCCCAGGATCCCCCAGACAACTTCATTCTTTGCCATGACATCCCCTTTTCCGATTGAGTCTCTGAAGAGAGCAGGTGAACAAGCGCGTGAGCCGGCAGGTCAATAAGCCCGCGAAGGACGAGAAGCGTCCTGTCACACCAGTGTACTAACCGCCGGCATTTCTTCTGCCGAGATACGCAACGACCGCCCCTGTCAGCGCGATGCCGTGCAACTCCTCTGGCGATGCCAGCTGCGCCGCGACGATCTCCCGATTATCGAGCCGCAACTCGGGCATGCGATCGAGGTGCAGTTCGAAGAAATGCACCCGGTCTCTTCGCCCCTCCCAACTACCGCAAACGCTGCCTGCGGGGCGTAATGCGTACGACGACAGGCCAATCTCCTCCTCCATTTCGCGCCGCGCCGCCGCATCAGGCGTCTCACCGGGATTGAGACTACCGCCGGGGAAATTCCACTCGGGACGGTACGATGACTTCACGAGCAACAGTGCCCGCCCGACGTAGATGGCTACTAGCGCGCCTTCATGACGAGGGCGTCGAAGCTGCCACCAGACGCGAGCGAATCGATATCCGAGGCGTAGCGCCATGCGCCAGACAAAGTCGATAAACATGGCCGGTCGCGCTCGCTCAAGGCTCGGCATTGAGTTCTCTCCTTTCGTTTCATGGCTAGAGGATCTTCCGGGGCGTCGCGTGAGTGCGGCTTCCGTCATTCAGCGTCTATCACACCCATTCCGGTTCGCTTAATCGAAGGCGCTGCCAGAACGAAGGCGAAAGCGCTGAATAACCATCAGCATGCAAATGCCAGCTGACGCCATGATGTTGACAACGGGATAAAAAGCGACTGCCACCGTCCATTGTCTCAAGGCCAGTATCGCAAGCGCATATTTGACAACGCACAAAACGAAATAGATGAGGCTTTCGCCCCAAGGATCGCGAACAGTCTTGCGGACCGTCGGACCGAGGCCCGCAAGCTCGATGAGCGTCACCAGACAGATCGAGAGGGTCGGCTCTTCAGTCAGCATCCAAAGCGGTATGGCTAGCAGGGCTGCCCCGAGAAACATCCAGTCGGATCGGGTCCAGCTTCTTTCACCCCGATAGATGCTCGCCACGAAAATCAGAATACATGTTACGGCGATCGCCGCCGTGCACCACGCGGAAGGGCCTGCACCCGCAACAAATTGACCAGCAGCAGCGATGGTCGTGACGATCGACCAGATCAACCACGTGAAAAGATGAGGACGAACGGCGCGCCTGAGAATCGCGAGCCCATAGGGAATGGCCGCCAGAAGCGATACAACCGAGCCGATAACTCCAAATATCGAAGCAGTATCGTGGTCAATGTTTACCATTGCGCTGATGTCCGTTCATGCACCCGGGAAGCCGGCATCATCACGCCGCCCCCTGCTTTTGTCTTAGCTGAACAGGGCGCAGCAGACGCCAGAACCGTGCCCCCACAAACCAGCTCAGTCCCGGACGTTGCGCTCGCAATCTTCCCAGTATCGAAGCGGGTCGTGATGCTCTGGATAGTGTGCCTTGAGCCATACCGACAGCCTGGTCCAATCTGGATGGTTGGTACCCGTTTGGGCAGACCAGATGGAAGACCTCTCCAGAATTTGTCCGTTCATGCGATCGCGGACAAGCACGCTACCTAATCCGCTCGAACTGTTGGTCTGCGATTCGACCAGATATCGCGGCAGAATCCTGAGCTCAGCATCCTCGGCCCAGCCGTATAAGGCTCGGACCACGCCGGATGAATCTCGTAGCTCTATGGGGCCGCTTTTCGGGCGAACGGCTGTCCATCCTTCGGGAAACTCGGTGACAACCTCGCTTTTGCCTTCCCTTACCCACTTCACGCGCCACGCCTTCACCAACGACTCGCGCATGCGAGATATCGACTCGTAGCCCGCGGGCAACTCGATCGCCTTCGGAAGTGAAATGAGGTTGTCTTTCCAGAGTTTGGACTCATCGTCCACGCGCTCGACCACGTCGAACGCCCCGGCTTCGAATGGGTTCTCAGGCCGGCTCGATGTTTTCACGTTCCCGGCAGGCAGTCCTTCGAAAAGGCGCTCAGCATCATGGCGCGTAAGTTTCGTCTTTCCTTTCTTCATTGGGTTTCTCTGCAGCAAGGTTGTCGCGGGCGGCTACGTCACGACAACGAAAATTGGGCGGCACGTCCGCTCGCGCGTCTGAACGTGCTTAGGTTCCTGGTCTGCGGTATCCGCTTGTTACCAGCTTCCGCGGAGGCAATGGCGCCGCGCGTGCCGCCACCCTGCCGCCAGATGTCGTGTGGATCGCTCCACACAATAGCTAAGGGGTGCGGATGAGAGATTATAGGCCGCTCGAACCCGAGGACGCCCTATGGGGCAGGCGGCAGCTTTCGGGGCAGAAACGTCATTATCCCTTGCCGCGCATTTGCGCACCGCATGCCGGCCTTCGGCGGAGCCGTTCGTCGTCTCGTTCGATCGGTAGCGCGGTGGTAACGAAATTCGATTAGCTATTGCCGGTTCCACGCGCGGACGTCGAATCCTGTTGAACCAACTTCCACACAACACCAGCGGCCAGTATCGGTGATCGAACGACGCCTCAAGCTGCGTCGCTGGATTTCTCGGTCTTCAACGGGCCGGTAACCCTGTAAGCGCAGAGGTTGACGCCGGAGGGAGTGGCCTTTGTGTTGACGAGTTCGAATGCGCACGGTGGGGTTCCCTTCGCAAAGAAGCGCTTCCCGGTACCCAACAGGACGGGATAGACGACCAGCAGGATTTCGTCCGCCAGCCCTTGTTCGAGCAGCGTCGATGTCAGCGTGGAGCTGCCCCACAGAATCAGGCCGGGGCCTGCCTGCGACTTGATGCGGCGAATGCCCTCGACAATGTCCGGTCCAAGCCACTCGCACGGACCCCATTCAAGACTTTCCGGACGGTGCGTCGCGACATATTTGGTTGCTGCATTCAAACCGTCCGCCATCGGACTGCTGGATGCCTTTGGCCAGAAGGCCGACCACATGTCGTAGGTGCGACGGCCAAGCAGCAGATCAAAGCGCCCCCCATGCTCGGCGAGGAGCGCATCCCTGCCAGCGGAGGTCCGATAAGGCACGGTCCAGTCAGCGTAAGGGAAATCGTCTTCTCCTGAGGCCTGGATCACGCCGTCCAACGAGATGTGCTCCATGATTTTTAGCTTTCTCATTGTGTCGCCCGAAATGTGGTCACGCTCACCATGAAGTCACGCCTGACTTTTGTCCGCTCCAATCTAGCCGGGGCCACGACAAAAAGCCGACGTCCAACACCCGGGTTTCATTGGGGTGTGGGTGGTGGTGGTGGCGCTGGCACCAGCCCGTACCTGGACATGACACCGATAAGCTTCGAGCGGTCGACCGGCCCGCCGGCATTTACGACTGTTCCGACATCACGAAAATACTGAGCACCTATGTCCGGCGTAAGGACGATCAGTGCGCGGGCCGTGCCATTGTGCGGGTTGCTGAAGTGATGAACCGATCCACGCGGGGTAAACATCCAGTCGCCCGGTACCAGGTCGCGGACTACCCCGTCGACCGAGTACCGAAGCATGCCCTCCAGCACGTAGACGCACTCTTCGTTACGCGTGTGGCTATGTGGCGGGGGGACTTGAGCGCCGGGAGCCACAGTCAATTCGAAAACACCCATCCCGCCCGTGGCGGTTCCGTCAATGAGGTACTGAATGCTCAATTGACCAATGTTGATGGGTTCGATCGGAGCCGCGCCGCCAGGTGTCATTTTCGAACTCCTTCGGATTAAGGATACTCGTCAGTCCGCCAGCCTTGCCGGTTGGTGCCGCTTGGTGCCGCTTTCCGCGCGTCCGCCGACCGAACAAAACGCAGTTCATCTCCGATTATGCGCCTCTCAAGAACGCATTTTGTCCGGGAGCGGCGACACGCCGCTATTGGCCCGATCTCAGCCCACTCACGCACCGATATATCGATCCGCCAGTTCGGTCGTGGCGGCCCGTGCGCATCGTCAATTCACGCTGAATGGTGAGACCATCATCGACTTCGTCGTACTCACGCCCGTCCCGCTCGACGCAGGCGGCGTCCAGCGATACAGCACAATGCTCGATTCGTTGTAGTTGTCCTTCGTGATTTCATATTCGCCGTTCGAACGCCGAAACGCCCGAAGTCCATACATCGAGTCGACGTCGTTGCCCACATCGACTGTGTTCGGATTGCTATTGACGAGCGTGATGTCGAGCTTCCCCGTCGTGAGGTTGAACGCATCGATATTCGGCACGGTATGGACGTAGCCCACAAAAAGATAGTTCCCGGCGGCCACAACCGATTTCGGATTGGCACTAGCAAGGTTGATCACCGGATTCGGCGCTGTCCTGTTGCCGGCCAGCCAGCCGTGATACACCTCGACACGCGATCCGATCGCGGTCCAGTCCGTGCTGCCGGTGATTCCGGTGAGAATCATCGTGTCGCTTTCGGGCAGATACATGATCCGCGTCAGTTGCCCGATCGTCGCCGGAATCGGAATCGTAATCGCGGCACCCCACAGCGGTTTGCCGTTCGCGTCGAAACCGTTCAGCGGATAGTGTGAAATCGCGTTGGTCTTGTCGAGGCCAGCCCAGATATCGCCCTTGCTATCCAGGCAGAAGCCATTGCGGACTTTTGCCGCCGCACCGAACGACGTTCCCGGCAGCGTGCTATCGGGAATCGCAATGTACCCGCTCGCCCGATTGAAATGGAAAAAGTAAAAGGTATCGGGATTCTGGCTCGCTGCGACGAGTATCCGGTGTCCGCCCACGCTGACGACCTGAGCGAAATGTTCGCCGCGTTCGTGGTCGGCGAGATTGATGCGCGGATCGGAGGGGTAGGTGAACGGATCGATTGTGTTGGCAACGTAGGCGCCTCCCGGGGTGCCCGCATAAATGTTCATACCGCCGTAGAAGATCGCCCCGTCGGTGGCTGGATCGGGTGCGGCGTTGCCTTCGAAGTTCACCGACTGGAGCTGCCAGCGCAGTACTCCCGTGCCATCGTATGCGTGGACGTCGGTGCCGCCGTTGCGCCCGAGATCCCACGATCCGCCCCACGGGTTGTTCAGGACATAGAGATTGCGCGCAGAATCCCTGCCAATGCCGGTCACGCGCGTGAACCGCCGGTCGCCGACTTGCCCCTTGATGCCGGTGACCGTATTGAGGAAGCCGCCTTGAACACCAAACGTACCGGCAACATACGGTGCGCTGGACACGTCATAGATCTTGATGTTCATGTCAGGCCCCTCGTCGCCGATCCATAACTGCCCGGTGAGCGAGTCAAAATACAGCGAAGAGGGTTGCGCTTTGGCTGGCAACTGGATGGTGTTACCGCGTTCGCCGGTTGGGCTGAACTGGATCACAGCACCCATGCTTTGTTGCGCGACCCAGATGTTGCCGCCCGCGTCCACCGCGAGCGCGCCCGGCCCTGCCACGGCGATATCGCGCAGCCAGACGCCCGACGTTGTAAACACTCGTACGCGGTTGCCTGGGAAATCGCTCGCGTAGAGCAGCGAGCCGGACGTCACGAGTCCGGTGACGACATCCGCGAGGTGTTCGGTGGTCGTGTCGCTGACCGTGATCAGCAGGTCGCGTGTGCGGCTTCCCCGGTTGTATCGGCCAACCTTGCCGCTTCCATACGTGGCGTTGAACTGCAGCGCAGCGAATAGCGACGTCGAGTTGCCGGTGATCGCACCGCCCTGAAACTCGCCGTGCGCCCCGATCGATCCGATGTTCCGTCCGTTCTGATAGATCGCGATACCGCCCTCGCCCTCGTCCCACATCGACGCGGTATAGATCACCCCTTCGGATGCCACCCACATCGAGCGAGCCACGTTGCCTACCCGAGTCGTCGCCGTGCCATGTGTGTTGGCCATCCAGCTGGTGGAGTATTGGGCTTCGCAAACAGACGCAGCCGCTACGTTCAGCATGACCGCGACTAACGCGGTACAGAGTTGTTTGAAAACCATGACGGATGTTTGTCCGATCGCGCGCCGGGCAGTACGGGCGTGCACAGTGCGGTGTTGCCAACCCTGGCAAACTTGCAGTCCGAACCCTCACGATTCGAGCCCGTACGTCGCGAAACGGGCGACGTTACGCGTCGAAGTGGTGTGGGATGTCGTACGGGTTAACGGCGAAGCGCGACGCGAGTTGAGTGATTTTCAACTGGACTGTGATGACGAGGCTACAGGCGGGGCCTTGCTTATGGTTGTCGGGGGGTGGCGCGCTCGGTATGTTTTGAGCGGCGTAACGACCACTTGATTGTTGCCGATGTGCGTGCTGTCGAAAGGGTTCCTGCGGGCGGAACTGGGTTGAACCAACGGTGCGCCAAGTTCGAAGCGTCTCTGCAGGTTTAGACGCGATAAGCAACTGACTCATGGGACGGCATCCGTCTCACCCGCATCGCGAATCTGGCCCATCAGCTCTGCTCGTATTCGAGGACTCGACGCGGCAACATCGAGATCGGCACGAACAGCATTACAGCGTGATTCGCCTGGGCACGTGCCCCTCACTGAACATCTCTTAGAGAATTCTCGTCGCGAAGACTAAGCTCATCGTTGCACCGCTCGCTCGTCGAAAGCGTCTGCGGACGTGCGCGCCGCCAGGGCGTTCGATCGCCCTGAACACATCATTGGTCTACCAATCGCCTTTGGAGAAGCACCATGCCCGACTCTTTGCAATTCGACATCGACCGCAGCTATCCGGGCCGCTGGACAATCACCTTTTGCAATCCGCCGATCAATATGTTTGTTCCTGCGACGATCGTCGAATTGGGAACACTATTGACCGATCTTGAGACGGACCCGTCCGTGAAGGTCGTAGTGTTCCAGTCGGCGAACCCCGATTTTTTCGTCGCCCATCTTGACGTAGCCAAAGCAGCCGAACAGCCAGAGGTGCTGGGCCTTTGGCGCGACGTCGTACTGCGCCTCTCGTCCGCGCCAGTCGTGAGCATCGCCAAGATTCGCGGCCGCACGCGCGGTATCGGTAACGAGTTCGTGCTGGCCTGCGACATGCGTTTCGCCAGCAGGCAGGGTGCCCTATTCGGTAACCCCGAGGTCGGTGTCGGCCTGCTTCCAGGAGGTGGAGCGCTGGAATGGCTGCCGCGCGTGGTCGGCCGCTCGCGGGCACTTGAGATTGTCCTCAGCGCCGACGACTTCGATGCCGATGTCGCCGAACGCTATGGCTGGGTGAACCGCACGCTGGATGATGACGACCTCGATTCCTTTGTCGATGCGCTTGTCGGGCGTCTCGCCTCATTCGACCGCGAAACACTCGGCGCGGCGAAAGCCCAGGTCAACCGGTTTGGGACGCCGACGGCTGCCGAACTCCAGTCGAGCATCGACCTGTTCTTCCCAGCCTTGGCCTCGCCAGGTGGACAAGCACGCCGCGCCAAGCTCCGTAGCCTGGCCTACGGAGTTCCGAGCGACTTCGAAATGAACTTCGGCAAGTACCTGCCTACGCTAGGGCGGGTGGGCGACGATGACACGGCCCCTCCGCTCGCTGGAACCCCAAAGGGCTGAACATCCTGGTGCAGTTCGAGCGGCGCCCGCTGACGCGGCGCGCCGCAGCAGTTCATGTAAATGCATGGCGGTGCCGGGTAGACAGGTCGAGCGGTACCGATCGCGAATGAGGCAGGTTATGCCGTCGGCAATTCGTCGAGCCCTGATACCGTCAGTCGCGGATTGAGCCTTTCGAGCACGCCTTCGAGCCATTCGCGACTCGGCGAGCGCAACACCTCAATTTAAAGTGGCGTCTCCCATCCACGCATCGAAAGGAATCCAACATGACCACGATCGATAAAGTCCTCTTCTCGGGCAATAGCCACGCTACCGTCAATCACGACCCCAATATCCAACGTGGTGAGCATGGCGTCCTCAACCTCGACTTGTCTGCTGATGGCGATGAAGGCCACCAGTTCGTCGGCACGGAGTTGCACCCGCGGGCCGAACAACTGTTTTCGGGCGCGTGGTCGGCCTGTTACATCAGCGCGTTCGAGATTGCCGCCTCGATGAAGAAGGTCAACCTGCCTTCGGACTATTCCGTCGACATCCAGGTCAGCATTGGCTCGATCGGTAACGGGTTTTGCCTCGCCGCGCAGTTCACCGTCCGCGCACCAGGTCTGGCATCGGAAACCATCGAATCGATTGCACTTCTCGCTCATCAGATCTGCCCCTACTCGAAGGCTGTTCACGGCAACATCGAGGTCGGCCTCAACGTGGTCACGGCGTAATCGGACAACGCACGCGCATCTCAGGCATTACATTGTGAAAACAGTGGACCAGCACAGAGCTTTCGTTCCTGTGTATTGCATCGCGCTTGCAACTTACCTGGATTGGCCTTGCAGTTTCATTTTTTGCTTTCATATAACTCGCACGCGATCATATCGTTAGCGAGTTAAATGATTCTGATATTCGTAGTTATGAAGGAAACCATCATGGAAAAGATCGAGAAAGTCCTCGCTTTCGGTAACACTCACACCACGGTCAATCGAAATGCTGATCGCCAGCGGGGCGAGTTTGGCGTCTATGACCTCACACTGACAGCCCCCGGCGTTGAGAACCTCGAATTCATCGCAACTGAGCCGCACCCGCGAGCCGAGCAGCTCTTTGCTGGTGCCTGGTCGGCCTGTTACACCACCGTGTTCGGGATGGCAGCCCAGCTAAAGAAAGTAACGCTGCCGCGCGATTATTCGGTCGACATCAAGGTAAATATCGGGCAGACCGGTCCCGCGTGGTTCCTCGGCGCCCAGTTCACTGTACGCGTGCCGGGCCTCGAACAGAAAGTCGTGGAGTCAATCGCCCACCTTGCCCATCAGATCTGCCCGTACTCGAAGGCGGTGCGCGGCAACATTGAGGTCGTCACGAACGTCGTAACCGCGTAACCGGACGAGGGGCGCAATGCCCTCTTCACATACCGCTTGACGGTAATTCCCTCGCCAGCGGGGCCGCCGCGCCTTGTCACTCTTCGTGCGCGTCGGCCACAGCATCGGATGAGGTGTTGCCTACTTTATTCAGCAGGACGGAAACCATGTTTAGTCACGTAGTGGTCGGCACCAACGACCTGAAGACAGCAAAACGCTTTTACGATGCGCTGCTCGGCCCGATCGGTTATGGCGAAGGCCTAAGCGATGACAACGATCAGCGTCGGCGCTACGTTTATCGCGCCGAGACGTCGCTTTTCATCATCACCCAGCCGATCAACGGTCAGCCCGCCACTTCCGCCAACGGTGGAACCATCGGTTTTACCTGCCAGTCGTCCGAACAGGTAGACCAGTGGCATGCTGCGGGAATCGCCAATGGCGGAACTTCGGCTGAAGCTCCACCCGGGGTTCGTGAGACCGCATACGGCAACCTCTATCTCGCCTATCTGCGCGATCCAGACGGCAACAAGCTTGGCGCTCTGTATCGCGAGCCTCATTGAAGCGAACGATAGGGCATACAGCGAATGCTCAACCAATGGTGCCCCAGCGTAGAAAGCTCGGGGGCGCCGCAAGACCTCTACGCGACGTGGGATCACCGGTCGCACTCGAAGTGTTTGCGCCCTCGCGGTTTATTATTTTTCGTCGGTTGATCTTTCGTAAATCTTGCGAAACGTCAGGCACGGGTTCGAGAGGAAACAGATGAAATCCCCTGATCAACTGGCACGAGCAAGTCTCAGGCTTTCCGATTACCTGTGCTTTGCGGTCTACTCCGCGAACCTGGCGTTTGGCAAGGCATACAAGCCGATACTCAATAAGCTTGGGATTACTTACACGCAATACATCACACTCGTTGCGCTGTGGGAGACAGATAATCAGACCGTCGGCGTACTGGGCGAACGGCTTTTTCTTGAATCGAACACGCTTACGCCGATCTTGAAGAAGCTCCAGAGGATGGGCTACCTGGAAAGGCAGCGTGACCCTGAAGACGAGCGTCAGGTGCGAATCCTCCTGACAAAAAGCGGGCGATACTTGTGCGAAAAGGCCCTGACGATGAATCTCTCACAGTTGGCGGACCTGGCACCGGCCAAGTTCGCAAATGCACAAAAGGCTGTCGTGGCGCTGCGCAATGAGCTCGTTGCGCTTGTCAAACACAGCAACTGAGTGCGGGATGGTCGTCTTACAGAGATCAAACAAGGAGGTCCGATATGCAAGATCAGACCGACTGGCTCACCCGTTTCATGGAACTCGTGACCATCACGGGGAAAGTGGAAGTTCGCTGTGCAATGCGAATGCCGTGGGCAATCGAATACGCCCAGGCCGGAGCGCAAGAAATGCCGTACCACGTCGTACTGACGGGCACGGCCGTATTCGAGAACCGGGAAAGCGGCTCAACCTGCGAACTGCGGCCAGGCGACATCGCTTTGCTGCCGCACGGTTCGGCGCACGCGTTACATGACGGCAGCGGCGGCGCACCGGCACCGACCAGGGTTCGCACGTCGGGCAGTCTCCTTATCAACGAAAGTAGCGGCGACGGCGAGGCATTCGATATGTTGTGCGGGCGGTTTGTCGTCGCGCCGCCTCATGACCGGTTGATCCGGAGCTACCTGCCAATGGAACTCGTGGTTAGCACCGAAGATATCGGCATCGCCACACAAAGTCTGCCGCAAGCCGAACGCCTGAGCCGACTGGTCGCGCTGATGCGCGCTGAAGCGATGGACAACGAAGTGGGCAGCGGCGCCGTGCTAAACGCCCTTTCGTCTGCGCTGTTTGCGTTGACGCTACGGGCAGCGGGCGAGGCGGGTCAAGGGCGCACCGGGGTGCTGGCGCTTGCCGCCCACCCAAGGCTCGCAGCGGCCGCCGCTGCCATGTTCAGCGAGCCAGCCCGGGCATGGACGCTTCCTGAACTGGCGGGACTTTGCAGCATGTCTAGCGCCACGTTCAAGCGGCATTTCCAGGCCAGTCTGGGCCGTTCCGCGATGGATCTGCTAACCGATATACGGATGAGCGCAGCAGCAAATGCCCTGCGAAAATCCACTTCGTCCACCGAGGCGGTCGCCGATCTGGTCGGATACCAGTCGGTGTCCGCCTTTCGACGGGTATTCACTGAGCGGATGGGCGTGACGCCCGGCGACTGGCGGCAACTTCACCGCGCAAGCGCGGAATAACAGCGAGCGTGCCAATGGCCAATTGAAGCGGAGCCGCCGCTACACATCCCGGCTTCTAAGCGGGAATGTCGCGTCTCAGATCAGGATCTGCTTGTCGAACGAAATCGGGGCCTCCGTTGGTGCCGTGCAGGAAGTAGTCAACTAGTCTGAGAACTGCTGTACTGAGGGGTGGCGTCCATCGACGAGGTGCATCAAACCGCTGCCGCACCCAACGCCGTGGCGAACGAGACGGGTTTCTTGCCCGCTTCGCATAAAACGCTTCATCGGATTGTCCAACACCTCCAACGTATCCGGCTTCAATTAGCTGGGTACCTGACTATCCTCGGCAACATGGCGCTCGCCCACCCGGTCCTTGCCGAACGACCCTATATCCCGCGCTCGCATATGCTGAATTAACAGCGCGCACCTATGCTTTTATAAATTCGTTACACGGCAAGTAAGAAAATTTCAAGCCTAAAGAAAGCGAGGTTGTGCATGCTTCGGTTGAGATTTCGTCAATACACAAGTACGGCAGAAACTGTCGCGGCAACGCCCGTGGACAGAAGCATCATCGCGGGCCGTCAAATCCAGCACCGCTGGTGCGTCGGAACAGCAATCGCCGCTGGCGTTCTAGGGTTGCTGGCGATCAGCCTGGGCTTTGCTACGTTCGGAATCTCCGTCTATATCGCTGCGATTTTGCCGTTCGCGTTCTTTTCGTAGACGGTTGACGCAAGCGCTTGCAGGAATGCGCCAGGTGGTCGGGGGCGGCAACCGCACGAAGTGCATGAATCGTGCATACACCGAACGTGTTTCTGCGAGCGCTTGCGACAGCGTTGCGCTACTTGCGATGAGCGCGTCTCGATCGTGCCGGATCTCCCGAATCCCTCGCCATTGGACTGAAACGTGTTGGACTCGCACTGGGACCCAACGGTTACTGTTGACAATAAACAAAATGCGCCGCAATGTTTGCGCAGATGATATGTAACCGCCGACACTCCGGGATCGATCTCCATGACCGACAACAACAACCTGCCCGATGCCTTCGAACTTCTGCGTCGACAATCCCTCGCGATGCTCGTGCAGGAAAGTCTTCACCGCAGCATTCTGTCGGGCGAGTTCGCGCCCGGCGAAAAGCTCAACGAAGTCGAAATCGCCACACGCCTGGGCGTGTCGCGTGGCCCCGTGCGCGAAGCCTTCCGCGCGCTGGAGGCGTCCGGGCTACTGAAGACCGAAAAGAACCGAGGCGTGATCGTACGTGTCGTGTCGCTGCGGGAAGCGGAAGAAATTTACGAAGTACGCGCGATGCTCGACGAATCGGTCGTCCGGAAGCTCGCAAATAACATGCGGCCGGAAACGCTCACCACGTTGAAGGGCATCATCACGGCGATGAAAACGGCGAAGAAAACACGCGATCTCGCGCGCTACACAGAGCTGAATGTCCAGTTGCACGGTGCGATGGTCGAAGGCGTCGGCAATCAGCATCTTATCGCGACGTATCGCCAGCTCGTGCTGCAACTCGGCTTGTTGCGCCAGGCGGCGATCGAAACGGATCAAAGCGCGTTGAGCGAATCCGTCGTCGAGCACGAGAAGATCGTCAACGCGCTCGCAAGCGGCGATGAAGACCGCGCGGTCGCGCTCGTGCGCGAGCATGTCGCGCACGGTATCGCCAGGATGCGGCGCGCGCATGAGCGCTGGATCGAGGCCGCGCGTTCTAACGGGGCATCCGTCGCAGAGGCGTAGAGAGTACAGCCGACTACGCCTGACTACGCTTTGTCCGATTTGCCCGCCGCGCTCGCAAACCGGCTCAGCCACCGGTCAACCAGCCACGGCTGCCTGTCCTCGTCCTCGGCGCGCTCCTTGCGGCGAATCGCATTGCGCACGGTGATCGAACCGACATACCGTACCGGCTCCGGCGGAAAGTGACCCAACGGTCCACGCGTCAACGGGCTGCGTGTCCACGCGTTGTCGAGTCCCAACACCAGCGAAGACAGAATCTGTCCGCCCATGTAAGTCGGTCCCACGCCGTTGCCCGAATAGCCGAAACCATAGAACACATTGGGTGCGTCGTCGAGTCTGCCGAAGAACGGAAAGCCCGTCACCGACCGATCCGAAGGACCGTTCCAGCTCGCTGTCACTGGCACCTCGCGCAACGCGGGAAAGAATGCATGCAGGCCGCGTGTCAGCTCGGCTTCATACTGCGAGCGCTGATCGAATACGGGCGCAATCCGGCCGCGCCACGCAAACGTGTTGCCGCCCTTGCCCAGCATCAGTCGCCCGTCGGGCGTGCTGCGGTAGTAGTAGACGAAGATGCGCGAATCGAGCACCGATACGCCGTCCATCAGGCCGCTGCGCGCCAGCAGTTCGGGGCACTTCTCCGTGACGATCATGTCGCTGGAGACGATTGCGAGCGTGCGTTCGAATTGCCTGAAGCGGCTCGCCATCCAGGCATTGATGGCGAGCACGAGCTTGCCGGCCGTTACGCTTCCCGACGGCGTGCGTACCGTCACGCGCTCACCGCCTGAAAAGTCGAGCATCGGCGTGCGTTCGTAGATGCGTATGCCCATTTCGAGCGCGACCCGCCGCAAGCCGCGCACGAGCTTGCCGGGATGCACCGTCGCCGCCGTAGGCGAAAACACGCCGCCCAGATTGCGCGCCGAGCCGGAACGCCGCGCCACCTCATCGGGTGAAACGTCATGATAGGAATGGATGCCGTGATCGCGCAGCGCGGCGATGACGGGGTCCAGTGCGCCCATCTGCGCGCGCGAAGTCGCCGTATAGAGCGTGCCGTCCATGCGCAGTTCGGCATCGATACGATGCGCCGCGCAGAAATCGCGGATGCGGTGAACGGCTTCTTCGGATGCCTTGACCAGCCGCAGCGCTTCCGCTTCGCCGAACAGGCGGCGCAACGTGAAGAACTTCGTGGACCACGTCAGCATGCAGCCGCCGTTGCGGCCGCTCGCGCCCGCGCCGCAAAGATCGCTTTCGACGATCACGATATCGATGTCGGGCTTGAGCAGCTTCGCCTGAATGGCTGTCCACAGTCCCGTATAGCCGCCACCGACGATACACACATCGGCCGTAGTCGCGCCTTGCAAGGCAGGTGACAATTCACCATCGGAGAAAAGCGCCTGTTCGATCCAGAAGGGTCGCATGTTTGCTCGCAGAATTGGTTTGCCGAAAGCCGCGGCGATGATCGAAGACTTCGCGCCCATGAAACCGCGCGAAGTCTTCGATACGGTCAGTCAAGTCACGCAAGTGCTTTCGGCGACACTTGCGAAATGCCCATCGCCTTCAGTGTGTCCGCGATTGCCGCAACGGCGCCGGGAATACCTGCTTCGCCGAAGTGCCCAATGCACCCGACGCGGAACGTTTCGATCTGCGTCAGCTTGCCGGGATAGAGGATATAGCCGCGCTTCTTCACCTCCTGATAGAAGGTTTTGAAGTCGTAGGCGGGATCGTCGGGGGCATGGAACGTCACGATGATCGGCGCCTGAATCGACGGGTCGAGAAACGGCCTGAACCCCAGTTCCGCCATGCCGTCGATCAGCGCGCGGCAGTTGCGCATATACCGTGCGCCACGCGCTTCGAGACCGCCCTCCTCGACGTACTGCGCGATGGCCTGATCGAGCGCTGCGACGACATGCGTCGGCGGCGTGAAGCGCCATTGCGTCGTGCGGTTCATGTAGGCCCATTGATCGTAGAGATCCATCGCGAGCGAATGGCTGTTGCCTTCACAGCGCTCGAGCGTGCTGCGCCGGACGATCACGAATCCCATGCCGGGCACCCCTTCCAGGCACTTGCCCGACGCAGCGACGACGGCATCGAACGGCGTCTGGCGTGCGTCGATATCGATCGCGCCGAACGAACTCATCGCGTCGACGATCAGGCTGCGTCCATGCTTCGCCACCACCATCGCGATCTCATGCAACGGATTGAGCACGCCCGCGCCCGTTTCACAATGGACCAGCGCGACATGCGTGATGCTGGGGTCGGCTGCGAGTGCGCGGTCGATGTCGGCGGGTTTGACCTGCGTGTCTTCCGCGTAGTCGATGGTCTGATGGCGCCGTCCGAGCGCCCGGCAAATCTTCGCGATGCGCTGACAATAAGCGCCGTTGTTCGGCACCAGCACATGGCCGTCGCGCGGAACCAGCGTGCCAATGGCCGCTTCGACCGAAAACGTGCCGCTGCCTTGCAAGGGCACGCACTCGTGTGTGTCTTCGCCATGCACGATGCGCAGCGTCTCGCGGCGAATCCGTGCGGTGATCTGGTTGAAGTCGCCATCCCACGATCCCCAGTCGCGCAGCATGGCGTCGCGCGTGCGATCAGACGTGGTGAGCGGACCGGGAGTGAGCAAAATCGGTTGACGGGGCAGATTCACGGCATCTCCTTGATGGAAACGATGAAAAGTTCGGTTCAGCCACGGCGCGTGGTGCGCCATGCCTGGGTTCGACGCAACACGCCGTGCGAAACGGCGGCAAACAGCAGACACGCGAATGCAGCGGTAACGAGGACGAGTGTCGCCATCGCGGCGGCCGGTCCGATCTGACCTGCGTCGTCGAGGTTGAGGATCGCCACCGATGCCGGTTGCGTGTCGGGTGAATAGAGGAATGCGACAGCCGATACCGTCGTCATGCCGTTGACGAACAGATAGCGTGCGATCTGCAGGATCGACGGCAGGCATACGGGCACCGTGACGCGCCAGAAGGTCTTGTAGAAAGGCACTTTCAGCGAAGCGGACACAGCCTCGAATTCGTTATCGATCTGCCGCAGCGCGGTCACCGCCGTGAGGTGACTCGACGAGTAGTAATGGACCACCGTCACGATGGCGAGCAGCGCGAGCGTGCCGTACAGACCATTGAGCGGATTGGCGGGCGCATTGAACAGAAAGATGTAGCTGATGCCGAGCACGAGCCCCGGCACGCCCATCGGCAGGATCGCGCAAAGGTTGATGAAACCGCGCAGCCAGCGCGGCCCGCGCGTCTTCTCGACGAGATACGCGCCGCCGAACACGATCGCCGTGCCGCCGATCGCCACGCATGCCGCCATCTGCAGGCTGTTCTTGTACGCATCGAAAATGCCGGCTGCGATCAGGCCCATCTTGTAGTGCTGCAAGCCGAGGCTCATCTGATATGGCCAGAACTTCACGAACGACGCGAACACCGAAATTCCGACCACGGCGATCATCAGCAGACAGACGATCCCACAGTAAGCGAGCATTGCCATGTCGAAACCGCGCGACGGCTTCGGCTGGAACGGGGTCGAACGCGCGCCGAGTTGCGACTGCTGCTTGCGGCGAATGAAGTAGTCGACGGCGAAAGCAACCAGCGCGGGACATAGCAGAAGCAAGCTGACCACGGCGCTGCGATTGAAGTCCTGCAAGCCGATGATGAGCTTGTAGATATCCGTGGACAGCACCGTGTACGGCCCGCCGATCACAACGGGAACGCCGAAGTCGTTGATACAGATCGTGAACGACACCATCGTCGCACTGATGAGGCCGTACTTCGCGCCCGGCAGCGTGATCGTCACGAACTTACGCAGACGGCTCGTGCCCATTGCGTCGGCGGCTTCATACAGGCGGCCATCCGAGAGTGACAAGGCCGTGACGAGAATCATCAGCACATGCGGAAACGCCGCGTAGACGAGACTGCACACGATGCCGGAGAAACCGTAGATCGAATGTCCATGCAACAACGGCTTCAGAAGCCCCGAATTGCCGAACCAGTAGATGAACGACACCGCCGACAGCAGCGTAGGCGCGAGCAGCGGCAGCAAGGCCACGGTTCGCACCGCGTTCTTCATCGGCATGCACGAACGCGTGAGTGCGTAGGCGAACGTGAACGCCATCGGAATGACGATCGACGTCACGGTGCACGCGACGGCCACCGAATGCAGCGCCGACGTCCAGACGGCTGCGTTGGCCAGATAGCCGCTGAAGTTCGCAAGCCCAATAAAGCGTCCATCCGCATCGACGAAACATTTGCCGATCACAAGCGCCACCGGCATCAGCAGAAACATGGCGAGCATCGCGGACATTAGCAACAACGCAAGCTGCGCAATCCTGTCATGCCAATGCGTGATTTGCCGCACTTCGGCGTGTGCTTCTTCGCCGCTACGGCGTTCGATCAGAACGGCGCTCATTGCAGACGCTCCTTCGCGGCAGTGAACACGCAGACGCTTTCGCGTTGAATGGCAAGGTCGAAACGCGCGCCCGCTTGCAGGCCCGTGCGGCGCATTTCATGGAACGACAGGTCGGCGACGATCTCCTGCCCCGCGAGCCCTTCCACCTTGAAGCTGACGCGGCAGAACGCGCCGAGAAATTCGAGCTTTTCCACCCGCGCGGCGAGCAGGTTGTCGGGCGCGCTGCCGGGCACGCTGATATGAATGTCTTCGGGACGCACGAAGGCCGAGACCTTCGAACCCGGCGCGGGCTGCGCGCTTCCGCAGCCGTAGTGCAGCCCGATCTCGCCTGCCTTCAGCGTGCCGTCGCGCATCACTTCGGCGGGAATCATGTTGACCTTGCCGATAAAGTCGGCAACGAACGGCGAAGCCGGCTCGCGATAAATCTCATGCGGCGAGCCGATCTGCTCGATCACGCCATGATTCATCACGACGATGCGATCCGCCATCGACAACGCTTCTTCCTGATCGTGCGTGACCATGATCGTCGTGACGCCGAGCCGTTGCTGCAACTGGCGGATCTCCTGGCGCAGGCGCACG
Source organism: Paraburkholderia sp. PGU19 (assembly GCF_013426915.1). Lineage (GTDB taxonomy): Bacteria > Pseudomonadota > Gammaproteobacteria > Burkholderiales > Burkholderiaceae > Paraburkholderia. The sequence goes on from NZ_AP023181.1 coordinate 1,508,267, forward strand.
CGCACGCGCGCATCGAGCGCCGATAGCGGCTCGTCGAGCAACAGCAAGCCCGGCGACGTCGCCAGCGCCCGTGCGAGCGCAATACGCTGCTGCTGGCCGCCCGACAACTGGTTAGGATGCTTGCGATGCGAGTCCGGCAAACCCACCAGCGCAAGCAGTTCGTGGACGCGTTCCGCGATCGCCGCGCGCTTCATCTTGCGATTCACGAGGCCATACGCCACGTTGTCGAAGATCGTCAGATTTGGAAACAGCGCGTACGACTGGAACACGATGCCGTAATCGCGCAACTGCGGCGGCAAGCGCGAGATATCGCGGCCGTCCTGCATGATGCGGCCCGCGCTGTGCGTTTCGAGCCCGGCGATGATGCGCAGCAAGGTCGTCTTGCCGCACCCCGACGGCCCCAGGAAACACAGCATCTCGCCCTTCTTCACGCCGAGATGGATATCGTTCAGAACGGTCGTCTCGTTGAACCGCTTGGAAACCTGCTCCACGCTCAAATACGCTGTCATCTGATCCTCCGACTTCGCTTCTCTTCCGCATCGCGGCAGCGCGCTCGACATGCGGCGCGCTGCCCGCCCCGAACGAAGCGCACGCATCGCGCGCGCTTCACGCGAGACCCGTCGCTACTTCTGCTCCTTGCTGCCGTAGCGTTTCTGCCAGTCGTCGAGAATCGACTGACGGTTCTTCGCGGACCAGACGAAATCGTTCTTCACGAGCAGTTGCGAATAGTTGTCGGGAATGCCCGACAGCTTCTTTGCGACACCCGGATAGGCCACGATCGCCCACCATTGCGCGGTGATTTCGTTCGCCTGCCGGCTGGCCATGAAGTCGGCGAGCTTCTTTGCTTCTTCGGGATGCTTCGTGGTCTTCATCACGCCCGTCGCCTCCATGTCCCAGCCGAGCCCTTCTTTCGGAAAGATCAGGTCGATGGGCGCGCCTTGCGCCTGCAATTCATGGCCACGGAACTCGAATGAGATGCCGATCGGAAATTCGCCCGTGCCCGCGAGCGTGCAGGGCTTCGAGCCGGAGTGCACGTATTGCGCGACGTTCTTGTCGAGCGCGTCCATGTACTGCCAGCCTTTCTCGTCACCGAAGGTTTGCAGCCACGACGTGACGTCGAGATAACCCGTACCCGACGAGACCGGGCTCGGCATCACGATCATCCCTTTGTAGATCGGCTTGGCGAGGTCTTCCCACGAAGTCGGCTTAGGCAGATGGCGCTTTTCCGCTTCGACGCGGTTGTAGCAGATGGTCGCGCCCCACACGTCCATGCCGACCCAATGCGGCGGATTGTTGCTGTCGCTGTACTTGCGCGTCAGGGCGTCGAAGCCCTTCGGCTGATACGGCATCAGCATGCCTTGCAGATCGAGCAGCGTGAGGCTCGATGCAGCCAGACCGAGCACGACATCGGCGCGCGGGTTGCTCTTTTCGGCGAGCAGCTTGGCCGTGACCGCGCCCGTGGAATCGCGCACCCAGCGGATCTCGATGTCGGGGTTCGCCTTCTCGAACGCGTCCTTGTACGGCTTCATCGCTTCGTCTTCGAGCGCCGTGTAGACCAGCAACTGCGTCTTCGCCTGTGCGGCCTGTGCAGCGCCGAACATCACCGACGCCGCCATCACACAGCGCGCCGCCACCTTCAGAAATCCCTTGCAACCGTTGAATCCCGCTCCTTCCTTCATTTCCAGACCCCTTGATGAGTGGCGTCGCGGCCAGCGACGGAAACGGCCAGAACTGCGACATGCGGCTTCGACTACTGCGGCCCCGAGGAGACTTCTTTGTTGTTGTCTGTTGTTGACAATCTACAAAGTGTCAATTTTAATGTCAAGTATTGCCGCACAATGCCACACAACGCCACATCATCAATTCCCGGATTACCCTGGTCAAAGGAGAAGCGAATGAGCACATCCCCTGCATCCGTCGAAGTGAACGGCCGCCGTTACAACTGGATGCGCAGGCCCGTCGTCGTGGTCTGTGTGGACGGTTGCGCCTACGAATATCTGGAGATGGCCGCCGCGGCGGGCGTCGCGCCCTTCATCCGCAAACTGTTGAAACCGGCCACCGCGCTCAAGGGCGACTGTGTGGTGCCGAGCTTCACGAACCCGAACAACCTGTCGATCGTGACGGGCGTGCCGCCAGCCGTGCATGGCATCAGCGGCAATTACTTTTTCGATCGCGAGAGCGGCACCGAGGTGCTGATGAACGATCCGAAATACCTCGTCGCGCCAACCGTGCTCGCGCGTTTTGCGGAGGCGGGCGCGAAGGTTGCTGTCGTCACCGCTAAGGACAAGCTGCGCCGCCTGCTCGGTAAAGGCCTGAAGGGGATCTGCTTTTCATCGGAGAAAGCGGATGAGGCGTCGCTCGAAGAAAACGGCATCGACGATGTGGTCGAACTCGTCGGCAAGCCGGTGCCTAGCGTTTATAGCGCCGAGCTGTCGGAGTTCGTGTTCGCGGCGGGCGTGCGCCTGCTGGAAACACGCGAGATCGATCTGATGTACCTGTCGACCACCGACTACGTCCAGCACAAATGCGCGCCCGGCACGCCCGGCGCGAACGCGTTCTATCAGATGATGGACGGCTATCTGCAACGGCTCGACGAACTGGGCGCCATCGTCGCGATCACGGCCGACCACGGCATGAACGCGAAACACAACGAAGACGGCGAGCCGAACGTGATCTATCTGCAGGAGCGCTTCGACGAATGGCTCGGCAAGGACCAGGCGCGCGTGATCCTGCCCATCACCGATCCGTATGTCGTGCATCACGGCGCGCTCGGTTCGTTCGCGACGGTGTACCTGCCCGAATCGGCGGATATCGATGCATTGCGCAGCAGGCTCGCCGCCGAGCCCGGCATCGAACTCGTGCTGAACAGCGAAGAAGGCTGCGCGCGGTTCGAGCTGCCGCCCGCGCGGATGGGCGACCTGATCGTGATTTCGAGGCGCGACGTCGTGCTCGGCACGCAACGCATCCGGCACGACCTGTCGGGGCTCGATGCGCCGCTGCGCTCGCACGGCGGCCTCGCCGAGCAAAGCGTGCCGCTGATCTTCAGCCAGCCCGTCGCGAAGTCCGCCGCGCAACGCGCGCGGCTGCGCAACTTCGACGTCATCGATATCGCACTCAACCATCTCCAGTGACGAGGACACGTTCATGAACGCTATTGCAGACACGACGAAAGCACACACGCAGATTCGCCACGAAGCGTTGCGTATCGACGGCGAGAAGATCTGGCGCGATGAAGTCATCGAAGTGCGCAGCCCATATGACGGCGCGCTGGTCGGCACGGTGCCGAAGGCAACGCTCGACGACGTGCGCCGCGCATTCGCCGTCGCGCGCGCCTATCGCCCCACGCTCACGCGTTACGAGCGCGCCGCGATCCTGCGGCGCGCGGCGGACGCGGTACGGGCGCGCACGCAGGAGATTGCTGCCGTCATCACGGCGGAAGCTGGCCTGTGCATCAAGGATTCGACCTACGAAGCGGGACGTGTCGCCGATGTGCTCGTGTTCGGCGCAGGCGAAGTGATGAAGGACGACGGTCAGATCTTCTCGTGCGATCTCACACCGCACGGCAAGAAGCGGCGCGTGTACACGCAGCGTGATCCGCTGCTGGGCGTGATCTCGGCCATCACGCCGTTCAATCATCCGATGAACCAGGTCGCGCACAAGATCGTACCGTCGATTGCGACCAACAATCGCATCGTCGTGAAGCCGTCGGAGAAAGTGCCGCTGTCGTGCTACCTGCTGGCCGACATCCTTTACGAAGCGGGCCTGCCCGCGCAGATGCTTCAGGTGGTGACGGGTGACCCGGCCGTGATCGCCGATGAACTGATCACCAATCCCGCGATCGATCTGATCACTTTCACGGGTGGCGTGTCGATCGGCAAGTCGATCGCGTCGCGCATGGGTTATCGGCGGGCGGTGCTCGAACTGGGCGGCAACGATCCCATCATCGTGATGGAGGATGCCGATCTGGACGAAGCCAGCACGCTCGCGGTTTCGGGGTCTTACAAGAACTCGGGGCAACGCTGCACCGCCATCAAGCGGATGCTGGTTCATGAAGCCGTCGCCGATCGCTTCACCGACCTCGTCGTCGACAAGACGCGCGCGTGGAAATACGGCAATCCCGCCGACGCATCGGTCGACATGGGCACCGTGATCGACGAAGCCGCCGCGCGCTTCTGCGAGCGCCAGGTCGACGACGCGCTCGCGCGCGGCGCACGCCTGCTGGCGGGCAACCAGCGCGACGGCGCGCTCTATGCGCCCACTGTGGTCGATCGCGTGACGCCGGATATGCCGCTCGTCAAGCACGAGACCTTCGGCCCCGTGTCGCCGATCATGCGCTTTGGCAACATCGACGAAGCGATCCGCATGTCGAACAGCACGGACTACGCGCTGTCCTCGTCGATCTGCACGAACCGCTTCGACTACATCACACGTTTCATTTCGGAACTGGAGGTGGGCAGCGTCAACGTGCGCGAGGTGCCCGGCTACCGCCTCGAACTCACGCCCTTCGGCGGCGTGAAGGATTCCGGGCTAGGCTATAAGGAAGGCGTGCAGGAGGCGATGAAGAGCTTCACCAATACCAAAACCTATTCGCTGCCGTGGTGAACATCTGAGGATTGACGCGTTTGCATGACTGGCACGCAGTTCCAACTAGGAGGCAAAAATGCACATAGGCGTTCCAAAGGAGATCAAGAATCACGAATATCGCGTCGGTCTCACGCCGTCGTCGGTACGTGAGATCGTCGCGCACGGACACACGGTGAGCGTGGAAACGGGAGCGGGCGCGGGTATCGGCGCGTCCGACGACGCATACCGTACGGCCGGCGCGCAAGTCGCACCGAGTGCCAAGGCGATATTTTCGGCAGCCGACATGATCGTCAAGGTCAAGGAGCCGCAAGCACGAGAACGCGCGATGCTGCGCGAAGGGCAAATTTTCTTCACTTACCTGCACCTCGCGCCCGATCCGGAACAATGCGCCGATCTCGTGAAGAGCAACGCGGTCTGTATTGCCTACGAGACCGTGACACAGCGCGGCGGCGGATTGCCGCTGCTCGCGCCGATGTCGGAAGTTGCGGGCCGCATGTCGATCCAGGCGGGCGCTTTCTGCCTGGAACGCGCGCACGGCGGCAGGGGCATCCTGCTTGGCGGCGTGGCGGGTGTGCCCTCGGCGAAAATCGTGATCCTCGGCGCGGGTGTGGTCGGCAGCAATGCTGCGCAGATGGCCGTCGGCACGGGCGCACAGGTGGTGGTGATCGACCGCAACGTCGAGGCGCTGCGGCGCATGGACCGGCTGCTGGGCGCGCGCGTGATTACCGTGTATTCGAATCAGGACAATATCGAGCAGCACGTGCTCGATGCCGACCTCGTGATCGGCGGCGTGCTCGTGCCGGGCGCTGCTGCGCCCAAGCTCGTCACGCGCAAGATGGTCGAGAAGATGCGCGCGGGCTCCGTCATTGTCGACGTCGCGATCGACCAGGGAGGTTGTTGCGAAACCGCGAAGCCGACGACGCATGCGGAGCCGACGTATCTGGTCGACGATGTCGTTCACTACTGCGTCGCGAATATGCCGGGGGGCGTGCCACACACCTCCACCTATGCGCTGAACAACGCAACATTGCCTTTTGTCCTGTCGATCGCGGACAAAGGGTGGCGCAAGGCACTCACCGACGACGAACATCTGCGTCGCGGCCTGAATGTGGCGTTCGGCAAGGTGACCTGTCCTGAGGTCGCTGAAGCACTCGGCTACGTCTGCGAAGACGCAGGTGCCATCGCGGCTGAATAGGCAGGGTGTAGAGAGAGCGCGCGGCCGGTTGATCCGGCCGCGCAGATCGGACCTTCATGCGTTGAGCCTCAGACGCACGAATCCCCCGATTGCGCACCGATCCTATCGTGCCTTCACATCGCGCTGCGGTGGCACCAGAGCGCCCGCGCCTTCCATCGACTTCTGAAACGGCATCCGACGCGAATCCGCAATGGCTCGCGGATCAAACTCTTCATCGAGCATGACGCCCCAGATCTTGCGCATCTGCATGCCGATATTCCCCGCGTCATACAAGGGAAAGACAGCGGCCTCGCGCAGGAATTTTTCCATCGGATGCTGCTTGTCGAGCGCGTTGACACCCATCACCTGAAGCGCGCGAAAGACCGTCGTGAACAGCGTCTCGCCGCAAAAGACCTTCGCCATCGCGCCGACGGCATGTCCGTCCGAATCGAACAGATCCAGGTAGTGCGCGGATTTCCACGAAAACGCGCGACACGCTTCGATTTTCATCGCGATATCCGCAAGCATGTAGCCGACCGCCTGGTGGTGGATCATCGGCATGCCGCCACCGGCGCTGCGCGTCTTCGACCATTGCAACGCGAACTCATAAGCCGATCGCGCGACCCCGACTGCCGCGATGGCGGCAACCGGGCCCGACCATGTGAATGCCTTGCTGATGACGAGATCTCCATCGCCAACCGCGAAGAGATTCTCTTCGGGAACACGACAGTCCGTGAAGGTGATCGCGTTGTTCTGACACAAGCGATGACCCAGCTTGGAGATCGGTTCGCCATAACTGACACCTGCCGTTCCTCTCGGAACGATGATCGCGCTCAGTCCTTTTTGCCCGCCCTTCTCAGGGTCGGTGCGGACGATGCACACGTTCACGTCCGCGCCCATCAAGTCCCATCCGCCTGCGTTGCACGGCCAATACTTCTTGCCGTTCAGGACATACTCGCCCCGCGCCTTGTCATGCGTCGCGACAAGTCCGATGCCTGCCGGAAGCGCGCCGGGATGATCGAAGTTCGCCGTCCCTCCCGTCTCGTCGACCGGCTCGCTCACGGTCCATCCGGCGATATACTCGCCGCGCGGATCGCTCGTCGCCTGTACCAGCCACTTTTTCTTTTGTGCGTCCGAGCCGAACCAGACGAGCGGCATGAGGGCGAGTCCATTCACGAGCAGCACGGTCGCGAACCCCGGATCGACCGCCGTTATCTCCTCGGCGACGATCTGCAGATCCAGATTGCTGATGCCTCCGCCACCATATTCACGCGGCAGGAAACCCGTAGCAAAGCCAAGCTTGTAACACTCGAGGTAAGCGCCCTTCATCAACACGAAGGCTTTTTGCGTGTCCCGCTCATCGTCCGCTTTCTTGACCAAAGGCTGGAGAATCTCCACCGCGAATTCACGGGCGTTTCGCTGCAACTTTTGTTGCGCGGCAGTCAAAGTGAAATCGATCGACATGGCAGGAACTCGAAATTTTTCAGGTTGCCAATCGGCGCGTCGCGCCGCCACATTTCATCGAAGCATAGTGCGCTGGGTTTGGTAGACCGCAAACTGCATCATTTCCGTGTGTGCGCAACAAGTGCGGTGCGACCTAGCCGGTTGCTGCAATGGGATTATGAAAATAGATGGACTCGTCGTCCATGGCCCCTCGTGGATTGAAGCTGTCATCCGCGAGGACACCTTTCACCCGGCTCCTCTGCATGGCCATGTTGCCGCCATCGAAGATCGGCAATAACGCCGCATCATGCAGATTTCTATTGAAGCTGTATCGGTTGTCGACGTTGTGCACGCCGACGATCTGCATGCATTTGAATACGCAATCGAACATGGTTTCCGTGACATTGATCTTGCACATCGCCCCGAAAATTTCCGCGTGGTGATCGTGCTTGTCCAGGTAGTCCGCGGCACGCCACGCGAAATAGCGGGCAGATTCGATCTTCGCTGCGACCTCACCCAGCACATAGCCCACATGCTCGAATTGCGTGATGGGTGGAAGCGAGCGGCCCGAATAGCGTTTCGAAAACCGCAGGGCCACTTCATAGGCTGCGCGCGCAACGCCCGCCGCCGCAATCGCTGCCACAGGACCGAACCACGCGAAATTCCGGTTGATGACCAGATCGCCCCTGCTTTCAGTCCCGCGAAGCAAGTTTTCGGCGGGTACGGCGGCGTTGTCGAATTCAATCAGCGCGTCCGTTGAGCTTCGATAAGCCTTGTGCGCCGGGAAGCCGCAACTCACACCCGCCGTGCCGCGCTCCACGACGATTGCCGAAAGCCCTCTCATGCAGCCAACTTCCCCGCCCGTGCGAGCGATGACGATCTGCGAGTTCGACCCCCGCCCATCCCACCCGCAGCCGACGACCACTTTTTCCGGCCATTCAGGACATAGTGATCGCCGCGAAGCGTCGCCGTCAGTCCGATGCCGGCGGCTGTCAGCGGGTTATCGAAGCTCGTTGCAGCCCGCGTCGCGGCGGGCGGCTCGGCCGCCGTCCATGCGGCAAGATATTGCTCGTCGGAATCCGAGGTGGCGGCGCCTACAAACCGGCGCTTTTGCGCTTCATCGCCGTACCAGATGATCGGCATTAATCCGAGTCCGTTACACAGCACCGTGCAGGCAAAGCCCGGATCGATTGTGGAGATTTCCTCGGTAGCGATCGTGAAGTCAAGACAGGACAGGCCCGCGCCGCCGTATGCCGAAGGCAGCATCGCGGTGGCAATACCCTGACGATAAGCTTCGATATACGCCGGCTTGCGCCTGACGAATGCGCTGATCGGATCGAGTTCCCGGTCGGCGTCGGGAATCATGGACGCTAGAACGGATTCAGAAAATTTGCGTGCCTTCATCTGCACCGCTTTCTGATGGGCCGACATCGTGAAATCAATTGTCATCTGGCGCCTCCTTGAGGGACCGCAGGCAATAGTGTTGCTGCGCGACTCGGAGTGGGTCGGTGACATCAGCATAGGCAGGGCTTTTGACGCCATCAATTGTCAAAAGTGTCGAAAGTCTGGACTGTTACAAATTAGTTTTCGGTCCGCGCGTAGCTCATGTGGAGGGGCGTCTGCGGAGCAAAAAGGAGGCATGCGCGCGCATGATTCGGTGCGAGCGCGGGCATCAGGCGGGTGTGGTGATCAATGGCAAAGACGTGACGACTGATTGCAACGAGATGAGGCGCTACGCAAACGGCTTGAAGCGAAACCGGCAGGTATCGCTGCCGCGTTGCATGCAGGTTTGATGCTCGACCTCCGTTCCCATCAGACCCGACAGGAACCCGATATCGAAGCGGCAAACTTCAGGGTAATCCTTCGTGAGGTCGTGATAGACGCAATTCGTGCATTCCACCCGGGACAGCTTCGACGCGCCTTCCGGATCGATTTCCGAGGCGCGAAAGCCCGCTTCGTTCATGATCGCGACGGTCTCCGTAATCCGCTCGGAACGCGTCTTCCCCACCAGTCGCGGTATAAGGCTTGCCGAAGTTTTCATGCCCAGGTCGAACATGTACCGGTCGAGTCGCTCGGGACCCAGTTCGCTGCGAAGCGTGGACACCAGCAGGGCCGAAAACCATGAATACTGTTTAGGGAACTGGTTCGTCCCCTCCTGAGTCAGGATGTAGGTCTGAACCGGCCGCCCGCCGGTTTTTCGCGGCGAACCCTTCTGAATGAAATTGCGCCGCTCCAAAGCAATCAGATGCTGATTGACAGCGGTCCTGCTGATGCCGACCGCCGCGATGATTTCATCGACCGTCATACCGTTCTTGTGTTCGAGGAGCTGGTCCAGAATCCCTTGCCGGGTGCCGGACATCGGATCGGTAGCCATAACGTTGGAGGTCGGAATGAAGGGCGGCGCATAGCTTCAAACAAGAATACACCGCTCATCACCGCGATACCAATCGGGATTCATGTCAAAAGTTGCTCGAACAGATTGCGGTAACAGCCGTGTCAACACGGCCAACAGGCTGCCCCTTTCCGAAGGATCGCGAATGTATCTGGAACGGATCGGCGTGCTGTCGCGTGTGCCCCAGCCGCCTACACCTTGACCCCAACCCGAGCCCGCTTCTTCACCGCGGACGCCGACGCCGCTGGCGCCACCTCTGCGGGTGCGCGCTTGAAAAGCGGCGAACTGAGTGTCGCCGCGCCCATGTCCGCCGCCGCGCTCAACAGCGACGGCGCGAGTTCCTTCAGACGCGACTCCGGCAATCGGCTCGTCGGCCCCGCAAGACTCACGATGCCCACCACCTCGTCGGTGACGGGATTGCGCACGGGTGCGGCAATCGATGTCATGCCCGCCTCATACGTCTCGATCGCAATGCCGTAGCCGCGTTGCCGTGCGCCGTTCAAATCCTTGAGGAATTGCTGAATGGTCTTCGGCGCACGCGGCGCGTTCAGCGATTTCGGCCCAAGGCCGCCCTGTTTCGACACCAGTTCGATGGCACGTTCGTCGGTCAGTGTCGATAGCCACGCCTGTCCGCTCGCGGTGCAATGCAGCGGAGGCTGGCTGCCCATGTCCGGGTCGTAACGCAACCCCGACTTCGCGCCCTGCGCCTTGCCGACAAACGTAATGTGGTCGTCCTCGACCACGCCCAGGCGCGCCAGCTCACCCGAGCTTTCCGCAAGCCGGTCGAGCACCGGCTGCGAAATATCGGACACGCCGCTCGTCGACAGATAGATCAGCCCCAGCGACACCAGCTTCAGCGCGAGCATGTACTCGCCGTGGTCTTCGTCCTGACGCACGAAACCTTCGTCGATCAGCATCGACAGCAGACGATGCGTGCCGCTGCGCGGAATGTTCAGCGTGTCGGCGATGGCCGCGAGCGGCATGCGGCCGCCGTTCTTCGCCAGCAGTTCGAGCACTGCCAGCGCCCGCTCCAGATTGCCTGCCATAGTGCACTCTCATTTAAACTGTATCGTGCAAATGAGAACATGATTCCATAGTGGAATTCAAGCAGTTTCGCATGTCCTTCGCTGCGGGCGGCTAACAATCAGTGCCCGCGCTCACGTCGCTGTCGCGTAGGCCTGTTCGATCACCGCGCGCGTCGCCTCATGCAGGCGGCGCGCGCGATCGACGGCTCGGGTCGTCTGCGCCCACTGCTGCGTCGGTACTTCGACGCTCACGGGCAAGTGCTCGGGCAACGCGCGCAAGATGCCGCCGAGATCGAGACCGCCTTCGCCAGGAATCATCCGTTCGCAACGCGCCTGGAACAGCAAGGTATCGAGATCGGTGGGGCGCTCGGCGGGCGCATCGCAGAACTGCACGTAGCCGAAGTATTCGCGCGGCAGTGCACGCAATGCATCAAGCGAATCTGCCGCACGGTCGAAGTGAATCGGATCGATGATGAGGCCCGTGTTGCGCTTGCCGCTCGCTTCGACGATGCGCGCGCCCTGTGCGATGTTCTTCACGTCGGTCCACGGCATCGGCTCGAGCGAAGGCGTCAGGCCGAGTGGCGCCGCAATGTCGCACAGCTTGCCGAGCCGGTCGGCCATGCGCGCTTCGTCGGGATCGTTGCCTGCCACGAGCACATAGCGCGCGCCGAGTTCGGCGGCTGTTTCGAGCATCGGCTTGTACGACGCCACGTCCGTATCGGGCTTCAGCCGCACGATCTCGACATCGAGCACGCGCATGCCCGTGTCCTTCAACACCGCGAGCGTCTCGCGCTTGAGCGCCGTATCGCCGACGATTTCATGCCGCACTTCGTGATCGGTCGCAGGCAGCAGACGCAGACCGACGAAGTCGTAGCCTGCAGCAACCGCACATTGCACCATTTGCGGCGGCGTCAGTTCCAGCACGGTGAGCGCCGAAAGCGACAGCGCGCGCGCATGAGCCTGAGTCATCATGTCTCCTTTATCCAGTTCGTATCCTGAGTTGCTTGCACCGTTCAGCGCAGCGGCGAAAACGGCGCGGGCACGTAGATCGTCGACTCCATCGTCGTCAGATGCGCGGGTCCGCCCTTCGGCGGCCAGATGCCGTCCTTCACGGCTTCGGCACGAATGCGCGAGCGTTCGTCGACGCCCGCATACGACCAGATGTTCAGAAAGCGCGGCACGGTGCCGTCGAGCGAATACATCGCGCCGATCAGCGGCGAACGCTTCGTGCGCTCGGGCACGGCCTTTTCCCATGCGTCGATCGTATGCTGCAGGCTCGCGAGCTTCGTGCCATAGACGCGCATCTCGTAGATGCCGCCGTGCACGGCCGGTTCGATGGGCGGCAGAAACGGAAAGAGCGCGTAGCTCTCCACTTTCACGTCCTCGACGAACTCGCCGCAGCCGAACGGATTGCCTTCGAGCAGCAGACGCTTGCGCTCGTTGACGAGCGCCGCTTCCGACTCGAAGCCGCGCAGCACCATCACTTTGCCGAGCGCACCGATGTCCGAGTACCAGCAGCCGAGCAACGTCGAGCCGGGCTGATTGCCGCTCGCCTTGATGCTTTCGAACACCTGCGCGTTCGTGCCGATTTTTACCGTGAGCGTGACTGTGTCATAGAGGGTCATTGCGTGGTTCCTTGATGTGAGCTGGAAGAGCCGGTGCGCGTCGGGCGCTGCGCTGCACCAGCAAGAGAAAGTCCCGCGAGATAGCCGAATGTCATCGCCGGGCCGAGTGTGATGCCGCCGCTCGGATAGCAGCCGCCCATCATGCTCGCGCTGTCGTTGCCGACCGCGTAGAGGCCGGGAATAGCGTGGTCGTGGCGATCGAGCACGCGGGCGTTCGCATCGGTCGCGAGACCCGAGAACGTGCCGAGGCTGCCCGGCAGCAGCTTGACGGCATAGAACGGTCCGTTTTCGATCGGCGCGAGGCAGGGATTCGGCTCGTGTGTCAGATCGCCCTGTACGCGGTTGTACGGCGTCGAGCCTTTGTGAAACTGCGGATCGAAGCCGTCTTTCGCATACGTGTTGTACGTGGCAACCGTGTTCGCGAGACCCTGCGCATCGATGCCGCACACGGCGGCGAGTTCAGCGAGCGTCCCGCCTCGCTTCAGATAACCCGAACGCACATAAGTCGAAACCGCAAACGGAAACGGCTTCGAAAATCCGAGCCCATAGCGGCGCTGAAAACGGTGATCGCAAATCAGCCACGCACACACCTCTGCGCCACGCGGCGTCGTGCCCAGCAACGCGGACATGAAGTCGTGATACGACGATGCCTCGTTGACGAAGCGCTGTCCCGCGCGCGTGACGGCAATCACACCCGGCTTCGCGCGTTCGATCAGATGCGCGAACGCCACATCGCCGCCGCGTTGCGGCACGAGCGAAACGGGCGCCCAGGCTGCGGGCGCATCGAGCGCATCATTGAAGCGCCCGCCAATCGATTCTCCCAGGCGGATGCCGTCGCCCGTATTCGTGCGCGGCGCCGCTGACCAATGTTCGTTGCCCGAAGGCGTATAGGCAAACGTGCGCGCGCGCCGCGCGACATCGTGCGGAAAGCCGCCGCATGCGAGCACCACGCCGCGCGACGCACGCACTTCATGCACCACGCCATCGATTTCAACACGTGCGCCCGTAACGCGCGCGTCGTCGCGCAACAGCCCAATTGCCTTCGCACGCGTGTGCAGATCCACATTGCGATCTGCCGCCGACTTCAACAGGCGCGCCACCAGCGCATTCCCGTTGACAAGATGCATCGACCGTCCATGGCGCAGCTTTTGCCACGCGAACGCAGCCAGCCTCCGCGTGACGTAAAGCGCGGACTTCACGGAGCGGGTCGCGCGATAGAAGTGTGCGAGATCCTGCCCCGACGCCAGCGCCATGCCTTTGATCGTCATCACCGACAGTGGCTCGCGCAGCTTGTGGATCAACGGACCGAGTTCCCTGCCGTCGAACGGCATCGCGCACACTGAGCGGCCGCCCGTCGCCGCGCCGGGTGTCGTGTGGAAATCGGGAACGCGATTGCCGTCGACGAAGCGCATCGCCGTGTGCCGCTCGAAGAAATCGATCATCTCGGGGCCGCGCTCCAGCAATGCTTCCGCCTTGTCCGCATCGAACTGTGCGCCGAGTTCGCTCTTCAGGTACGTGCGCGGCGCATCGATGTCTTCGCAGATGCCCGCGCGCATCGCCAGCGGATTGCGCGGAATCCACATCCAGCCGCCCGACCATGCGGTCGTGCCGCCGAATACGTCTTCCTTTTCCGCAACGATCACGCGCAAGCCCTGCGCCGCCGCCGTCACGGCAGCCGACAACCCGCCCGCACCGGAGCCCAGCACCAGCACATCGCATTCCAGTATCGCTTCACGCTTCATCTTCGGCTCTGCTCTTCCAGAAACTATGGAACTAACTTTCTTTGTGGAATACTATTCCACAAATTGCGATCTTGCAAAGTTTTTGTGACGACGAGGAGAAGGGAATGCGAGTTCTGGTAACGGGTGGTAGCGGCTTTCTGGGCGGGTGGATCATGCGGCGGCTGCTTGCGCACCACATCGAATGTGTTGCGTTCGATCTGCAGGCGAAGCCGCAATTGCTGCATGCGCTGTCGCCGGAACAGGCGGACACGGTCCAATGGCGAACGGGCGATATCGCGCAAGCCGCCGACGTTGCGCGCGCGCTGGACGGCTGCGATGCCGTGATTCATCTCGCGGGCATCCTCACGCCCGATTGCGCCGCCAACCCGGTGCGCGGCGCGCAGATCAATCTGATCGGCACGCTGAACGTGTTCGATGCAGCACGCGCGGCGGGTTTGCAGCGCGTGCTCTATGCGAGCAGCGCCGGCGTGTTCGGCCCTGACGACGGCGCGACGCCGCATCCGCAAACCCACTACGGCGCATTCAAGCTCGCCTGCGAAGGCTCGGCGCGCGCGTACTGGAACGACCACGGGATCGCGAGCGTCGGCTTTCGCCCGCTGGTCGTCTATGGCGCAGGACGCGAGACGGGATCGAGCGCCGGTCCGAGCCTTGCGTGCCGGGCGGCCGCGCGCGACGAGCGCTACTCGATGCCGTTCACGGGTTCGACAGGTTTCGTGTACGCCGACGATGTCGCTGCCGCTTACGAGGCGGCGTTGCTGCGCGATGTGGAAGGCGCTCATGCGTTCACGCTCGCGGGAGAGATCGCTTCCGTGCAGACGGTGATCGACGGAATTGCGTCGATCGTGCCGGGCGCGCGCATCGATGCCGCTGGCGCCGCGCTGCCCATCGCGACTGCGTTTCCGCACGATCCCGCGCTGGAGCGCCTGTTGCCGGGCCTGCCGCAGACCTCGCTCGAAGCAGGTCTGCGGCAGACGGTAGCGTTCTATCGTCAGACGCAAGCCGCGCATCACTGACGATAACCCGACCTCAAAGCGCCGGCGCGACGGGCGCGCGCGCCGCCACGGCCCGATGCACCGCTAGCGTCGCGGCCAGCGTGCGCGCGGCGTCGTCGACCGAACACAGTGGCGCTTCCTCACGCGCGATCACAGCGGCGAAGTGGCGCAACTGCTCGTGATACGGATCGGCGCTGTGCGGCGTGCTGCGCTCGACGGTCAACGGTTCGTGCCACCCTTTGCGCGAGCGGTATTCCCACAAGTCGAGTTGCGGCAACGTCAGCGACGCATCGGTGCCGATCAGGAAATGCGTGTTCACCTGCTGGCGCGGATAGTGCGCCGCTTCGCCCGCCGCAAGGTCCCAGTTCCACGGCGCGGCCGCGCAGTCCGAAACGGCGAGTGTGCCGAGCGCGCCGCTAGCGAAGCGCAGCAACACGGCAGCCGTATCCTCGACCTCGAAACCTCGCACGGCATTCGACGACAGCGCCTGCACCTCGACGATGTCGCCAAGCAGAAATCGCATGATGTCGATGTCGTGGATCAGATTGATCAGCACGGGCCCACCACCCGCGCGCCGCCGCCATTCGACGCCGAAATAGGCGTCGGGCTTGTAGAACGTCGCGAGCGCGTTCGCGGTGACGGGCGTGCCCAGCCGCCCGGACACGACAATTTCCTTCGCGCGCCGCAGGATCGGATTGTGCCGCCGATGGTGCCCCACCAGCAGCGGCACATTCGCGTCACCGGCTGCGCGGCTCAACTGTTGCGCCGCTTCCACATCGTCGGCAACAGGCTTTTCGATCAGCGCGGGAATGCCGCGCGCGACGCACGCGAGCCCCACGTCGACATGCGTCGCATTCGGTGTCGCGACGATCGCGCCTTCGGGGCGTACTTCGTCGAGCATCGGCGTGTAGTCGGCAAACCAGCGCAGCCCTTCCTGACGCGCGAATTCACGCGCGGCAGGCGACGGGTCCGCAATTGCGACCACTTCGGCCTGCGGGTGCAGCCGCGCCCGTTCCACGTGCATCCGTCCGATTGCGCCCGCGCCGATCACCGCCAAACGTCTCCTTGCCATTTCCTTCCTCTCCTCAGGTTGAACACAGGGTCATTCAAGAGCTTCCAGGTGAATACCCGGATTTTATGAAATACGCTTTGATTGTTGAATACTATTCCAATTCAAACTACAGTTCATCAAAAGTTTCAGTCATCGAAAGTTTGCGAACGGATACGGACAGGAGCGGAGAGACATGAAGGACGAAACCAATCAACCCATCAACCATGAAACGCAAAGCACTGGCATGACGCGGCGCGCATGGCTCGCCACGGCGGGCAAGACGCTCGCGAGCGGCGCGGCCGTGCTGGCGGCGCCCGCGATCGTGCGCGCGCAAGGCGAGCAACCGCTCAAGCTGGGCCTGTTGATGGCGAAGCAAGGCGTGTGGACCGAGCAGGGCGAGGTGATCGCGAACGGCGTGAAAATGGCGCTCGACGATGCGAACAACCAGGCGCGCGGCCGCCGCGTGGATCTGGTCTGGTACGACGAGCCGAATCCCCAGTCGGCGCAGCAGAACATGCAGAAGCTGATCGAGCAGGACAAGGTCATCGCTGTGATCGGCGGGACGAATAGCGGCACGTCGCTGGCGATGTCTTCCGTTGCGGCCCGCACGAAGACACCCTATATCGCGCCGAACGCCGCCGCGCGCGAACTGACGGGCAGCAGCTGCAACCCGTACACGTTCCGCGTGCTCAGCCCGACGCCCGTCACGTGCCGCGCGCTCGCGCCGTCGTTGCTCGCGATCGGCAAGAAGTGGCACTTCCTCGTCGCGAACTACGCGTATGGGCAGGATATCCAGCGCTCGATGTCCGAACTGCTGAAGCAGTCGGGCGGCACGATCGCGGGCGCGGATGTGACGCCGCTCAACACCACCGACTTCAGTTCGTTCATCCTGAAGATCCGCCAGTCGAAGCCCGATGTCGTGCTGCTCGGCCTGCCCGGCGGCGATCTCTCGACCTTCCTCAAGCAGTACGCGGAAATGGGCATGAAGGACAAGATTCCCGTTGCCTGTCCCATCATTGGCGATTCCGATCTTTGGTCGATCAACGTGGAGGCGGCGACCGGCTACTACGGCAAGCCGTGGCACTACAGTTCGCCTGGCCATTCGGCCGAAGAACTAGCGTTCATCAAAAAGTACACGGCGAAATACGGCAAGCCGCCCGCCGACAAGGCGTGGATCGGCTGGTTCACGACGCGCGCGCTGCTCGCCGGCGTCAACCAGGCGAAGAGCACGTCCGGGCCGGACATCGTGCAGAGCCTGGAGACCGTGCAGTTCGGCGACAGCAGCGGGCCTGCCTATTTCCGCCCGTGGGATCACCAGATGTTGCGCCGCTGGACCGTCTTCAAGGTGAAGGACCACATCACCGACAAATGGGACTGGCTCAACCAGGTATCGGCCGTACCGCAGAACCCTGCCGAACTCGACAGCCTTTACGGCACGAAACAGGAAATCGGTTGCACGATGGCTGCGCGGTAACGCGCGGCGAACCTTGTTGCGGCGTCGGCGGGCCGTTGCGTGAAACTCATGCAGCGGCCCGGTCCGTTCCGCATTTTCCTGCGGTTATCTGCATTCAGCTGGAGTACAGGCATGGAAGAAATGGTGTTGTCCCAGATCGCCAATGGGTTGGTGCTGGGCTTTCTCTACGTGTTGCTCGCGATCGGTCTGTCGATCATCTGCGGGCTGCTTGGCATCGTCAACTTCGCGCACGGCGCGCTGTTCGCGCTTGGCGCGTACTTCGCGATCGCGCTGTCGACGCAGTTCGGCTGGGCCGCGGTGATCGTCGCGCCCGTCCTCGTCGCACTCGCGGGCATGCTGATCGAAGTAATTTTCATCCGGCGGCTTTACGGCAAGGAACCCTTGCTCGGACTGATCGTGACGTTCGCCCTGTCGCTGCTGCTGACGGCGCTGATCCGCCTGGTGTGGGGCGCGGGCGGCCTGCCGTTCAGTCCGCCTGCGGCGCTCAGCGGCTTTCTCGTCTACGGGCCGCTGCTCATCACGAAGTATCGACTGTTCGTGCTCGCCGCGACGGTCGCGATTCTGCTCGCGCTGTGGTGGTTCATGAAGTTCACGCCCTATGGGCGCATCTTGCGCGCGGGCAGCCGCGACCCCGAGATGGTGGGCCTGTTAGGCATCAATCTGCCGCGCGTGCTGACGGGCGCGTTTGGTCTCGGCGCATTGCTCGCGGGTGCAGCGGGCGTGCTCGCCGCACCACTGCTGACCGTCACGCCCAGCATGGCGACGGCAGCCGTGATGCCTGCGTTCGTGATCGTGACGATCGGCGGTCTGGGCTCGTTTGCGGGCGCCGTCGTCGCGGGTCTGCTGGTCGGCGTGGTGACTGCCCTCGCCGTGCAGTTCTTTCCGGAAGGGTCGTCGGTGGCGATGTATGTCCTGATGGCACTCGTTCTGCTCGTGCGTCCGCGCGGGCTGTTCGGCGAACGCTGGGAGCGCTTCGAATGAATGTCAAACTGTTGACCCGGCACCCCGTCGCGCTGCTGACCACGTGCCTCATCGTCGTTTCGATCGCATTGACCGCGACCGGCACGCCGCTGGAACGCGCGACGCAGATCGCCATCTACACGCTCTACGGAATGGGCGTGAATCTCCTCGTCGCGTATACGGGCCTCGTGCCGTTCGGCGCCTCGGTGTTCTTCGGCACGTCGACGTATCTGGTCGCGATCTCGCTGCAACGTCTGATCGGCAACGAAATCGTTGCGCTGGCTGCGAGCGTGGTCGTCACGGCGGCGATGGCCGCATTGATCGGCGCGATCGTGCTCAAGCGGCGCGGGCTGTATTTTTCGCTGCTCACGCTCGCCTGCTCGCAGATCGCGTTCGAAATCGCGTTCAAGTGGACCGACGTGACAGGCGGCGAGAACGGCCTGCAAAACGTGCCACGCCCGACCTTCGCGACGACCACTAGCTTTCATGTGTTCGCGTGCGTCACGGTGATCGCCGTTGCGTATGGCCTGTGGCGTCTCGTCCACGCACCATTCGGGCGCGCGTTGCAGGCGCTGCGCGACAACGAGCAGCGTGCCGCAAGCCTCGGCTATGACACGTACCGCCTGAAGCTATACGCATTCGTGATCTCCGCCGCCGTGATCGGTTACGCGGGCGGGTTGCTGTGCCTGATGCTGCAAGGCGCCTACGCGAACAACCTCAGCTGGGAGCACGCAGGCGACAGCTTGCTGATGACCGTGCTAGGCGGCGTGCACCAGTTTCTCGGGCCGCTGTGGGGCGCGATTGCGTTCATCCTGCTCGAAGACAAACTGAGCAGCCTCACCGAACACTGGTGGCTGATGTTCGCGCCGATCATCATTGCGTTCGCGTTCTTCTCGCCCGAAGGCATCCAAGGTCTTGCACAACGGCTGCTGCGCCGGCCGCGCTGGACGCTCGTGCGCGACACCATTCCCGCCCGCCCCGAAGTGATCGCGCCGTACCGCGCGAGCCGCATCGACATGAATCCGGACGCGCCGATTCTCAGCGTGCGCGGACTGTCGAAGCAATTTGGCTCGCTCGTGACGGCCGACAAGATCGACCTCGACGTGTACCCGTATCAGCTGCACAGCTTCATCGGGCCGAATGGCGCGGGCAAGACGACCTTCTTCAACATGCTGACGGGCGTGCTGCCGCCATCGTCGGGCACGATCACGTTCGACGGCAGGGACGTGACGCGGCTGGCGATGTTCCGTCGCGTGCGGCTCGGCATGAGCCGCTCGTTCCAGATTCTCAGCGTGTTCCGCAACCTCACCGTGTTCGAGAACGTGCGCGTCGCCGTGCAGGCCGCGCAGCGCGAACGGCTCGGCTTGTGGCGCGACGCGCATACGCTCGATATGCAGAACGCGCGCGCCTGGTCGCTGCTCGCAGCCGTCGGTCTGGTCGAGCGCGCGGCGGCATCGTGCGAGAGCCTCTCGCATGGCGAACAGCGCCTGCTCGAAATCGCGTTGTCGCTCGCGACGCAGGCCCGCCTGCTGCTGCTCGACGAACCGCTCGCGGGCCTGGCCGAAGCGGATCGTGCAAACGTCGCGCGCATCGTTCGGGAACTCGCGAATCATCACGCCGTGCTGTTGATCGAGCATGACATCGACCGCGTGCTGACGATCTCCGATCGCGTCAGCGTGCTGCATCGCGGCCATCTGATCGCTGACGGTTCGCCTGCCGACGTCGCGGCGCATCCTGAAGTGATCGAAGCGTACATGGGGCACGCAAAGGGCCAGCGCCCCGTCGATGCGCGTCTCGCCGAACGCGTCGCGCAAAAGCGCGACACACCGGCGAGCCGGCGTGCGCTTCTGCAACTGCAAAACGTAAAGGCGGGCTACGCGGGCAACACGATTCTCGACGGCATCGACCTCACGTTGCATGAAGGCGAAGTGATCGCGATTCTCGGACGCAACGGTGTCGGCAAGACGACCGCGCTGCGTGCGGCAACGGGCGTCGCGCAGATCAGCGCCGGCACCATCACGTTCGACGGACACGACATCACGTCACGGCCGATGCACGAGATCAACCGGCTCGGTCTCGCGATGGTCCCCGAAGGCCGCCGCCTGTTTCCGAATCTGACCGTCTACGAAAACTTGCGGCTCGCCGCGCGCAAGGGCGGCGCGAGCGTCGACGAGATCTACGCGCTCTTTCCGCGGCTCGCGAACCGCAAGGACGTACGCGCCGAACATCTTTCGGGTGGCGAGCGGCAGATGGTGGCCATCGCGCGTGCGTTGATGGCGCCCGCCAAAGCGATCCTGCTCGACGAACCGTTCGAAGGTCTTGCGCCTGCCGTCGTGCAGGAAGTGCTCGACGCCGTCGTCAAGCTGCGCGAGCGGGCAAGCGTCGTTATCGTTGAACATCAGGCCGATATGGTGCTGCCCATCGCGGACCGCGTCTACGTGCTCGTCAACGGCCGCGTCGCTTATGAAAACACGGCTGACGCGCTGGCTCAGGACAGCGCGACGCAGGCCAAACTGCTCGGCATCGTGCATGACGATGCCCGTTCTACTCTGGAGGTGAAAACAGCATGACCCAAACGACTGCAACGAACGTCGCCGTATCGCTCGACGAGGGACTCAGCGGCGCGACGCGCGTGTATTTCATCGTCGGCGATCCCATTGCGCAGGTGCGTTCGCCCAAAGGCGTGACAGCGGCAATGCGCGAAGCAGGACGCGACGCGCTCGTGGTCCCCGCGCATGTCGCACCGAACGACCTCGCAGCGTTCTTCGCTGGCGTCGCGCCGATGCGCAATGTCGACGGCGTGATCATCACCGTGCCGCACAAGTTCAGCGCCGCCGGCTTCTGTACGAGTCTGTCCGATGAGGCCGCGTTCCTCGGCGCGGTGAACACGCTGCGGCGCACGGCCGATGGTGGCTGGCATGGCGGTATGTTCGACGGCACGGGCTTCGTCGCCGCGCTCGAAGATGCAGGTTGCAATCTGCAAGGCAAGCGCGCGCTGCTGATCGGCGCAGGTGGCGCGGGCTCGGCCATCGGCCATGCGCTCGTCAGCGCGGGCGTCGCTGCTCTCGGCGTGCGCGACAACGATACGGCGCGCACCCAATCGCTCGTGACCCGTCTTGCCGCGATGCAACGCGGCGCCGTGCACGTGGCGGCGGCCGATGTCGAAGCTGAGTCCTTCGATGTCGTCGTCAACGCATCGCCGATGGGCATGCGCGCCGATGATCCGTTGCCCATCGACGTATCGCGCCTGCCCGCTTCCACCTTTGTCGGCGACGTCGTCACGAAGCCGCCGCTCACGCCGTTCATCGAAGCGGCACGCGCACGCGGCTGCAAGACCGTGACGGGCACGCAGATGTTCGCGCGCGTGTGCGACCGCATGGTCGAATTTCTGCTCGACGCACAAGCATGAGCGCGGCGCAGCGAGTCGCCGTCGTCACGGGCGGCGCGGGCGGGATCGGCCGCGCGATTGCGGCGCGGCTGCAACGCGACGGCATGCGCGTCGCACTGTGGGACCTCGATGCGCGTGCGGCGCGTGAAGCCGCCGACACGCTTTCTAACGGCAAAGACGGCGCGGCCATCGGCATACACGCGGACGTGACGGACGAAGCCTCCGTCGCAGCCGCGCTCAAGACGACGCTCGAACGCTTCGGCGCGCTGCATGTGCTGATCAACAGCGCGGGCACGACAGGCCCGATCTCGACTGTCGCCGACAGCGCGCTCGACGCATGGCAGCGCTGCATCGACGTCAATCTTCGCAGCGTGTTCCTGTGTTCGCGCGCCGCCGTCAAACCCATGCTCGACGCGAGCTTTGGCCGCATCGTCAATCTCGCGTCGATAGCGGGAAAGGAAGGCAACCCGTCGATGTCCGCGTATTCGGCGGCCAAAGCCGGCGTGATCGCGTTCACGAAGTCGATGGGCAAGGAACTGGCGCTAACGCCCGTGCGTGTGAACTGCATCGCGCCTGCCGTGATCGAGACGCCTCTGCTGCAACAGATGACGGCCGATGCGCTCGCCGCGAGTCTCGCAAAGATTCCCATGCAACGCGCCGGAACGGCCGACGAAGTCGCGAACCTGGCCGCGTGGCTGGCATCGGGCGAATGCTCGTTTTCGACGGGCGCGACCTTCGATTTGTCGGGCGGACGCGCGACTTATTGACGTCACTTATTGACGTCTGTTCGAACACAACCCCATCACTACAAGAGCAAGGAGAAGGACAGGAGATGAAGCGCAGCAAAGAACTCAAACAACTGGCGGTCAGCGCGGCCGTGTTTGCCGCAATGCCCGCATTTGCGCAAAGCAGCGTGACCTTGTATGGCGTCGTGGATACGGGCATCGCGTATCAGAACAGCCAGACGACGCTCGGCTCGACGGCAAATGGCCATTCCGCAGTCAAGATGGTGACGGGTGTGTGGGCGGGCAGCCGCTTCGGCCTGAAAGGCGCGGAGGACCTGGGCGGCGGCACGAAGGCGATCTTCACGCTCGAGTCGGGTCTCAATTCGACAACGGGCGCGCAACAGTACACCAATGCGATGTTCGGCCGGCAATCGTGGGTCGGATTCACCAATCCCGCCTACGGGTCGCTGACGTTCGGACGGCAGTACGCGTCCTACTATCAGTTGCTTTCGCCGTATAGCCCGACCAACTGGCTAACTGGCTTCTTCGGCGCGCACCCTGGCGATATCGACGGGCTCGACACGATCTACCGCGCGAACAATACGATCGAATACACGTCGCCCAAACTCTACGGCTTCACATTCAGCGGTTCCTATTCGCTGGGTGGCGTTTCGGGCAGCCTCAACAGCGGCTCGACATGGGCTGGCGCGATCCAGTATGCGAACGGGCCGATCGGTCTTGCAGTCGGCTTCTCGCGCATCAACAACTCGACGACCGGCGGCGGCGCGTTCGGCGCGGATTCCACCACCTCGAACAACGGCGCGCAAGCGGGTGTGTCCGCGTTGACGAACGGCTACCAGACCGCGCAGGCGCAACAGCGCTTTGCCGTGGGCGGCAGCTACACGTTCAACAGCGCGTGGGACGTGTCGGCCACCTATTCGAACGTGCAATACATTCCGGGCATCGGTTCGAAGTTCACCGACACCGCGATCTTCAACACGGGTGGCATCGTGCTGCACTGGAAGCCGGCTGTGACGTGGGACTTTGGCGCGGGGTACAGCTTTACGCGCGCAACGAAGGCCAATGGCATCACGAGCGCCGCGCAGTACCAGCAGTTCAATCTGTCCCAGTACTACGCGTTGTCCAAGCGCACCGGCTTCTATGCACTGGAGGCGTACCAGCATGCGAACGGCAAGACGCTGGGGACGGCGGGCGCAGGGCAGATCATCGACGCGACGGCCACGCTCGGCGACGGCTTCAACTCCACGCCCTCTTCCACCCGCAATCAGTTTGCAGCCGGCGTCGGCATCGTGCATCGGTTCTGACGGACGGCACCGGGCCTGATGATGCTGAATCGAGTTCCAGATTTACTTACTGGAATATGATTCTATTTTTGTATACACTGGAACTTTATTCCATTTTCTTCGACAAGCTCGCATGACGCCGGGTCGCCCAGGAAACACGGAAAACGCAGCAAGGCATCAGAGGAGACAGTGAACATGAATTCTGGCAGCAGCATCCATTGGGACGAAGAAGTCGATGTGCTCGTGTTCGGCGCGGGCGCGGCGGGCATGACAACCGCGTTGATCGCGCAGCATGAGGGCCTGGACGTTCTCTTGTGCGAAAAGACGGACGCGGTCGGCGGCATCACGTCGACGTCGGGCGGCACGACCTGGGTGCCGGGCACGCAACTGAGCGTCGATGCGGGCGTGCCCGACAGCGTCGACGACGCGCGCCGGTTTCTGCAATCGGTGGTCGGCGAACGCGGCGGCGACGAAGCCCGCGAGGCCTTCCTGCAAAGCGGTCCGCTCGCCATCGACGAATTGCAGCGCATCAGCGACGTCCAGTTCGTCGCGGCGGCCGCGCATCCGGACTATGTGACGGGGCCGGGCGCGGCATTCGGTGGCCGCGCGCTGGCGCCCTTGCCTTTCGACGCCCGCGTGCTGAACAAGGATTTCGCGCGCGTGCGCCCGCCGCGCAAGGAATTCATGGGCCTTGGCGGGATGATGGTCAATCGCAGCGACCTTGGCGCGCTGCTCAGTCCGTTCGGATCGTTCAGCAATTTCAGGCGCACCGTCGAAGTGGTCGGCCGTTATGTAATCGACCGCATGCGTTTTCCGCGCGGCACGCAACTCGTGATGGGCAACGCGCTCGCCGCCCGGCTCTTCTACAGCCTGCGCAAGCGCGGCGTGGCAGTGCGCTTCGAAACGCCGCTCGTCGAACTGGTTCGCGAGCAAGGTCGCGTGACGGGCGCCGTAGTCGGTGCGCCTAGCGGCAAGCAGCGGCGCATTGGCGCGCGTCGCGGTGTCGTGCTCGCCACAGGTGGTGTCACGCGGCATCCGGCGCTGCGCAAACAGTTGTTTCCGACTGCCGCCCAACCGCTGTCGTTGTCTCCCGACACCCACACGGGCGACGGCGTCAGTCGCGCGCTCGCCGTCGATGCGCGGCTCGAAAACGGCGGCGACAGCCCCGGGCTCTGGATGCCCTGCTCGATCCGCCGTTCGCCCGGCGGCGACGATAGCGTGTGGCCGCATATCATCCTCGATCGCGCGAAGCCGGGGCTCATCGCGGTGAACAGCCGGGGCGAGCGGTTCGTCAACGAATCCAACTCCTATCACGACTTCGTGATGGGCATGCTGCGCGACGACGGCCATGGCCCGAGCGTGCCGGCGCATCTGATCGTCGATGCAGACTTTATCCGCGACTATGGTCTGGGCCTGCTGATGCCGGGGCGAAGCCGAGCGCGCATTGCGGAGTTCGAGCGCGCCGGGTATCTGGTCAAAGGCGACTCGCTGGCCGCGCTGGCGGCGAAGTTGAACGTGGACGCGGCGGGGCTTGCGCGCACTGTCGAGACCTACAACCGCGATGCCGCATCGGGCAACGACCCCGCGTTCGGCCGTGGTTCCAGCCCGATGAGCCGGTTCAATGGCGACGCGGCGCAGAAGCCTAATCCATGCATCCGTCCGTTGGGCAAAGGTCCGTATTACGCCGTGACCGTGTGGCCTGCCGACCTCGCTTGCAGCGCAGGACTGAGCGGCACTGCGAACGGCGAACTGCTCGATGCGAACGGCAACGTGATACCTGGACTCTTCGCGTGCGGCAACGATCTCGCTTCGATCTTTCGCGGCACGTATCCTGGACCCGGCACGACGTTAGGTCCGGCAATCGTGTTCGGATGGCGCGTTGCGAAGTACATCGCGGGTAAGCTGGATGACACCGCTTCGAATAGCCGGACGCGCGTGGATGCCTGCGTGGGAGCGGCACACCGATGAACGCGCGGGTGACGCCACAAGCAAGCATCACCCTTGCGTCGGCGCAATCAATGCTGGCCGTAGTCGAGCGTCGCCGGATCGGTCCTCCCGAAGCTGAGATAGAAGGGATTCACCAGCCCCGTTCGCGGGTCAACGAGGGTCGAATAGCCCAGCGTAAACAGGTTGTAGCGTCTCACCTCGCCGTACTGCGGCGCGTTGCCGGGATCGGGGTCGTTCGTCACCGGCACGTAAAGCGCCCCGTCCGGCCCGAATACGAGCGATAGCGCAATGGCGCGCGGGTGGTGCCGATCCAGATCGATGCGCTCGAAATGCTCACGGTCGAATGCGTACCAGCGATGGCCGTCCCTGTGCGTTGCATGCGGGATGATCAGGATCTTGTCTGAATCCCATCCCTCATATTTCACAGGGTCCTGGCGAAGGCTCGTCACGTAGAGATCGCCATCGCGCCCGAATGCGAGCCCTTCTGGCCGTTGCAGATCGTTCGAGTTCTTGCTGCATTCGATGGAATTGGATATCAGCACGTCCACGAAAGCGAGGCGCCGCGGATCGAATCGCACAACACCGCCGCCACATGGGTCCGGCAGGTTGCGCAACGTCACGTATAGCAGACCATCCGGTCCGAGCACGATGCCGCGCGGATGAAACTGCGGCCCGGTCGTGCCCGGATGATCGATATTCGGGTCGAGATTCTTCACGAACTCTGCCTTGTGCCCGTCGATCCTGAACGCGAGGAGCGCGCCCGTCGGTCCGGGCGTGTCGCCGAGGTCGGCGATGAACAGAAAGCGCCCTGCTCTGCCCATGTCGACCAGCACGATGCCGCGCGGCGCATAGGGGGCGTGCTTATCGTCACGCGAGACGAGCGGCGCGATGAAATGGCCGTCGCCGGCGTCATAGCGAAAAATCTCGCCGTTGAAGGGCTGGCCGATATTCTGATTCGACACCAGCACTTCATTCCAGCGCTGGTCGAAGATGATGCCCGTCGGTCCGCGCAGCCCGCCGCTGCCCGGCGAGATCGATCGGTCGGGCAGATACTGACCGGTTCGTGCGTCATAGAAGCGTACGTCGTTGGCAGATGAAGCGGGATCGGTGACGGCAAGCACGTCGGAAAAGCGGCCTGTGCGCGCGTCGTCGGCCAACGCTTGCGGTGCCATGGCGACCTGCGCCGCCATCAATAGCCCAAGACCGGATGCGAAAATATTGTTCATGGCTATTCCTCGGTATGACTAACTAATTATGAAGTCAATACATCAAGGTGTTGAAAAGACAGATAGACAGCTAACCGGCCGTAAGCGGTTATTGAATCGCACGAAACTCGCGCGAATAATTCGGGCAAAAACGCCCTCACCCGGCGTATTGACGACGGTGCAATGCGAGAAATTCAACGGGTGTGCGGCGCCGTTATATTGACTTCACGATTGGACGCAACCTTCACGACTGCATCATCAGGTTATTGTCATGGTTTTCGTGGGTTGCCGTAATCGCGCCGTAACTCTATTGATAGCGCAGATAGCTTAGGAAACAAGGGGATTTCTTCACGGTCTGCGGCCTTTTTCGGAAACACGAAAGGTCGGTGAAGTTGCGGCGATATTATTCGCGATAGCGTAGCGTTCGACTCACCGATCTCCTGGGCGGCGTAGTGAAAGCGCGCTGCCTAGCGAGCGTGCGCCTCACGAAGGCACACATCGCCTTTGCGTTTGGCGATAGCGGCGCTCGCGGCAGCATAGTCTTCGGAAAACGCTCGCTGCGCGAAGCAGGGCGCCGACGACGCGAGCAGCGCATCGACCTTCGCGAACTGCTTGTCGAACACCCAGGGCCGGCGTGCGAGCGTGCGGTCGTTGAGCCAGTAGGGACTCCAGTCCCGGGTCGTCTCGATGATCTCGCGCGCGAATTCCGGCCCGTACTCGAGCCCGCCCTCGATCACGACATCGATATACGACTCGACGAGCGGAAACCTGGCGTCTGGAACCGGAAGCCCTTCGCCCGGCGCCTTGCCTTCGGCTTTCGGCACGTAGACCCAGACAGTTCCCTGTGCCGGCAGCGGCTGCCACGATACGGCCTCGATGAGCGCGCGCGGCACCTCGACGCGCACATATCCCTTCTCGCGCTCATCGAACGCGGACATGTCGTTGCCGGCAACGGGATAGATCACGCCGTTGATTGTCATCGGCGCCTCACCCTCGGACGGACGCCGCAGGCCGAGTGCCGTGAAGCCGGTTCGCGCGCGGTCGTTCCAGCTACGCACATAGCCGAACGCCGCCGCAACGCGCACCGGAATCGCCGCAACCGGTTTGCCGGCCGTGTCGTTGCGCGATGGGGTGTTGATGAGTGAGCCGTAGCCGAAGATGAACTGCGTCGGCGGATCGGGAAGACGTGTTCCCCAGAAGCCGGTAGTCTGTGCGTGCGCCGCCGAGCTAACGAGCGCCAGTGCGACAACAAATCCTCGAATCCTGGCCATCGCCGACATTGTCAGATCTCCGTCAACTGCGTTGACGCAGATGATCGCTCATGCCAGACCGCCCGGCAACTGCGCGCGCCGGGATGGCGCGCGCAGTCGACTAGCCATCAAAAAAAATGGCGCCACAGGCATTCAGCCTGCGGCGCCATTGTGTGGCGCTACGACGAGAGCAACACGCCGTAGCCCGATACGCGCTTACATCTGCACCGTGTCGGCGACTTCCTTGAAGTCCTCGATCTGGTCGAAGTTCATGTACTGATAGATCTTGTCGCCATTGGCGTTGAGCACGCCCATGTCGGCCATGTACTCCTCTTTGCTCGGGATCTTGCCCAGGCGCGAGCAGATTGCCGCCAGTTCCGCCGAGCCGAGATACACGTTCGTGTTCTTGCCGAGGCGGTTCGGGAAGTTACGCGTCGAAGTCGACATAACCGTCGCGCCTTCGCGCACTTGTGCCTGGTTGCCCATGCACAGCGAGCAGCCAGGCATTTCAGTACGCGCGCCGGCCGTGCCGAAGACGCCATAGTGGCCTTCCTCGGTCAACTGCTTCTGGTCCATCTTGGTCGGCGGCGCCACCCACAGCTTCACGGGGATGTCGCGCTTGCCTTCCAGCAGCTTCGAAGCGGCACGGAAGTGGCCGATGTTGGTCATGCACGAGCCGATGAACACTTCGTCGATCTTGGCACCCGCCACGTCCGACAGCGTCTTCACGTCGTCGGGATCATTTGGGCAAGCCACGATCGGCTCGTGGATGTCGGCCAGGTCGATCTCGATGACGGCTGCGTACTCGGCGTCGGCATCCGGCGACAGCAGTTGCGGGTCGGCCAGCCACTGTTCCATCGCCTTGATACGGCGCTGCAGGCTGCGCGGGTCCTGGTAGCCTTCGGCAATCATCCACTTCAGCAGCGTGATGTTGCTGTTGAGGTATTCGATGATCGGTTCCTTGTTCAGGTGGACCGAGCAACCGGCGGCCGAGCGCTCAGCAGAAGCATCCGACAGTTCGAACGCTTGCTCGACCTTCAGATCGGGCAGGCCTTCGATTTCGAGAATGCGGCCGGAGAAAATGTTCTTCTTGCCCTGCTTGGCAACCGTCAGCATGCCTTGCTTGATCGCGTACAGCGGAATGGCGTTGACGAGGTCACGCAGGGTCACGCCCGGCTGCATCTTGCCCTTGAAGCGGACCAGCACCGATTCCGGCATGTCCAGCGGCATCGTGCCCGTAGCGGCCGCAAAGGCGACCAGGCCCGAACCGGCCGGGAAGCTGATGCCGATCGGGAAGCGGGTGTGCGAGTCGCCGCCCGTGCCCACCGTGTCGGGCAACAGCATGCGGTTCAACCACGAGTGGATCACGCCATCGCCCGGGCGCAGCGCGATGCCGCCACGGTTGCTGATGAAGTTCGGCAGCGTCTGATGGGTCTTCACGTCCACCGGCTTCGGATACGCAGCCGTGTGGCAGAACGACTGCATGACGAGATCTGCTGAGAAGCCCAGGCACGCCAGGTCTTTCAGTTCGTCGCGCGTCATTGGGCCGGTGGTGTCCTGCGAGCCGACCGAGGTCATGCGCGGTTCGCAGTACGTGCCCGGGCGGACGCCCTGGCCTTCCGGCAGGCCGCAGGCGCGGCCAACCATCTTCTGTGCCAGCGAGAAGCCCTTGCCGCTGTCGGCCGGTTGCTGCGGCAGGCGGAACAGCGTGGACGGAGCCAGGCCCAGCGCTTCACGCGCCTTCGCGGTAAGACCGCGACCGATGATCAGCGGAATGCGGCCACCGGCGCGCACTTCGTCGAACAGCACGTCGGACTTGACCTGAAACTCGGCGATCACTTCGCCGTTCTTCAGCGCCTTGCCTTCGTAGGGACGCAGTTCGACCACGTCGCCCATTTCCATCTTCGACACGTCGAGTTCGATCGGCAGGGCGCCGGCATCTTCCATCGTGTTGTAGAAGATCGGAGCGATCTTGCTGCCAAGGCACACGCCGCCAAAACGCTTGTTCGGGATGAAGGGGATGTCTTCACCCGTGAACCACAGCACCGAGTTCGTAGCCGACTTGCGCGAGGAGCCGGTGCCGACCACGTCGCCCACGTACGCGACCAGGTGGCCCTTTTCCTTCAGCGACTCGATGAACTTGACGGGACCACGCTTGCCGTCTTCTTCCGGCGTGATGCCGGGACGGGCGTTCTTCAGCATCGCCAGCGCGTGCAGCGGGATGTCCGGGCGGGTGGTGGCGTCCGGGGCCGGCGACAGGTCGTCGGTGTTGGTTTCGCCCGTCACCTTGAACACGGTGATGGTCAGACTTTGCGGCACTTCCGGACGGCTGGTGAACCACTCGGCGTCGGCCCAGCTTTGCATCACAGCGCGGGCGTTGGCGTTGCCCTTGTCGGCCAGTTCCTTGACGTCGTGGAACTGGTCGAACATCAGGAGGGTTTTCTTCAGCGCTTCAGCGGCGGCGGCGCCCACTTCCGCGTCGGACAGCAGCTCGATCAGCGGCTGGATGTTGTAGCCGCCCAGCATCGTGCCGAGCAGTTCGGTGGCGCGGGCGCGCGAGATCAGCGCGCAGGCGGTCTCGCCTTTGGCCACGGCGGCCAGGAAGCCCGCCTTCACGCGCGCGGCTTCGTCCACGCCTGCGGGCACGCGGTTGGTGATCAGGTCGAGCAGGGTCTGCTCTTCGCCGGCGGGCGGGTTTGTCAGCAGTTCCACCAGCTCGGCGGTCTGCTGAGCCGTCAGCGGCAGGGGAGGAATGCCGAGCGCGGCGCGCGCGGCTACATGAGCACGAAAGTTTTCAAGCATGGGAGACCTGCTGGTATTGCGTTTCAGGGGAGGACTTGTCAGGCACGTCGAAGCTGCTCCGGGCACTGCTTTGATCGCGATTTTAATTGCAATACCCTACGAGGTCAAATGTCTTATGTCTTATATAAGAGTTGAGAAACAGAAACATCCAGGATTGCGGACATTCAACCGGCCGTTCCAGGAAGCGGCGCTTCGGATGCGGACGCGCTATCAGGATCGCCGCGAAACCGGGCTCGGGCATGCCCCCGTCGACTCGCGAACCTGTAATTGCGCACGCACCTCATGTCCATGCTGAACCCGCTTGCCGTCGAGTGCGTCGAGCAGGTGTTGCGCCGCAAGTCTGCCAATTTCGGCGGTGTCGACCCGCATGGTCGTGAGTGCGGGGCGCATCTCTTTCGCGATCGCGAGATCGTCGAAGCCCGTGACGGACAATTCGCCCGGAATGGCGATCCCCAGATCCTCCGCCTCACGCAGCACGCCCAACGCAATGTGGTCGTTGCCGCAGATGATCGCGGTCGGGTGCTCGCCTGCCGATTGCCAGATCGAGCGCAAGCTGCGCCGCCCGAATCCGATCGTCGATTCGCCTTCGAACATGTGCTCCGGCCTGACGGCGAGGCCGTGTCGTTCGAGCGCCGAGCGAATGCCCGCGACGCGCGCCTGGACCCGGTCGTTGTCGCGAGTCGGCTGGACGCAGACTGCGAACGAGCGGTGGCCGAGGCCAATCAGATGTTCGGTTATTTCAACGTAAGCCGCGTGATTGTCGAAGCCGATGCAGTCGTGCGGGCTGCCCTCGCGATACGCATACGTGACGGCATAAGGCACCCGATACAGCCGCAATGCATCGAACAGTTCGGCCGGATGCGCCTCACCAACGATAGCCATCGCCTCGACGCCGCGCGCGAGCATCGCGCGCACCTGCACGATGGCCTGCGCGGGGTCGTAGTTCGAGCAGCCGAGCACGAGCGTGATGCCGCGCGCCGCGAACGCCGCCTGCATGCCGCTCACCTGCGAGGCGAACACCTGATCGTCAAGGGTCGGAATGATGATGCCGGCGATATGGCTGCGCGTCGACGCGAGCGCGCGTCCCGCCGCATTCGGAAACCAGTTGAGCGTGAGCGCGGCGTGCTCGACGCGCTCACGCACGTTGGCCGAGACTTTGTCCGGCTCGTTGTAAACGCGCGACACGGTCGCCGTCGATACCCCCGCGAGTTTCGCGACATCCGAGAGCACCGTGCGGCCTGTATTGCGGCGGGCGCGGCTCGTTGGCGTGCGGGCCTGGGCCGTGTCGGCAGCGGGCGCGGGAGAATCAGGGGAGCGAGGCATCGGATCAGGCAGTGACAGTTGGACGAAGGCGGACGCGGCAAGCGCCGTCATCATACCGTCGCGGCGTTTCGCCGGGCGCGCGCACGCTTGTGCTCATGCGGGCGCGCCGAGCGCGGCGATGCGCGAGCGGAAATGCTCGGTGCCGGCGACGATCTTGTCGAGCACCGCATCGAGCGCCCAGAAGCGCTCGCGAACGTCGTAGTCGATCACGCGGCAGCGAATCGATTCGAACGTGCCGATGCGCTGATGGTAAATCTTCGCGAGCGCCGGATAGCCAAGCGCTTCCGAAACGGCGGCGAGAACGAGAAACGTCGACAGTTCCTCCGCGAGTGCCGGGTCCTGCGCTGCATCGTTGCGCAGCCACTTGTACAGGTCCGGGTGAAAGTTCGTGAACACGCCGTTGAAGCCTGCCGAGCCGGCCTTCATCGCGTCCCACGCGATCGCCGCGTTGGCGTTCAGGATCTTCAGCGGCGAACCCTGCGCTATCGCGACGCGCCGCTTGACGGTCTGCAGATCGCAACTCACGTCCTTCAGCATGATGAAGCGGCCCGTGTCGATGCACATCTTCAGTTCATCGTCGGAGAGAAGCCGCCGGTACGGCGCCGGGCACTCGTAGAGGCCGAGCGGAATGTCGGACGGCAGGCGCTTGAGAAGTCGCTTGAGATTGGCCGTGAAGACCTCCGTTCCCTCGTGCTTCGGATCGAGCCGGTTCGTCACGAGCACGATGCCTTGCGCGCCCGTCGATGCCGCGACGCCGAGCTCTTCCGCCTGCGCATCGGGGTCGTCGCTGATGTGACCGGAGACCACGATGGGAATGCGGCCCGCCACCTTCTCGACGACGAACCGGCCGAGTTCACCGCGCTCGGCGAGGCTCAGGAACTGCATCTCGCTCGACTGCGCGACGGCAAAGAGCGCGTCCGAGCCGTGCGCGATGTACCACTCGATCAGACGTTCGAGGCCGGCATAGTCGATCGCGCCGGAAGCGTCGAACGGTGTCAGCATCACGGGAACGATGCCTTCGATTGAAGTGGCGGAATGCGTGGCGCTCGTCATGGTTATCTCTCTGAATGGGTTGGATGGAGCCCTGCGTGCGATCTCGTCACGCCTGCGCTCGAATGGCTTCGACGTGGGCTGGCTTATCCTCGATCGGCTTGCGTACGAGCAGCACATAGCTCATCGCACCGACGAACGCGATACCTGCCGCTGTCAGCAGCGCGGGCACGAAGGACCAGTTCTGCGCGATGTAGCCCGTCAGGATGGGAGCAAGGGCGCCGCCCAGGAATCCGCCGAAATTCTGGATCGCGCCGAGCGAGCCGACGCGGTTGGGCGGCGCGGCGGCCGTCGCCAGCGCCCAGGAACTGGCTGAAGCGGCGTTGGCCAGGAAGATCACCACCGAGATGCACGCAATCGCAATCGTATTGCTCTCGACGAGCGCCGCCGGAATCGTGAACGCGACCATGCCAAGCATCGCGATTACCACCGCGTTGCGACGGCTCCCGACGGGATTCGTGCTGCGGCTCGTCATGAGATCCGAGAACCACCCGGCCGTGAGCGAGCCAAGAAAGCCGCAGAAGAAGGGAATCGATGCCGCGACGCCCGTATGCATCAGGCTCATGTGGCGTTCCATCGTCAGGTAGCCCGGCAGCCACGTCAGGTACACCCAGTTGAGGTAGACCGAACCGAAAAAGCCGATCAGCATGCCCCACGTGGTGCCATGCGAAAACAGCGAACGCCACTCGGCGAAGGTGACCGACGGCGCGGGCTTGTGATCTGCCTCGTCACCTTCGAGATAACCGCACTCTTCTTCCGTCATCGTGGCCTTCGCGGGATCGCGATACACGGCAAGCCATACGACCGCCACGATCAGGCCAACGACGCCCGTCACGATGAACGCCCAGCGCCAGTGGAAATTCACCACGAGGATTGACAGGCAGAGCGGCGCGAGCGCTGTGCCGAGCGGGGACGCCGAGTTGAAGATGCCCGTCGGCTTGCCGCGGGCGCGCAGTGGAAACCAGTTGCTGACGACGCGCGCCGCCGACGGAAACTGTGGCGCCTCGCCGATGCCGAGCACGATCCGCGCAAGGATGAACCAGCCGAAGGTCGAGACGAAGCCGCCGGCGGCCTGCGCGAGCGACCAGACGATCAGGCCGATGCCGAGCAGCTTGCGCGGCCCGACGCGATCGACAAGACCGCCCACCGGCAACTGAAATAGCGCATAGCTCCACGAGAACGCGGAGAGCAGCAGCCCCATCTCACCCAGCGACAAGCCGAGGTCATGTCGGATCAGCGGATTGGCGACGGCGAGCGTGCCACGGTCCAGATAGTTGACGATGCCGCTGACCATCAACAGCGTGAGCGCCACGATCTGGGCCCGGCGGATTTTCGGTGGGGCCTGCTCGTGGCCAGAGGTTGCGCTCATGATCGTTGTCTCCGCTTCATGTGTCCGATTGAGTTGCGTCGAGCCGCGCCGATACGCTGTCGGGCAGCATGGAATTGCGCGTCCACTTCGGCGCGCGTGGGATAGAGGTCTGCGCGGCACGGCGCATTGCACTGAGCGCTCGATCCGGTTTCCCATCTGATGTTAGCGCTTACATTTTGACGGGCCGTTTGGAGTCTTAGCCCATTCATTCGCTAGTGATGCGCTACAAATATCGTGTTAGCGCTTACATTTTGGGTCGTTCCAAGCCGCATTGCAAGCACCGGAACGGCTTTAGCGGGTTAACACCGACCACATAATCGGCCAGGCGCCCGCATTCTGAGTTGTGCGGTTCGTGTCCGCACGTCCGAGTAACAGTTCTGTGCGATGGGCGAGCGGCAATGATCAGCCGAAATCAGCGCCCCCGCCCCGCACACGACGAGCCGAGCTCAAGGCCCGCCCGTCGAATCACCCCACCCTACGCATAGCGCAAGCGAACCCCTCGAACCGTTCAACCGCATCCCGCTCGCCTTCATCAGCAAGCCCCATCGCAAGCTCCTCCACGCGCGCCGCCGCCGACACCACACGGTCGATCTTCCCAACACCCTGCCCCGCATACAACGACAGCTTCTGCGCCATTCTCGGTTTGTCGATCACGCGCGCGCCGCCGCCGATATGCCGCAGCAGGTTCCACTTGTCGCGGTTCGGAATGACCCGGTGCGGCGTGCCGTATTTCCAGCCGAACGAATAGCCGGTACGGTATTCGGTGTCATCGACAGTCGCATCCACGATCTTTTGTTTGTAGAGCGGATGCGCGTTCGACTCGTCACACGCAACGAACGCCGTGCCGCAGAGCACGCCGCCTGCGCCCATGTTCATCACCGTGCGGACATCGTCGCGATTCGTGATTCCGCCTGCCGCGAGCACAGGACGCCCGTCCGCCACAGAGATAAGCGAAGGCAGTAGCGAAAGCAGTCCAATCGTACCGCGGTTCAGATGCCCGCCACTCTCGCTGCCTTGCGCAGTGATGATATCGGCGCCCTGCGCGATAGCCTTGCGCGCGAGTTCCACGGAACCGACCTGGACCATGACCACCATTCCCGCGTCTTTGGCGCGCGAGATCATATGCGGATAGTTCTCCGCATAGAACAGCGACAGCATCCTGGGCTTTTCCTGCAACACGACCTGAAACTGCGCCTCGAATACATCCGGGCCGCCAAACGAAGGAACGAGATTGACGCCGAACGGCTTGTCAGTCAGTTCTTTCGTTTCGCGAATCCATCGCCGCAACGCAAGCGGCGGCAAGCGCAATCCGCCCACGGTTCCCATCCCGCCCGCATTGGCGACGGCCGCAACGAGCTTCGGACCGGAGATCGCCGCCATGCCGGCGAGAAAGATCGGATATCTGACGCCGCAAAGCTTCGTGACGGCGTTTCCACCAAACTCAAAACCTGTTGTGCTCATGATTCAAAGCTCCACGCGTTTGCCAAGCATGCGTTTCAACGCATCGTTCTTCAACACGAAATGATTCTTGCAGGCACCAAAGATATGCAGCGCCAGGCCAAGCACAAACGGCGTCGCGCCGATCTTGAAGAGAACATCGAAGACCTGTGCGGCCTGTGCGTCTGGATGCATCGGCGATGGAATGATCCATCCGCCTGGCAATTCGACAAGCTGGCCAGCCGCCGATTTCGCCAGCCACGCGGCGACAGGCAGCAGTACCATGGCCAGCGCGAGCGCAGTCGCAACCGACCGGCTTACGATCACCTCGACAGGATTCGGCGTGCCGAGCGGCAGCGGATGCCACGACGTCACGCGCGCCCAGAATCGATAGACCGAAATCGGAAACAGGATCGTGCCGAGCAGGTTCAGAACTTTCGCTAGCTCGACATTGGGCGATGCAAAAAGCGCAATCTCGATTCCGATGATCGCGAGCACCAGCGCCGCGACGATCCAGTGCAGCGCGATCGTGATGCGCGAAAAACCCAGACCGGTATCGCGCCATTGAAAGTGGTCCTGCGCGTGCGTGCCGTGCACTTCGTGTGTGGATGACATAGGCGAGTTCGACATTTTCATTCCCTATCGATTGCAGCAGTTCTCTAATGACTGGCGGCGCGCGACGAACCGATGCCCGTCTGTGCGCGAACGAATTGATCGTCGAATTGCTCGCGTTCATTCGCCGCCCTCGCGCCCTGATCGGTGACCGATCCGATCCATGTGAAGAAGAAGGCGATCGTCATCGAAATGATCGCGGGGTAGTCGTACGGGAAGATCGGGCTCGCGTGTCCGAGCACCTTGACCCACACGGCGGGAGACAGCACGACCAGACCCACTGCGCTCACGAGCCCCGCAATGCCGCCCATCAGCGCGCCGCGCGTCGTCAGGCCTTTCCAGTAGATCGCGAGCGTGAGGATCGGAAAATTGACCGACGCGGCCACGCTGAAGGTCAGCGCCACGAGGAACGCGACGTTCTGATCCTTGAACCCGATGCCGAGCACGATTGCCACGCACGCGATCGCAATCGATGCGATTCTCGACACACGCTTCTCCTTCGCGTGATCGGCGCGATTGCGCTTGATCACCATCGCGTACAGATCGTGCGAGATAGCCGATGTGCCTGCCATCGTGAGTCCCGCCACGACAGCGAGAATCGTTGCAAAGGCGACGGCAGACAGAAAGCCCAGCACGAGGTCTCCGCCCATCGCCTTCGCCAGATGCATGACGGGCATGTTGCCGCCGCCGATCAGCTTGCCGCCGATCACGCCGCCCTCGTAGAACGACGGATTGCGGCCCACGATCACAATTGCGGCTGTGCCGAGCACCATGACGATCAGAAAGAAGTACCCGATAAAGCCCGTCGCGACGAACACGGACTTGCGCGCCGCCTTTGCATCCGGCACCGTGAAGAAGCGCATCAGAATATGCGGCAGGCCCGACGTGCCGAACACCAGTCCCACCGAGAGTGACAGCATCGCAAACGGATCGGCGACGAGCTTGCTCGGCAGCATGATGCCGGCGCCGCTCTTATGCGTGGCGATCGCTTGCGCGAACATGTCGTCGATCGAAAAGCCGAACTTGCTCAACGCAAGAACTGCAAGCAGTGTCGCGCCGAACAGCATGAGTACGGCCTTGATGATCTGCACCCAGGTGGTCGCGACCATGCCGCCGAAGGTCACATACACCGCCATCAGCGCGCCGACCACGACGACGGCATAGTTGTATTGAAGCCCGAACAGCAACTGGATCAGTTGACCCGCGCCCACCATCTGCACGACGAGATAGAAGCAGACTACCGTCAGCGAGCCGAATGCCATCAGCGTGCGTATTCTCTGCTGGTCGAGTCTGAACGATGCGATGTCGGCGATCGTGACCTGCCCCAGATTTCTGATGCGCTCGGCAAACAGGAACATCAGCAACGGCCACGCGACGAAGAAACTCACCGCGTAGAGCATGCCGTCGTAGCCGTTGAAGAAGATCATGCTCGTCACGCCGAGCAGCGCCGCTGCCGACATATAGTCACCCGCCAGCGCGAGGCCGTTCTGAAAACCTGAGATGCCGCCGCCCGCGTTGTAGAAGTCCTTCATCGACTTCGTCTTCGACGCGGCCCAATACGTGATGCCGAGCGTCGCAACGACGAACGCGAGGAACATGACGATGGCCGTCGTGTTGAGCGGCTGCTTCTGTACTTTTTCGAGCACCTCCGCTGCTGCCATTGCGTCACAGGCGATGCAAGCGGCCAGCACGCCGCCGATGAGTTTGACGCATCGTTTCATTGCGCCTCTCCCGCCAGGACCTGAGCGGTCAACTCGTCGAACTCGCCGTTTGCGCGGCGAATATAGATGCCCGTCAGTATCCAGGTGCCGACGATCAGCGCGACGCCCAAAGGCCAGCCAATCGTCATGACACTACCGGGAAACAGCTTCAACGCGAGCACTTTCGGTGCGAAGCCTGCTATCAGCACGAAAGCGTAGTAAGGCAGCAAGGTGCCGAGGGTAAGCAATACGACGAGCCTGCGCCGCCGCGCGACGAGTCGTACGAACGCCGGCGACAACCGGACGTTGTGAAGTGCAGTCGTTTGGACCACGATGTCTCCTGTATTTCGTTTCGAAGTAGGCGTATTTCAGGGGCTGCCTGACACGCTCTTCTGTTTTCATCAACGATAGGAGCGACGATCGATCAAGTAAAATGATGATTGATGATGCGTAACATCATCGTGAGTGAAACGAAGTATTTCGCGCGCTGCCCTGCTGTCCATCTCTATTGACGCCGTGTATCAAGTGTTGTTAGCGGCGCTGTGTTTTTCCCGTCGACGCATGTCCGTAATCTGACGTCACTGGAGGAACATCATGGACATGCCAATGGCTTTTCCCGAACCGCAAGTCGAGCGCGCGCCGTTCCCTTTGCAGGGTCATCGCGGTTACGACCGCGTCTTCCGGCGCGACGCGCTCACGGTCGGGCTGATCCTGCCGCTCGAGACGCACGCCGCCTCGCCTCATCCGTCGATGGCCGACCATTTGCAGATGGCGCAACGTGCCGAACAGGCCGGTGTCGCCGCGTTATGGGCGCGCGATATCCCGTTCTACGATCCGCAATACGGCGATTCCGGGCAGATCTTCGAGCCGCTGATTTACATCGGGCATCTCGCCACTGCGACCGAGCGCATCACGCTCGGCACGACGGGCATCGTGCTGCCGATGCGCGAGCCGCTCATGCTCGCCAAGCAGATCAATTCGCTCGACAGGCTGACGGGCGGGCGCATCGTGATAGGGATGTCGTCGGGTGACCGGCCTTCTGAATATCCCGTGTTCGGTATCGACTTTGAAAGTCGGGGGAACGTTTTCGCGATGCGTATGGGGCTTATCGCAGCGTGAGCGAGCAGAACTTTCCGCGCTTTGAATCCGAGCGTTTCGGTCGGGGAGATGGCTCGCTGACCATGCTGCCGAAGCCTGTGTTCGGGCGGGTGCCGACTATCGCGGTTGGGCGCTCGCAGCAGACGCCTGGATGGATCGCTAGCAATATGGACGGGTATCTCGGGTTTGTGCCAGAACCTGCGCGTTTGCAATCGTTCGCCGATGAGTGGAGAGAAACGAATCGTCAGATGAACCCCGATGGCGATGCGAAGCCGCTCGCGTTTGGCGGGTTTTTGTACTTGCATCCACGGCGGGATTTTCCGTTCAAGCGGATCGGGGGCGGTTTTGCGATTGGTAGTCGCGCGTTGCGGGATTTTCTCGATCTGGCGCGGGAGCAGGGGGTGTCGCATGTTGCGCTGAACCCTCGAGTGACGCCGCGGGATTATCGGCAGATACTTGATGAATTGCATGAGGACGTGCTGCCGTATTTTGCGCCTAACGAGTAGTGCGGGTTGCTGGCGCTGGTTTGTTATGTTGATCGTTCGCGTGTGACGCCGTGTCTGGCTTGCCGGGCGCGGCTTTTTTGGCGTGGGTGTTGCCCTTTTTTGACTGCGTCGGCATGGTCGACCCGCGCGAATACATTACCCGTGCAATAGTCAGTTTCATTTGGTGTGCAGTGTCACGGGAGGTGTGGGTGGCTTTGTTTTGTGTGCTCCGCTGGCAGCCGGTGCAGCCTGCGCGGCGCGGGCGGTGCCGGGCGGTGTTTTGGCCTTTTTGTGATGGCATTCGCGTGACGGTTTGGTTTGCTTGTGTTTGCGCTGGCATCCGCGTTTCGTTAGCTCGCTTCAAGCGTCGCCCCTGTGCGGGGCGGCACCTACTTTTCTTTGCCGCCGCAAAGAAAAGTAGGCAAAAGAAAGCGGCTCACACCGCCAGTTCTTGTGTTTGCGTGAGGGCCCCCAAAGGGTCTTACGCTTCACACGGCAGCGATTTTGTTCGCGTGCGTTGCCAACGCGCTGAATGAGCGCCTCACCCACTTCAAACACCCGCACAACGGCCGGCCGCAGCGAATGGTATGTGCCGCCCAGGTGGCAAACTGTGTGCAGGTTGTCGCGTCGTATAGCGTGGCGCTCTTACAGGGTGGAACGCATGCGCTATCCGTCCGAAGTGAGGCGTGTGTAGCGCTACGGCCTACACACAGTTTGCCACCTGGGCAGCCGTGGAATATCTGGCACGGCATGTTGCAGCGCGGGTGGGTGAAGCGGGTGAGGCGCACCGCAAGAGCGCTGGCAACGAACGTGGGTCACGTGGTTGCCGCGTGGACCGTAAGAACCTTCGCGGGCCCTCACGCAAACACAAGAACTGGCGGTGTGAGCCGCTTTCTTTTGCCTACTTTTCTTTGCGGCGGCAAAGAAAAGTAGGTGCCGCCCCGCACAGGGGCAACGCCTGAAGCGAGCTAACGAATCGCGGATGCCAGCGCAAACACAAGCAAACCAAACCTGCCGCGCCACGAAGCGAAGCGCGAAGGCAACACGCGGATGCCAGCAAGAAAGCCCAAACACCACGCGGATACCAGCGAAAGAGCAAAACAACCACCCCGCGTCGCAGACAAAAAACCCCACTTATTCCTCCCAATCACAACAGTTTGTCCAACCCGGGTGTTCGCAACAACGCCGAGGAAGCCTAGATTTACGACCTAACGGCACTGTCAATTCCGACACAAAGCCGACCAACAGTTCGAGGTCCATCATGAGCAATTCGCAAAAAGTCGCAATCGTCACAGGTGCATCACAAGGCATTGGCGCCGAGATCGTCAAAGGCTTCCGTGAGCACGGATACCGTGTCGTCGCTGTCGCGCGTTCGATCAAGCCGTCGGACGATGCGAACGTCGTGGCGATCGCCGGGGACATCGGCGACCGCGCAGTCGCGCAACGCGCCGTTTCGGAAGCGATTGCACGCTTCGGCCGCATCGACACGCTGATCAACAACGCGGGTATCTTCATCGCCAAGCCGTTCACGCAATACACGGCCGAGGACTACGCCGCCGTGCTGAACGTGAATGTGAACGGCTTCTTCCATATCACGCAGCTCGCCATCGCCGAGATGGAAAAGAACAAGAGCGGCCACGTCCTGCAGATCTCGACGAGCCTCGTCGATCACGCAATCTCCGGTGTGCCGTCGGTTCTCGCGTCGCTGACCAAGGGCGGCCTGAATGCCGCAACGAAGTCGCTCGCCATCGAATACGCAAAGTCGGGCATCCGCGCGAACGCCGTTTCGCCCGGCATCATCAAGTCGCCGATGCACGCGCCTGAAACGCACGAAGCGCTGGGTTCGCTGCACCCTGTCGGCCACATGGGCGAGATGAGCGACATCGTCAATGCAGTGCTGTATCTCGATTCGGCGTCGTTCGTTACGGGTGAGATCCTGCACGTCGACGGCGGCCAGAGCGCAGGCCACTAAGCACGCCACTAAGCACGGCCGGGCGCCGCCAACGGCGCCTGTCCCACACGACACTACGGAGATTCTGATGCCTATCGTGACTATTCAGGTTACGCGCGAGGGAAATACCCCCGGCACGAGCGCAGTAACGCCGGAAGAGAAGGCGCAACTCATCAAGGGAACGAGCGAGTTGCTGTTGAAGGTGTTGAACAAGCCGCTGGAAGCGACCTTTGTCGTTATTCAGGAAGTCGAGAAGGAAAACTGGGGATGGGGTGGGTTGCCGGTTGACGAGTATCGTCGGCTGAAAGCCGAGAAGAAGGAGTGAGTGCGGGGACCGCTTTGGCGCCTTCGCGGCGCGGGCGGTTTCGATTTGAGCCTTCGCGGGGCGGGTGTTGCCGGGCGGTGTTTTTGCCTTTGCTGTGGCATCCGGTTTGAGCGTTCGCGGCGCGGGTGTTGTCGGGCGGTGTTTTCGCCTTTGCGTTGGCATCCGCGATTTGTTATCTAGCTTCACGCGTCGCCCCTGTGCGGGGCGGCACCTACTTTTCTTTGCCGCCGCAAAGAAAAGTAGGGGCAAAAGAAAGCGGCTAACACCGCCAGTTCTTGTGTTTGCCTGAGGGCCCCCAACGGTTCTTACGCTTCACACGGCAACACGCTTGCTCATGTTCGTTGCCAACGTTCTTAATAGGCGCCTCACCCGCTCCATGTGCCCGCGTCGCGGCACGCCGCGCCAGATAGTCCGCCGCCGCCCAGGTGGCAAACTGTGTGTCGGCTTTCGCGCCCTACGCGCATCACTCCGGACTGAAAAGCAAGATTGGTGTTTCTGGTAAGAACGCTAACCTGTGCGGTGCGACAACCTACACACCGTTTGCCACCTGGGCGGCACATACCATCCGCTGCCGCTAGCCTTTGTGCAGGTGTTTGAAGTGGGTGAGGCGCTTATTCAGCGCGTTGGCAACGCAGACGAACAAGGACGTTGCCGTGTGAGGCGTAAGACCCTTTGGGGGCCCTCAGGCAAGAAGAAATGTTGGCGGTGTTAGCCGCTTTCTTTTGCCTACTTTTCTTTGCGGCGGCAAAGAAAAGTAGGTGCCGCCCCGCACAGGGGCGACGCCTAAAGCACGAAGGCAAATCGCGGATGCCAGCGCAAAGGCCCAAACACCAAACGGCGACGCCTGAACCACGAAGGCAACACGCGGATGCCAGTGCAAACGCAAAAAAACCAACCCGGCCGCGCCACGAAGAGCCAAAACGCAGATGCCAACGCAAAGGCCAAAACACCGCCCGGCAACGCCCGCGCCTCGAAGGCTCAAA
The DNA here is from genome assembly GCF_013426915.1 of Paraburkholderia sp. PGU19. GTDB lineage: Bacteria > Pseudomonadota > Gammaproteobacteria > Burkholderiales > Burkholderiaceae > Paraburkholderia. The sequence goes on from NZ_AP023181.1 coordinate 1,551,683, forward strand.
CCTTATGGCTCCCGACGAGCCTTCCCACGCCGCCACTCGAGAATGTTACTGACCGACTCCTCCCTACGCCCCGGCACGACCTCAATCCGTGCACCAGCCTGAATAAACCCCGTCTGCAAAACGCTCAGATACACACCAGCAAATCCACTCAGATACATATGCTTGACAGCTTTCCTGTACCCCATCGCCGCATTGAGCTTGAAACAGGGACTACGCGGCGCTTCCACCCGTAACCTGACCTGATCGATCACGAGCGTATCGCCAACCCAAAGGTCCGATTCCAGCAGGCCTTGCGTCGTCAGATTCTCGCCGAGCATGCCGAATGCCAATGGCTCGCCCGCATCGGGCAGATCGGCTTCGATGCGCCGCTGCCGCCACCATGCATAGTGTTCGAACGGATAGAGATAAACGGCCTTGTCGAGGCCCCCGTGAACGCTGAGGTCCGCTTGCTCGTCGCCCACAAGCCCGAGCTTCTTCACTTCGACCACCGCGCCTTGGCTCGCGCTGCTCACCGAACGCTTGCGGATCGCCGACTCGACGGTCAAACCTTCGGACGCGAGCCCGACGTCGAGCGGCTCGCATACGCCGATGTTGATCGAAAGCAGCCTCGCGCCGCTTAGCCGCGCGGTGCTGCCGCTTTCTGCATGCGTCGTCGGTTCATCCATCGGGTGGCCGTTGTTTTTCTCTTTGGGTCAACGGGCGAACTGCTGCAATCGACGGATCGCTTCGTCGAGTTCCGCATCGAGCCGCGCGACGAGTTCCGCAGCAGGCAGCGAACGCGTCAGCGCCGCCGCCTGACCGGCCCATTGCGCGCCGAAGCCGAACTCGCCCTGCGCTTTCGCGGCGGCGTGCAGCGCCTTGCCTGCGTCGTAGGTCACGGGGTAATCCGGCGTAGCGGGACGATCGGCAGCGCGGCCCAGTTCGGTGAAGCGGTTGACCATGCTGCGAGCCTGACGGCCCGAAATCGCCGACGTCATCGTGGTGTGAAGCGCGGCATCGCCGAGGATCGCGCGACGGTAGCCGTCGTCGATCGACGTCTCCGGGCACGGCACGAACGCCGTTCCGAGTTGCGCGGCCTGCGCGCCGAGCGCGAGCGCCGCGGCAATGCCGGCGCCGTCCATGATGCCGCCCGCGGCGATAACGGGCAGATCGAATTTCTCCACGAGAAGACGCGTAAGCGCGAACGTGCCGAGGCCCTCATCGAAGGCTTGTGGGTCGAACATGCCGCGATGGCCGCCCGCTTCGACGCCCTGCGCGACGATCGCATCGACGCCCGCATCGACCACCTGCAGCGCTTCGTCCAGATTCGTTGCCGACGCCAGCAGCGTGATGCCCGCCTCCTTCAGCGCCTTGATGACTTCTTTCGACGGCAGGCCGAAATGGAAGCTCACGATGGCCGGCTTTTCCTCGACGAACACGTCGAGCATCGCCCTGTCCTCGACAAAGCTCGTGTAGATTTCGGCGAGTTTTTCAGGCGCGCTCGCGCCGTACTTCGCGAACTGCGGCGCGAGCCACGTCAGCCATTCCTGTTCGACTTTCGCATTGGCCGTGGCAGGCTCGTGGCAAAAGACGTTGATGTTGAACGGCGCGCTCGTCAACGCGCGCGTGTCGCGGATCGTCTTGCGCGCCGCGTCGGCTTTCATCGCGCCCACGCCGAGCGAGCCGAGGCCGCCCGCATTGGATACGGCGGCCGCTAGCGCCGGTGTGCTGACGCCAGCCATCGGCGCCTGAATGATCGGCTTGCTGATGCCCAGCAAACTCAAGAGCGGCTTGCCTTCGGAACGAGTGCTCATGTCATGTCCTCATGAAAACGGTTAGCGCATGGACGCGGTCCGCAACCGGAAACAGGACGAGCGCTCAACAGCCGCCTCGCCCCAATTGCAAACGCTCTCGCCATGCTATCTATATCCCAGATCATCTTTTTCAGCGGACGATGGGTCAACCATTAAGCGGGCAATTCACTCTTGAGTGCTGGGAACAGGTGAAAGGCGCGGCGAAACTCCGCGCCCATCCCACGCCTCAGCCGGGCAACGGCTCGTTGGCAAACGCGTTCAGTTCGCGCACGAGGCTCGACGCCGCCAGCCGCACCAGCTCACCGCCCTTTTCCGGCGATGCCTGAGCCGGGTCCGATCCCATGCGGCCATCCGGATAGCGCGCGCGGAAATCCAGCGCTTCCCGGATCGGGCCGGACGGCGCGATCTTCGGCGAGTAGTCGGCGGATTTGATCGCGTCCGGGAAGGCCCACTGCGTGATCGCGATTTCAGACGGCGTGGCGTGAACGCCGTGCCCTTCCGGGAACTGCTTGCGCGCGAGTTCACCGACTCCTTCCAGATCCCACCAGTTGGCCAGCTTCATCGCGAAACCTGCGCGGCGCTTCGCGAAGCTCGCTTCGACATAGACCTCCGAAAACGCCGCCTCGATCGATGCGATGTTGCCGCCGTGGCCGTTCAGAAACAGAATCTTTTCGAAGCCATGCGCAGCCAGTGAGCGGATCCAGTCGCCAATGGCAGCGATGAACGTGGACGGCCGCAGCGAAATCGTGCCCGGAAAGCCGAGGTGATGCTGCGCCATGCCGATGTTGAACGTCGGCGCGACGAGGATATCGGCGGACTTTTCCGCTTCACGCGCGATGATCTCCGGGCACAGCCAGTCAGTGCCGAGCAGGCCCGTCGGTCCATGCTGCTCGTTCGAGCCGATGGGCACGACGATCGCGCGGCTTCGTGTCAGGTATTGCTCGATCTCGGCCCAAGTCGAAAGATGTAAAAGCATTGAAACTCCTGTTGTTTCTGCCTCGCACCGCACGCGGCGTGGCGCGTTGATCGTGGGAAATCCGGGGTCCGCCGCCGCAGGCACGGGCGGCAAACCCTGATCCGCACAAGCGTACAGGCAAATCGCCGCCCTCACCAACAGCAACTAGGTTCACGACTCGTTGTCCGCAAGGCAACGACGTCACGTGAGCTGACTATTGTCCAGTAGGCACCAATCCGGAAGATCGATTCCACACAGGAAAATGCCACGTACATGCGCGACGGCGCGGCGTATTCGCCGAATAACTCGCATGCGATTTTATCGCACTGGATTGACACGGAGCAAACTCCGAGTATGATCCGACTCGCACGCTTTAATCGCATGCGATCTATATCGCGCCCCACTTTCAGCAGGAGACGAAATTGACGACCACGACCGCCCACTCCGCCACAAAGACCGACGCCCAGACCGACAAAACACCCGTGAACCGGCTTCGCGTCGAATCCTATACAAACGGCATTCTCGGCCCGAGCCAGGCAATGCTCGGACCGCTCGCCGACGGCGGCACGCTGATCGCAGGCACGCCGCCCGGCTGCTGGGGGCCGATGATCACGCCCGCGTTCCAGGGCGGTCATGAAGTCACGCAGCCCGTCGCCATCGAAGGCGCGGAGGTCGGCGACGCCGTCGCGCTGAAAATCCAGCGCATGCGCGTGACGTCGCATGCCACGTCGTCCGGCGTGATGCAGTTCGTCGAAGGGCGCTATCACGGCGATCCGTTCGTCGCCAAGTTCTGCGCGTCGTGCGGCACCGAGCACCCGGCCAGCCACGTGGAAGGCATCGGCCCCGAGGCGATTCGCTGTGACCATTGCGGCGCGGAGGTCAGCGCGTTCCAGTTCAAACACGGCTACGTCATCGTGCTCGACCAGGAAAACGGCGTGAGCCTCACGGTGAGCCAGGAAGTCGGCGACCGGCTCGCGGGCAACGCATCGGCTATGTCCGCGCTGCCCGAACTGGCCGCGCAGCATTCGATCCTTTCGCTGGCGCGCGCCGACATGCCCGGCCTCGCCGCGCATATGCGGCCGTTCCTCGGCAACATCGGCACGACGCCTTCGCGCGATCTGCCCGATTCGCACAACTGCGCGGACTTCGGACAATATCTGGTCGGCGCGCCGCACCGCTTCAACATGACGACGGAAGAGCTGCACAGCGCGAAGACGGACGGCCACATGGACACGAACTCGGTGCGCGAAGGCTGCATCGTGATTTGCCCCGTGAAAGTGCCGGGCGCAGGCGTCTATCTCGGCGACATGCACGCGCAGCAGGGCAACGGCGAGATCGCCGGGCACGCAACGGATGTATCGGGCGAAACCGAACTCAGCGTCGAGGTCATCAAGAACCTGACGCTCGAAGGACCGATCCTGCTGCAGAATCTCGACGACCTGCCGCCGATGGCGCGTCCGATGAACGCCGACCAGCGCAAGAAGGTCGCTGAACTCGGCGCGCGCTGGGGCCAGCATCACATCGAAGAAAATGGGCCCGTGACGTTTATCGGCAGCGGCGTCAACCTCAACGTAGCGACCGAAAACGGACTTCGCCGCGCCGCCGCCGTGACCGGTCTGAGCTACGAGGAAGTGCTCAATCGCGCGACGATCGCCGGTTCGATCGAGATCAGCCGCTTGCCCGGCACGGTGCGTGTGACCATCCTGTGCCCGCTGGAAATTCTCGATCGGATCGGCATTGGGCATCTGGTCCGCGAGAAGTATCAGTTGGCTTGAGACCTGCTATTCTCTGCGGACACGCGGCGCCGTCCCCTGCGCCGCTTCGCGTTGCGCGTCTTGACGGCGCCAACGCGAACGACATCCGCCGATCACGGAAAGGACATGCAGCGTCAATTCGAAGACCTACTTCTTGGCAGCATCGAACTGTTCTGTTTCGCCGCCGAACTGGAAAGCTTCACGTTAGCGGCGACAGCTGCGAGCGTGACGCCAGCGGCCGTGAGCCGGTCGGTTGCGCGCCTGGAGGAACGGCTCGGCGTGCGGCTTTTCGTGCGCACAACACGGCAGATCAGACTCACCGACGCAGGAAGCCGTTACTTCGAGCAATGCCGTCTGGCGCTCGCCCAGCTCGCCGACGCCGAGCGCGAAGCGACGGGGCAGCAGAGCACGCCGTCAGGCGTGCTGCGCATCAGCATGCCGACGCCGTACAGCCACTATCGCGTGCTGCCGCTGCTCGCGGAATTTCGCAAGCTCTATCCCGACGTCACGGTCGAAACGCACCTGAGCAACCGCAACATCGATTTCGCCGACGAAGGCTTCGACCTCGCCATCCGGGGCCGCGCGCCGGACGACTCCGGCCTGATCGCGCGCAAGCTCGAAGACGCCGAACTCGTGGTCGTCGCTTCGCCCGCCTATCTGAAGTCGGCGGCCAGGCTGGAGACACCCGACGATCTTGTTCACCACGAATGCATTCAGTTCGCGCTGCCGAGCACGGGACGCAACATTCCGTGGCTGTTCCAGCATGAAGGCGAAGAGCGCGAAATGCCAACGCGCGGCGGCAACAGCACGTCGGGCGATGTGCTCGCAGGCGCCACACTCGCGCGACACGACGCGGGGCTTTTTCAGACCTATCGGTTCGTCGTCGAAAAAGACCTGAAGGATGGCACGCTGCGCGAAGTGCTCACGCCGTACGGCGGCCGCACAAGGCCGTTCGTGCTGCTGTATCCGCATGCACGGCATCTGTCGTCGCGCGTGCGCGCCTTCGTCGATTTCCTCGTCGAAAAGCTCAGAGCCTGAGACGCTCACTCCAGATCTCCTCTCTTTCTCACTCATGCTGCCGAACGTCGATTCGATTGTCGCCCGTCTGCGGCTCAAGCAACTGCGTCTGCTAATAGCACTCGACGAACACGGCTCGCTGCATCGCGCTGCCGATCAGATGGCGCTCACGCAACCGGGCGCGACCAAGGCGCTGCGCGAGATCGAAGCGATCTTCGGCGCGACGCTCTTCACGCGCTCGCAACAAGGTATCCAGCCAAACGAGTTGGGGCGCTGCGTGATCCGTTATGCGCGGCTGATTCACATGGACGTCGCGCATCTGCGCGAAGAGATGGAAGGCATCCTGCAAGGCTCAGGAGGCCGGCTCGCGGTCGGCGCCATCACGGGTGCCGTGTCGGGCGTGCTGGTGGATGCGTTGACGCGGCTGCGCGAGCGGCAGCCGACGTTGACCGTGGAAGTTGTCGAAGATACCAGCGCGCGGCTGCTGGCGCTGCTCGATCAGGGGCGGCTCGACCTCGCGATCTGCCGCACGACCGTCGCGCAACAACCCGATCACTACGACTATGTCGAACTGAGCGACGAGCCGCTTGCGATCGTCGCGAGCCCAATGCATCGGCTGGCTAAGGCGCGCAAAGTGAAGCTCGCTGATCTCGCAAAGAGCCGCTGGATCGTCTATCCGAGCATCATGCCGCTGCGCGGCCTGTTCGAGCGCGAATTCAAGGAAGCGGGACTATCGGTGCCGTCCCATCCTATCGAAACGGCATCGACGATCACCACCGTGCTGATGTTGCAGCGCGACCCGACACTGGTTTCGCTGATGCCGCGCGACATGGCGGCGCTGCTTGCCGATCACGGCCTGGCCCGGCTGCTGGCGATCGAAGTGCGCTCGCGCACCGAGCCATACGGCATCGTGACGCGGCGCGGCTCCGTGCTTTCGCCTGCCGCGCGGCTGATGATCGATGAACTGACGTAGCGCGCGCCGGCGGGCCCGGCTTGCGTTGCCGTCGTTGCGTGACTAATATCAGTTCATGGCGCGAACTCGCGCATCGTGCGCGAACGACACGCCGAGATCAGACCGGCAGCCCGTCGCAGATGAAATCGTACGTCGTACTGCTCGCAGTATGGATGGCCGCGTTCGGCACAGCCGGGGTCTATTCGGCTTACGCGGACGGCCCGGTCATCATCGCGCTCGCCAATCCGTCTTCCAACTCCGACTCACCCGCGTTCGAACCCGATCATCACGACCGGCACCACTCGGGCACGCCGTCGCCTGCCATCATCCACGGTCCGTCGTATCTTTCCGCGCTGCGCGAATACGATGTGCGTTCGCTGACGCGCAGGTTCTCATATGGCTCGCCATCGGATTTCAAGCTGAACAACCACGGCGATTGAGCCGCGCGCCCCGTCAGCGCACAACGGGCGTTTGCCCGTCGACCTGCTGCAACGACACGCCGACGACATGCTCATGCCAGACGCCGCATTGCGCGATCACAGGCAGCCACGACTGCCGGTTACGAACGCGTGCGAACGCGCGCATCGACACGGTCGACTCGACCGTTTGCGAACCGTTGTTGCCGGAAAAGAGGCCGCCCTCTTCGTTGACTTTGGCCTTCAGCACGCGACGGTCCGGTGCGAGGAACATGTCATAACGTGAGGTAGTCCGAATCCAGCGGTCGAGTTCGGCGATGCAGTTGATGACGGTGGGACGGACGTGAAGACGCGTGAGGTATGCGTAGTCGTCGGGCACGTCGGTCTGGGATTGCGAAAACGCGCTCGTGCAGAACCAGACGAGACTGAAGACGCCCAATAGGGCAGTAAGGCTTTTCATTAGGAAGCGGTGCCCGGAAGTGCAGATGTGTTGCTAACGTTCAAGGCGCGAGAGTATACCCGCTTCGCCGGATGGCTATCGTTTGCGTCGTCTGTGGGCTTTGCGCAGCGCTTCGCCAACGCGGCGCGATCAGAATTCGACGAGCGCGAAATCTTCCTTGCCGACATCGCACAGCGGACAGCGCCAGTCTTCCGGCACATCGGCCCAACGCGTGCCGGGCGCGAGACCTTCTTCCGGCAAGCCGGCTGCTTCGTCATAGACCCAGCCGCAGATCACGCAGACCCACTGCTTGAGGTCACCGGCGGATGTCTGTGTCTGTGTGGCGGCATTCGACTCCGTTGACTCCGCACCGCCCGCGCTCTCGTCCTTGTCGAGCGAGACGACGAGCGGCGCAGGCCGCTCGGCGGCCGGCGCATCGAGATAGCGTTGCAGCGCCTGATGAAGTTCGACGGCTTCGTTGTGGTTCAGATCGATCCAGAACGGATCGCCCGCGCCATCGTTGAGACGATCGGGCGAAAACTGGAGTTCGACGGCAGTGGCTTTCGTGTACATGTGAAGTGATAGCTGGACGAGCGCGTGCAGCCGCCCGCCGCGCAGCGGCCGTAACGGCCGCCGCGCTCAGAAAAAGTGACGCAGCAGCGCGCTGCACAGTGCGGCAGCGATACCGATCAGACCGAGGGTTTCGAGAAGGGTCAGCGAACGGCGAGCGTTGGCACGATTAGGTGTCGACATGGGCTTGAACGGAAAAATTGACGGATGGACCGAAGCGTTGCATCTGGTCCGAAAAAAACACGAGCCCGGATTTTAAACGCTCATTCGCCCGGTAGCTTTCTTTTCGCTGTCGGCTTGCGCGGATCGAGGTGTTGCATGCGGGAAGATTGACTTGCGTTGCGAGCCTGAATTATCGCTCGCGCGAAGGCCGTCATTAACTCTTCGTGGTTGATAGAGTCTTTCGCCGTCGGCGGGGTATTGGTGTCGGCGATCGACCGTGCGTTTGCATGCACTGCCCGATGACGAGCGCCTACGACGCGCTGCGGGCACCTACATGGCCCCACAGCGCGCGGTGCAAATCGACGTTCGATCCGCGACAGATGCAGAAGAGGCGCAGCCGCCGCTTCACTGACCGACAGGCGCGCAATCGCCGCGGCTCTGGCAATTGCTTTGCCGCTTTGCTTCCTGCGGATCATTGCCCGTATCGTGCACGCGGTAGTCGGCGCGATAGTAGTCGGCGTTCTGATCGATCTTCGCGAACGACGCCACGGGCGCGGCGAGGCCCGCCAAACCCGCGACAGCAAGAACAAACGCAAGGGTCTTCATTGTTCACCTCCTTGTTTGATCGTTGCGACAACAATCGACTGCGAGCGAGGCGCGATGGTTTGCAAACGTTGATGGCGGGCGTGATCCGATTCGTCAGTCGTTTGCGTGCGACGAACTGTCCGGCCTCATCGAAAAGGATAGTCGCTGCCTCGCCCCGTTGTTAGTTTTGGTGAGGCATAGCGAACACTTACGGCGCCTTCGTTTTTCCCGTGGGCGTCAACACCTGCACGAGCCCGTCCGTGTCCTTGACGATCAACGCCATCACGAGTTCGATGCCCGGCGCGAGCGTCGCGTTTGCGCCATCCACACGCTCGTTGACCCGCTTGAGCAACGGGTCGAGCGTCGTGCGCGCGTCCTGCAACTTTGGTTTGTTCAACGGAATAGCGCCGACCGCATCGGCGAGCTGCGACAACGCGCGCGGCACCGCCGACCACGCCTGATCGAGATGCGGCACTTCGTCGCCCACGCAGGTGTGCACGAGCGCCTGGCCGAACACCAGCACGTCCCGATGCAAGCGGCTCAGAAACGGCGGCACCTTGTCGATCGCGTCGGAACTGCCGCGCAGGATCGGCACGAACACATGCTCGCGCCCCGCCTCCTGCAGCGCGTCGGCAAGCGCCGTTTGCGCGGCGAGGCTGCGTTGCTCGAGACGTGCCATCTGCGCATCGTCCCGCGAGAACGCGAGCTTGTGCTCGATCATCTGGGCAAGCGTCTCCAGACATTCGCGCGCCTTCCGATGCGCGCCCTTCAACGCGCGGTTCGGCCACACCACCGTCGCGACGAACGCAGCCGCCGCGCCGATCAGAATTTCCGCCACGCGATGCAATGGCCGCACGAATGCCGAACCGCTATCGCCAGGCACAAGCACCACGATCACCAGCGTCACGCAAGCGAGCCGCAAGCCGGGCCGCGCGGCGGCCAGCGCCGCCAACGGCAGCAGCGCGACGGAGAACACCGTCAGCGGCTCGATGCCGCGGTCCATCACGACCAGCCCGATCCCGCCCACGATCCCACCGATACACGCGCCGATGATCTGGTCACGTGCGGTCGTGATGGCCTGCGTAAGACTGGGTTGCGTCACGACGATCATCGTCGTGATCAATGCCCAATAGCCTTCGGGCAGCCCCGCCAGCCTCGCGGCGCCGTAGCTGAGCACGCAGCCCGTCAGCGTGCGTCCGAAGCGGCGCGCTTCGGGCGCGCGCATCAGGTTCGTGAACCAGTCTTGCTGTTGAACGGTCATTCGGGTGTTTCCATCAAAACGCATGAAACGCGGGTTGGGAGAGTGCAATTTCCGCTCATTGGGGAACATGCCTTGCTCCCGTGACTCCCTTGTATTCGAAGGTCACTTGTCCTTACTCCGCTTACTCAGGAGCGTCATGCCGATGCAGCAAGCCCATGCCCGCCGCGTTCTCTCGACTACCCTCTGCGCCGCCGCGCTGCTCGTCGCTTATATGCCGCCAGGCACCGCACAAACACCGGCGGCCAATCAGGCTGGCGTTAGCGGCAACGCATCGCCCGTCGTGGCCGTGCCGCCGTCCGAGCTATACGGCGCGCTGTATCGCGATGTCGAACTCGCGCATCTCTACCCGGACAGCAAGACCTTCGCCGACATGGTGCCGAACGCGCCGCCGCAACAGATCGTCGCCGATTATGCCAGGCAGAAGGACGGCGCGCAGTTCGCGCTGAAATCGTTCGTCGAGCAGCGCTTCACGCTGCCCGCGCGCGAAACGAAGAACTATGTGTCCGACCCGAACCAGAGCATCACGGCGCATATCGACACGCTCTGGTCCGTGCTGCGGCGCGACCCCGATGCCAGCGCGAGCCCGTGGTCCTCGCTGCTGCCGCTGCCGTATCCGTACATCGTTCCCGGCGACCGCTTCGACGAAATTTACTACTGGGACTCGTACTTCATCATGCTCGGGCTGCGGCAGAGCGGCCGTGAAGAACTGCTGAAGAACGAACTCGACAACTTCGCGATCTTGATCGACCGGTATGGCCATATTCCGAATGGCAATCGCACGTACTATCTGAGCCGCTCGCAGCCGCCGTTCTTCGCGCAGATGGTGCGTCTTGCAGCCGATCGCGAGGGCGATCAGGTCTATCTGCGCTATCTGCCCCAGTTGCGCAAAGAATACGCGTACTGGATGGACGGCCACGACAAGATCGCGGCGGGCAGCGCTTACCGGCATCTCGTGCGCCTGCCCGACGGCACGCTCCTGAACCGCTATTGGGACGAGCGCGCCACGCCGCGCGACGAATCGTATCGGGAAGACGTCGCCACCGCGCAAGCGACGCCCCAGCGCAACGCCGAAGACCTGTGGCGCAATCTGCGCGCGGGCGGCGAAACGGGCTGGGACTTCAGCTCGCGCTGGTTCACCGACGGCAAGACGCTGGCGACGATCGAAGTCACGTCGCTGATTCCCGTCGATCTGAACTGCCTGCTCGTCGATCTCGAACGCACGCTGGCGAAAGCGTATCGCGTGCAGGGCGACGCTTCGCACGCGGAGAATCTCGAACAGCGCGCCGCCGCGCGCGCCGATGCGATCCGCCGCGTGCTGTGGGACCCGCAACTCGATGCATTCGGCGACTACGATTTCATCGCGCATCGGCTCACGCACCGGCTGAGCGCGGCGACTGTCTATCCGTTGTATGCGGGCGTTGCGACGAAAGCGCAGGCTGCCGCAGTCGCGGCGACGATTCGCGCGCGCCTGCTGCGTCCCGGCGGACTCGCGACCACGACGGTCAACACGGGCCAGCAATGGGACGAGCCGAACGGCTGGGCGCCGCTGCAATATCTCGCCGTGACGGGCTTGCGGCGCTACGGTCACGCGGACCTCGCGCAACAGATCGCCACGCGCTGGATCGGCACGAACGTCACGTACTACCAGCACACGGGCAAGCTGGTCGAAAAGTACGACGTCGATGCCAAGGCGGGTACGACGGCGGCGGGGGGCGGCGAGTATCCGTTGCAGGACGGCTTTGGCTGGACCAACGGCGTGCTGCGCACCCTGATGGCGATGTATCCCGACGCAGCAGGCCCGTCGACGCGCCCCGCCGATGTGCCTGCGGGCCCAGCGGGCGTATCCGAAGCAGCCTCGGCTGCAGCCGCAGCGCCGAAAACGACGCACCGTCTGCGCGCAACGCCCGCGCAGTGATCCGCGAACGCCGCCGAAGCGCCGTCTAACTGCTTGTTACGAAACTCGCACACATGTTGCACCTTCGGCATGGGCCGCCACGTACACTGCGCTCACGGTGTCCAGCGCGATTCGATGCACGACGCTATTGAAATCGGGCGCGCTGGCGCAACATCGGTTCGATCAAAACAAACGGGGTATCAGCATGACCGCTTTCGGGAAAGCCACACTCGCCGCCGCAACGCTCTTTCTTGCCATCAGCGGAACGGCGCATGCGGCCGGCTGCATCAAGGGCGCCGTGGTTGGCGGCGTCGCGGGACATTACGCGGGACATCACGCCGTGGTCGGCGCGGTGGGCGGTTGCATCGTCGGGCGGCATCTTGCGAAAAAGCACGCCGACGAACAGGCCGCGCAACGTCAAGCCATGCACGCCCAGTACCAGTAATGCCGGCAAGCCTGCGTGCGTCGCTCGAAATGGCCTTCGCGATTTAAGTCTGTCTTAATTGTCGCGGCTCATTATTCGTTCGCAGGCTTGTTTTTGGATCCCTGCCGACGGAAGTTGCACCTCAGCGTCGACTTCCGTCCCATGTAACACCAGTCATCCCCTGTAGTGCCGCCAGAGCATCGGCGGCACCTTTTTCCTGGCGACCACAAGGCCCCCGCCCGCACAGGAAACGAAGATAAGAGGTTCATCACCATGTCGAACAAGTCGAGAAGCCGCAAACAGACCCGTCACGCTCCCGCCATGTCGCCGTTGCTGCGCGCGCTGACTTTCAGCCGTGCCGCACACGAGCCGATCACGCGGGCCATGCTGCTGCAAGCCTACGCGAGTCTCGACGCGTTCCGCCGCGGGCAAGGCTCGCGCGAGCTCTTCACGACGCTCGGCCGGCAACTGCTCATCGCGGAAGAACTCAGCCGCATCGGCCATGTGCCCGAAGCGATCGACGATATCGCCGAAGCGCAGATCGCGATGACCGATATCGACGGCGCTGAAAAGGCGCACGGCAAGTGGACGGTCGAAGGCGACAACTACGCGTGGCTGACCATCGCGCTGGATGCGTTCGACCGCCAGCTCGCCGTTGCTTCGCTGGAAGATATCGCCAAGGCGGAAGCGCGGATGATCGAAGGGCTGATGCGCACCGAGCAGGAATTCGCGCACCCCGTCGCCGCCTGAGCACACGGCCTGGCGCGCCGCCCTTTCAGGCGGCGCGATGGAACGCGGAAACCGCGAGAGCTAGAGCTTCAGCAGCTCCGCCTGCATCCAGTCATGCACCTGATGGCTGAGTTCCTGCGGTGACCGCTCGACGGGCGACAGCGTCGGACCAATGACGACGCGGATTTCCCCGGCACCCATCGGCCAGCCTTTCGCGGGCCACACCTTGCCGGCGTTGTGCACCACGGGCACGATCAGCGCGCCCGTGGCACAAGCCAGACGCACGCCGCCCGACGTGAGCTTGACGGGCGCGCCGTGCGGCACCCGCGTGCCTTCCGGAAAGATCACCACCATGTCGCCTTTCGCGAGCCGCTCCGCCGCTTCGCGCGTCACGGCGAGGTGCGCCTGGCGTGGCGAGCCGCGATCCAGGCTCACCATGTCGAGCCCCTTCAGCACCCAGCCGAAGAACGGAATGCGCAGCAAGTCCTGCTTGAACACAAAGCTGATCCGGCGCGGAAAGAGCGCGAGGAACGCGAGCGTTTCCCACGTCGATTCGTGGCGGCACAGGACGATCGACGGTTCCTTCGGCAAATGTTCGAGGCCCTCTATCGAGCAGCGAATGCCGAACGCCGCGCGCATCACCGCGACGAGCGCCCTGCACCACAGCGCCGCGAGCCGGTAGCGCGCCGACCGGCTGACGAACGGATACAGCAGCAGCATCACCGTGGACCAGATCGTTCCGCTTCCCAGCAGATAGATGATGAACAGCCATTTTTTGAGTACAGCGCGCATGTTGTGTGACATCGACGGAAAGTGAGAAGGCGTGAGCCAAACCCAGATACTACCGGCGATGAAAAGATCGCATGCGACAAAGCCGCGGCGCAGCTCGACCCGACGCGCGGCGCGCAGAAAAGAAAACGCCGGCCAAGGCCGGCGTTCATGCTGTAGTTTTGAAGGCCGCGGTCGCCTGACGGCGCCGGAAGGCTAGACATTCGGCAAAAGTTCGCGCCGTGTGGCGCTCACGCTTTGCAGACGGTTCAACCCTTCGCCTCTTTTGGTTTATCGCGTTACGCGCAAACTTCCCCCGTGCGCAAGCAGAGTATCGCCGACCCGCACGCGCCGTTATGTGGTCAACCGAACGTTCAGACGAAACACGCCGCTCAGCCGCACGCGTCAGGACAGACTCGGCTGCGTGCATTCCCTCGACAAGGCGTCCAGGTCCGCAGCCGGAACCGGCCGTCCGAGCAGAAAACCCTGCAGCGAATTGCACCCGAGCCGCGTCAGAAACTCCTTTTGCGTCGCGGTCTCGACGCCTTCCGCGACGATGTCGATACCCAGCGTATGACCGAGCGCGACCACGGACGAGACAATCGCCGCATCCTCCGCGTCATGCGCCAGCTCGCGCACGAAGCCCCGGTCGATCTTCAGCTCGCTCGCGGGCAAACGCTTCAGATACATAAGGCTCGAATAGCCCGTGCCGAAATCATCGATGGAAATGCGCACGCCCATCTCGTGCAGGCTTTGCAGAATGCGCAGGCTCGCGTCGACATCGCGCATCGCCGCCGACTCGGTCACTTCGATCGTCAGACGGCACGGATCGACGCGATGCCGCGCGAGCGTTTCGCGCACCAGCGACGTCAGTTGGGGGTGGCCGAACTGCACGGGCGACAGGTTGACGGCGACGTTCCAGTCGCACGCGCCTGTATCGAGCCATTCGCGCATCTGGCGGCACGCTTCATCGAGCACCCATTCGCCGATCGGCACGATCAGCCCCGTCTTTTCGGCAAGCGGGATGAATTCGTCAGGGCCGATCAGGCCGCGCTTCGGATGCGCCCAGCGCACGAGCGCCTCGACGCCCGTAATCGGCCCATCGGGCGCGGCGAATTGCGGCTGATAGTGCAGCACCAGTTGCTTGCGCTCGACGGCCGCGCGCAGGTCCTGCGTCAGCTGCAACTGGCCCTGCATGTTCTCGTTCATCGACACATCGAAGAAACAGTACGCGTTGCGGCCCAGCGACTTCGCGTGATACATCGCGGCGTCGGCGTGCGTCAGCGCGTCGTGGCCCCAAACGCCGTCGGCGGGACACATCGCGATGCCGATGCTGGTCGAGATGCCCAGTTCGTGGCCATCGATCTCGAACGGCGCTCCGATCACGGCCAGCAGCCGGCTGGCGACGGCCGTCGCGCCCGCCTGGTCCTCGCCGGGCACGAGCAGCACGAATTCGTCGCCGCCCACGCGCGCCACGGTGTCCCTTGCGCGGACGGCCGACGCCAGCCGTTCGGCCACCTGCACCAGCAGCCGGTCGCCGACCTGATGGCCGTATGCGTCGTTGACGACCTTGAAGCCGTCGAGGTCCATGAACATCAACGCGAACTGGCTGCCGTCCACGCGCGCTGTCGCCAGGGCTTCTTCGAGCCGGGCTTCGAGCAGCACGCGGTTTGGCAGCTTGGTCAGCGCGTCGTGCCAGGCGAGATAGCCGAGTTCGTGGTTGGCTTGCTCAAGCGAACGGGTCAGCGCCGCGTTCTCCGCTTCGAGCCGCAGTTCGTCGAGCACGGAAATCGACAACGCGATGCCCGTCACCGCGAGCGTCACGATGATGATGACGACGGCAACCCACGTGGTGTTCACGCCGTCCGTCGCCGCGACGCACAGGCTGCCCGCCGGAAAGGCCGCCGCCGACATGCCCGTGTAGTGCATGCCGACGATCGCGAGTCCCATCACGACGGCGGCGCCCGCGCGCAGCGGGCGCATGCGGTGCGAGTTGTGCCGCAGGCTGAACGCCGTCTTCAACGCGACGCCCGAGGCGGCGACGGCGATCACGATCGACAGCGCGAAGAGCCCGGCGTCGTAGACGATGCCCGGCTCCATCTGCATGGCTGCCATGCCCGTATAGTGCATGCCCGCGACGCCAAGGCCCATCAGGACCGTGCCGCCCGCAAGCCGCCCGGCAGGCAACGTGTCCTGGCAAACGAGCCACAGCGCGAACGCCGACGACCCAACCGCGATCGACAGCGAGAGCAGCGTGACGACGGGATCGTAGCCGAGCCGGATTGGCAGGCTGAACGCGAGCATGCCGATGAAGTGCATCGACCAGATGCCGAGCCCCATGGCGAATGCGCCGCCCGTGAGCCACCAGCGCGCGCCCCGGCCGGTCGCCGTCGTGATGCGGCCCGCCATTTCAAGCGACGTGTACGCGGCCAGCACCGCGACAAGGAGCGAGAACAGCACGAGAAGACTGTTGTAGCTGCCCTGTAACATGAGAGCCCCAGAATGTGCCCCTCGGCCACTCGCCGGACTTTGATGAATGAAGCAGTCCGTTATCCGAAAAAGAGGCGTATGAAGTACGCTTTATCGACATCCGACAGCAAAATGTTAAGTGCCAAATGTCAAATTCCGAGGCTCCGCTCGGTTTTACGATTGCGTTCGTAGGTGTCCCACTGGCCCGACGGCGGGATTCGGTGTATCGCGCTAGTCGGCCATCACGAGTATCCGCACCTTGCTCGTCAGCGACGGCATGACGAAATCCGATATCCGGCCTGCGCGGACGTCGAACATCAGTCGCTCGAGCCTGTCGAGCAACGACGGACCTTGACTGAGCGCGAACGCCCCCGCGCTCGCGCCTTCAATCTCTTTCATCAGCGCGCGCCGCGCCAGCACGATGCGCTCGACGGCGCTCGCTCTCGATACGAAAAACTCTTCCACGTAGGCCGAATCCTTTTCGACGCGTCCAATGCATTGACAGCGCTTGCGCCGCAGAGCCGCAAATAGTGACAGAGGCAAATGCCTGGTGGTTTGACGTGAAAGAAGCGGTTAGGAAGCGGTATTCGCGGTAGCCCGCGCCTTCAATCCTTCGAACGTCAATCGTCCTTCTGATTGCCGGCGCGCAAACCTCACGCTTCGGCAAGGGCGAAATCTGGCTTTGGAACTTCCAGATTGTGACGGCCAGGCGGTGGACTTACGCTCCACTCTCACATCACCGTCGATCGCCCTCGCATCAGAAAGGAGACACCATGCTTTCCGCTTTGGTAGAAACGGTAGGAGCGCTCGGCATTCTGGCGAGCGTCGCAGCAAAGCTCGCCGAACTGCGCAAGGAGTACCGGCGCTGCAAAAAAGTCAACGCCAATAAAAAAGCCCCTCCGAAGAGGGGTCGATGAATCGCCTGCGAACCGTGCCTTCCGTCCAGCCCGAAGCATCATCAATTTCCCCGCGATGAGACCCGTGTGGATCGCCGCAAGCGTTGCCGTCAAGCCAGCTTGATCGAGGTCGGGTCGGCCGTCAGATAGCCGACCGCCGCGCCGAAGCGATCCTTGTAGTTCGCGCGCACGAGCGGATCGAGTGCGGTCTGCACTTTCGCGTGCACGCTGCTCCAGTCGCCCGCGTGCTGGAAATTGCTCATGATGTAGGTCCACCCGTTGATTTCGTCGACGGCATGCAGGCCCGTCGACTCGGCGCCCGCCGAGCACGACAGGATGCGCGACAGCGTCTTCGTGTCGACGTGGTACGCCCACAGGAAGTTGTTGACGTGCATGCCGCTGTCTTCGCCGATAAAGAGCGTGCGCAGCTTCTCCGAAAACTTCAGGTTGTCGGGATTCGCGATCTTGTCCGGGTTCGCGGAATTGCCGAGGCCGTCCGCCGCTGCCAGGTCTTCGCCGACGAGCGCGGCGGGCGCGCTCATGTCGACCGGCACCCATTCGCTGTTGATCGCCGCGCCGCCCAGGTCGCTCTGTCCGCCCTTCATGTTCAGCGCGTAGACGGCGCCCGACGAGATGCTCTTGTCGAGCGCGATGTCGGTCGAATGCGCGTTGCCGCGCACCATCGACGCCGTGATCTGCGACATCGCCGAGTACAGGATCTTGTCTTTCGCGTTGACCGTCGTGCCTTCGAGCTTCGTGAAGCCCATGCTCGCGCCGCGCAACGCGGCGTAGCGGTGCGTCTCCAGGAACGCGGCGGCCTTCTCCATGCCCGGTTTGACGCGAATCCAGTTGAACTTGCCGCCAAAGTGAATCTGCGTGTACGTCGGATCGCTGGGCGGCGTGGCCTCGTTGGTGACGATGTCCATGATGTCGGCGTTCGTCAGCGTGTTGGCGAGCGCTTCGATTTCATCGCTGGTCGCGTGGCCGAGATTGAGCCACGTGAGCGTCGCAGCGCCCGCGCCCGCCGACGATGTTTGCGCCCACTTCGCCACATACAGCGTACCCGCTGACAGATCCGCCTCCTTGTCGGCGACGAACATGAAGAGGCCGCCGTTGGTCGCGTCGTCGCCCATCAGTACGGTGCGCTTGTCGGGCATCACCTGAATCAGCTCGTGCGAGATGCGGCCGAGGCAGTAGTGCTTCTTGACCGTGCCCGTGCCGTCGGGATTCACGGTGACTTCGGGCAGATGCCCGTAGTGATAGGGGCGTGCCGTCGTCGTATTGCCGTACAGGTTCTGGCTATACGCCTGGAACTGCGTGTTCGTTGCGATCGTCGCGGCGTCCGGCTCGTACTCTTCGCTCGACAGATGCGTATTCCACGGCGACAGGCTCGCGCCGCACGTGATCCACAAACCATGCGCGCCCGACGTATCGACATTCGAATAGCTCACGAGCGTGAGCTTGCCCGTCGCCGGGTCCTGATCGAGTGTCAGCACGGCGATGGGCGACGGCAGCTTGCCGTACATGTCGCCAGCGGCCGTTTGCGTCTGGTCGCGCGTCGTGTATTCGAACTGCACGACGGCGAACACGGGGTTGCCCTTGACGCCCTTCACCGTCGGCTTGTCGAGGCGAATCAGCGAGGTGCCATCCGGACAATCGGAGAAGAACTGGCGTTCCTTGCCGGGCACTGAACGGTCGATGATCGGCTGATTGTTGATGTCGAAATACCCGCCCGCGACGATCGTCCCGCCCGTCGTGTTGGGCACCGTGTCGCCCGTGATGAAGAACGGCTGATACGCGAGCTTGTAGCTGCGGCGGCTGCCGTCGGCGAACTGCGCCGTCATCGTCGAGGCGACCGTGGTCGTCGCCATCGCGGCGGGATCGGCCAGCGACGGCGCGGCCATGCCCGCGAACGACGCCGCCGTGAAGGCGGACGTCGACGGGGAAGGCGTAGTGCTTGCCGCGTGGTCGTTGCCGCTGCCGCATGCTGCGAGCAGCGAGGCGGCGGCCGCGCTGCCGAGCGGCAGCATCGGTGCGCCGGCGAGGATCTTGAGCGCCTTGCGGCGTGAGTAGTCGAGTGGCTGCGCCATGTTGCTGTGATCCGTTGGTGGGGATGGGTGGTTGGCTCAACAATCAGCCCACGCCGCGGATCAGTCGTCCATGGCGCGCCTTGATGACGCGCTAATTTAATGAATGATTATGAAATATCTTTGACAGGCGTTTGTAATGTTTGAAATCAGTTGATCTCAGACTCGTCCCGCAACGGGAATCAACGCGCCCGTCACGCACTGAGCTTCCTTCGACAGCAAAAACGCGATCACGCCACCAATCTGCTCCGGCGTCACCCAGCGCGTGAAATCGGCATCGGGCATGTCGGCGCGATTCTGCGGCGTGTCGATGATGCTCGGCAAAATCGCGTTGACGGTTGCGCCCTTGTCCTTCAGTTCTTCGGCCAGCGCTTCCGTCAGACGCATCACGCCCGCCTTCGACGCAGCGTATGCGCCCATCCCCATGCCCGCCTTCAACCCCGCCATCGCGCCGATGTTGACGATCCGCCCGCCCGTGGCCTTCGTCAGATGATGAAGCGACGCTTTCGTGGCATTGACCGTCGTCTTCACGTTCACGTCGAACATGCGTTCCCATGTGTCCGCGCTGCCGTCCGCTACCGTCTCCCAGCTAAAGCCGCCCGCGACGTTCACGAGCGCATTCAGCCCGCCGAGCTGGCTCGCGATCGAATCGACCGCGCGTTGCGCCGCGTCCCGTTCCGCGAGATCGACGCCGCTCGCGACGTACGCCTGCGCCAGCGACGCGGGCAGACTCGCCGGCGCCTTCCCTCTGCCGATCAACGCGACCTTCGCGCCGCGCTCCGCCAGCACTTGCGCCGTCACGAGACCGAGATTGCCGAAGGCGCCCGTAATGGCGACGATGGTTCCATCCAGACTGTTCATGAATTACGCGCTCCCAACGCAGATCGATGCCCGACGAACGAACGCCCTGTCACGCGTGGATTCGCGGCACAGGGCGCACTCGAAGACAGTGTTGTCGCAAGGGTCGCTCGCGTCAATCGACGGAATCGCGAGGTACTCGCCGCCGATACCGACAGGACGCCCGGCAAAGCACGCCGGACGCGCGGCAAAGTCCACGCGACGCGCACGACAAAAACGGACGATCGGACAAAGCGGCGCGACGCAAGGGCAAAGGTCTTTGAGGCACCTTGCCTCATAGTGATTCCAGAGACGGCATCGAGCACCATGCATCATCTGTTGCAGGAAGCGCGTTCAACGACGTCAGGCAGCAAGGTCTTGTGAAGTCAGGTGTCCAGCCTTTTCCATCGCCGTGGCAAGACGCGACGCGTCCGCCATCGGCCACGAGAATCCGCGACCCTTTTCGTTACAGGAGGCCTTGTCATGCGTCACCGGCCGGACTTGCAGCGACGCTGCATCAGCGACATTTCACAGGCTCAATTGCTCGCGCTATTGCACAGCGATGTGCTGACGCGCGAGAGCCTCGCGCTCTTGCCGCCCGTGCTGCTGATTACATGGCTGCAGGTTCATACCCATGTCGGCTGGGATGCGTGCTTCGCGATCGTGCGGCAGTTGAACAACGACCACGGCAGACATATGCGCGAACTCAGCACCGCGCTGTCGCTGTTGAGATCGCTGCGCGGCACGCGGATACTCGATCCGCTCGCATGGCATGCCGCAGTGCGTCGCATCGTGCACGCGATGGCAAGCGAGCTTCGGGTTCTCCAGTCGATGCCCAGGCGAGCCGCCTTCGTCCGCGTTGCACGCGTCGGCTTGCCCAGGCGCAATCGCGTGACACGCACGCTACGGCGCAGCGATCAGTTGCTGGAGTTGTCGCGTTACTGGCTCGGCGCCAGAGCCTCGGTACCGTTCACATGGCTATGACGCTTTCGCCACGTAGCGGGCGGCTGGCCGAACTCGCGCCGGAACGCGCGATGGAACGCCGATTCCGATTCGTAACCGACTTCCTCGGCGATCGCCGCAATCGCCTTGCTGCTGTACGACAGTTCCTGCGCCGCGACGATCAGACGCCAGCGCGCGAGGTATTGCATCGGCGGTTGGCCTAGCAGTTCGCTGAATCGCGCAGCAAATGCGGAGCGCGACAGGCCGACTTTTCGCGCGAGTTCGTCGACGGTCCAGCTGTAGGCAGGTTGCGCATGGAGAATCGACAGCGCGCGGCCGACGAACCGGTCCTTCACGCCCGCGAGCCAGTTCTTGCGGTCTGCCGGCAAGTCGTCGATGCAGCGCCGCACGGCCCACACGAACAGCAATTCGGACAAACGTGAGAGCACGATGGCACTGCCAGCGCGCCGTTGCGCCGCCTCGGTCGCGGCATAGCGCAGCGAGGCTTCGATCCATGCCGAATGCGGATCGTTGCGTACATCGACCTTGAAGAGGCGCGGCAGCGAGCCGAGCACCGGATTGGTCAGCGCGTCGTCGCACGCGAGAAAGCCGCATAGCACGCTGGTCCGCGCGCCGCCTCCGCCGTACGAGAGATTCAATACTTCGCCAGGCATCGCGGCCAGTTGCGATTCGATGAGCGGTCCGGCGGGCACGGGTGTGAGATCGACCGCGCTTCCCAGGATGTGCGCCTCGCCTTGCGGCACCACGAGCAATTCGCCGGCGCCAACGCAAATGGCGGGCTCGCTACAGTCGGGCAGTCGCACCCAGCACGTGCCTTCCGTGATCAGATGATAGGAAACGACACGGTTCGACTTCGGCAAGTACGCGGTGCACAACGACTGATCGGTGTGACCGATCACGCACCACGGCGCCGTCAATTCGGCGTGAAGATAAACCGCGCCGCCCAGGCGCACGACGCGCAGCACGTCGGAGACCGCATCCATGAAGCACCGTCCTTCATTTTCGGCATGTTGCTAAAAGACGGCACATGTGCCGTCTTTTGCAAGTTCTTCGAAAGGATACTCCGTTCGCTGCGTACAGGTGCTCAACATGCATTGCATGGCCCTAAGCGTCACATAAGCTTCACCCGGTACGATCGGCCGACCGTTTCCTACCAGGGTTTCATCCCGACACGATCACTGCATGAACACACTCGAAGCGTTCAATCAGGCGCTCTTTCTCACGATCAACGCGACCACGTCGACGCCACACTGGCAAATCGACGTCGCATTATTCATCGCCGACTACGTGATCTATTGCATTCCGCTGGTGCTCGTCGCGCTTTGGCTCCCGGGCATCCGGAACAATCGCGCGACGGCGTTGCGCGCATGTTGCGTTGTGCTGCTTGCGCTCGGGTTCAATCAGATCATCGGTCTTGCGTGGATGCATCCACGGCCGTTCATGATCGGGCTCGGTCATACGTTCATCGAACATGCGCCGGATTCGTCGTTTCCAAGCGATCACGGCACGGTATTCGCCAGCGTCGCACTGACCTTGCTGTTGGCGCGCAAGCGTTGGTACGGTGAGCTAACGCTCGTTGCAGGCCTGGCCGTCGCGTGGGCGCGCGTGTTCGTCGGCGTGCACTATCCACTGGATATGGCAGGCGCCGTTGCGATTGCGTGCGTGGCGTATGTGATCGTCACGCCGCTTTGGTCGCTGGCGGGTGAGGCGGTGACGGACAGGTTGATCGCGTTATATCGGAAGGTGCTGGCGTGGCCGATTACGCGCGGGTGGCTTGTTCAATAAAGCTGGTGGCCGCTGCTCGTCAGCGATGTCGAAACGCTCGCCCAAAAAGCAAACCGCGACAGGCGTTCCGTCATATGACGGCGCGTGTCGCGGTGGACTCGGTCAGGCTGTTGCGCTGGCTATCAGACCAGCGCTTTGTGGATCAGTGGTGTTCGAACACAGGTACTGAGTAAGAGCTCGGTGAGAACGAAGCGCGTTGACCACCTTGCGACGAACCATCTGCAACGCCGCCGACACCGCTGTTTTGAACGCCGTTGGCAGCATCAACGTTTGCTTCTGCGGCCTGAATGTTGGCCGGGTATTGCGTGTCGCTGCTATTCGACGGGACATAACCCGTTTTTTCCAGTTGCACCAGCTCGGCGCGGACTTGGGCACGGGTCACCGGCTGGCTGGACTGAGCGAATGACACGACCGGAACAGCGAGGACAGCAGCAACTGCAAGAGCCTTGATGAGCGATTTCATGATCATTACCTCCAGATTTGTTTTCGGATGCTTCGAACTGTTTTGTTCGTTGCGTTGAAAACAGTGTAGGAGTGTCGGCTCTGCGGATAAACATCCGATCAACCAACTCACAGTTTCAGGAAACGTTATAAACCGCCCGAAACTGGTGCGCGATGCATTCCGGATCATGTGTAATGGCCGCCCGCGTCAATCGGCCGCTCTGTGCAGCAGTTCGAGTTCGAAGTGGACGCCGTGCAATTCGATCCAGCGTCGCGCCCACGTCAGCGCGCATTGCATTGCCTCGTCCGGCATGTCGTACTTTGGGCCTATCAGGCCGGAGCGCGCGACGCGCCTGCCGTCCCGCGTGATCTCCGCCCAGCCGCGATACATCGCGCCCGGCACGGGATCGGCCGCGACGTACACGACATAGCCAAGCTCGTCGATCACGCGCGCGCCCTTCGCAGCGAGTCCCATCCAGAATGCGCGGCTCGGGTTGTCGCGGCGCAGTTCGTGCGCGGGTTCCTGCTGTGCCGGCGATGCCAGCCACGATGCCTGGCTTTTCCAGATCACGCGAGGTATGCCGCGCTCTTCCATCGGACCATCGTTGCGTTTCGGCATGGGCTTTTTGCTCACGCATGGCGTGTCGGGCACGTACGAAAAACTGCGTCCCACCTCGCGCAGGATGCGGATCATCTCGGCGATCTTGCCATCGAGCCGCCACTCTTCGAAACGGCATCGGCAAGTCGGTTGCGACGGATAGTGCGCGGGCAGCTTCGACCACGATTGCCCTGTGGTCAACACCCATAGCACTGCATTGGCGACCACGCGCGTCCTGGTGCGCGGACGCCCACGCCTGAGAATGCCCGCATGCGGTTGCGCGTTGAGTATCGGTGCGACCAGCGACCACTCTTCGTTGGAAAGCTCCTCGAAATGCATTCCCTTCTCCCGACCTGTCTGCGCGTGCCATCCAGCCCAAGCGAAAGTCAGGTGTGCGCTATCGGCAAGCGGCACACGCACACACACACGCGCTTTGACATTGACCCACGCCGCAATTTTTGATGCAGTCAGGATTGGGAACGGGCGCGACGTCAAGCCCGCTGAATCTCGCGTCAGGAAATCCCTAACGAAATCGAACGGGAGATGAGATGAACCAGCAACCTACCGCGCCGCGTTTTTCATCCGTCGATGCGCAAGCGCTGCCGTGGACACCGTCGGCGTGTGCCAGCGGTGTTCAGATCAAGAATCTCGGCAAGGCCAACGGACGCGCGATGCAGCTCGTTCGCTTCGAAGCGGGGACGGTCTTCCCGATGCATCTGCATACGGGACCGGAGTTCATCTACATGCTCGAAGGCGAGGCCATTCAGAACGGCCAGCGTCTGTTGCCGGGATGGGCAGGTATCGCGGAAGCGGGAACGGTCGAAGATCGCTTCAGAAGCGATACGGGTTGCGTGTTTCTGTTGATCTACGATCTCGCGCAGCGCTTTTGCTGAGCGCGCACATCGCATCGAAACACTCGCTACAAATGCTTACAAAGCCGTTGCGGTAACAAGTGCACCGCGCCCGTTCGAGCGGCGTTATTGCAGGCACACACAACCCGTGGAGCCCACGATGAGCGCCAACGTCACGAACAGCATTGCGCAACGCAGCCGTATCCATCCTTTGATCGCAGGCGCGGCTGTGTCCGTGATACTCGCTAGCGTCACCGGCGTTGCAGCGATGACGGGCATTCTGCCCGTGTCGCACGCGACGCCCCCGGCCAACGAGCAGATCGCGCCCGCCGTGGCGCAAGCGGCGAGCGCGCCGCTCGCCGCTGCCCAGCAAACGGGCGTGGTGCAGCCGACGAATGCCACGCCGCAGACGGTCGCGCAGCCCGTCGTGCAGCAAGCGGAAACCGAGGCTCCCAAGCCCGTTCATCACACGCGCAAACCGCGCGTTGCACCGGCTCCGCAATACGCGAATGGCGACTACTCGCAAGCGTCTGCGCAACCGGCAGGCACACGGCAGGTCGCCGCCGATCCCTATGCGGGCGAAGTCGTTGCTATCAACGCCGTGCAATCACCCGAGCCGACGACGGGTCTCGGCGCCGTCGGCGGCGCCGTCGCGGGCGGGCTGATCGGCAATCAGTTCGGCGGCGGGCGCGGGCGCATTCTCGCCACGGTGGTGGGCGCTGTCGGCGGTGGTGTCGCGGGTAACGGCATCGAGCACGCCGTGCGCAAGCAGACGAGCTACCAGGTGCAGGTCCGCATGCAGGACGGCACCTATCGCAACTTCACTTACCCGACCCAGCCGCAGATGCAGGTTGGACAACGCGTGCATGTATCGGGCGACTCGCTCACGGCTTCGTGATCGCGCGGTTACCTGGCGTTACACACGCAACAGGGCGGAAGCAACATGAGAACGACTGCATTTCTACAATGCGCGTCACTCGACATCGAATGGCATCCATCTGCGGACGCCCTGAACGGAGCAATACGTTGAAACACCTGACACTCATCTGTGCGGCCGGACTCTTCAGCGCAT
This sequence comes from Paraburkholderia sp. PGU19, assembly GCF_013426915.1. Classification (GTDB taxonomy): domain Bacteria; phylum Pseudomonadota; class Gammaproteobacteria; order Burkholderiales; family Burkholderiaceae; genus Paraburkholderia. The sequence goes on from NZ_AP023181.1 coordinate 1,577,401, forward strand.
GCGCGTCCACAGCGGCACTCGCTCACGTCGATGTCGGCGTGACGTTTGGCGTGCCGGCGCCGATCTACGTGGAGCCGGCGCCTGCCGTCGTCTACGCACCGCCGCCGCCCGCCATCTACGCGCCAGCGCCCGTGTACTACGGCGACGGCTACGGATATGGCTATCGCGACGATCGCAGGTGGCACGATCACGGCCACCATCACGGCTGGCATCATCATCACGACGATGACGACGATTAAGGCACGGTAACTCACTGCCAGATCAAATAAAGCATTGCCTTGCGACCAGGCGCCGTGGTAGAAGCACGGCCAGAGTTATGTCGACAGGAGCATGCGTTGAAAAGAACCGCCGATAACAGGCTACAGGTGGTTGCAGTACGAGTGGACCCGGCGATCGAACGGAGGCTGAGACTATTGGCCGAAGTCACGGGACGCCGGCAATCGTTTTTTCTGCAGCAGATGATCGAGAGCGGCATCGCCGCGATGGAAGAGCAATGGCTTCCGGCCGCCGTACTCGCGCAGGTGCGCGATGGCACGTTGCCGTCGCGGGAACCGGAGCGCGTTCCAGAGCCGGATCTTTTCGGCGATCTGTTCGCCGATCAGGACAGTTGACGCGATCGCGCTATCGAGCGTCGAACGCTTCGCGGATCGCCGCAACGAGGGCTTCCGCGAGACGCGGGTCCGACGCCAGATGACCCGCGTCGACAAAGCGGCCATGCACGGCGGGAACGGCGCGCATCAAGCGGTGCAGATTGTCGGGCGGACAAACGGGATCGCTAGATCCATGCACCGCACGCACCACCACACCCGATGCAACCGCGTGCTTCGCCAGCGCGATCAAACGATGTTCGCCGAGCCAGCACTCGTGCGCGAGGTAGTGGGCTTGAATACGGTACTTCGCTGTCGTCGCTTCATCCTGCTTCGATGACGTTCGCTTGCGAGCCGCAGTCTTGTGCATCAATACCGCGTTTTCATATGCGCGCCACGCGACAGCGACGGCACCGGCGCGTCCGTCCACACACGATCGCATCGACCGCATGCAGGCCGATGGCAACGACGACGCCCGCTCGCAACACGCTGCTCGCATCAACGCGCGCCACTCGCGCGGCGCACGAAAGCGCGACGTCACGAACAGGCGACGCACTTCGCGTTCCGACGTGAGAAAGAGTCCACGCAACACGACGCCGCTAACAGATGCGGAATGCGTTCCCGCGTAGGCAAGCGCAAGCGCCGCGCCCCACGATCCACCGACAACGCCCCAACGCACGATGCCCAGTTGCGCGCGTATCGCTTCGAGATCGCGGATCAGGCGTTGCGTGTCGTTATGGCGAAGGCTGCCACGAGGCGTCGACGCACCCGTGCCTCGCTGGTCCACCATCACGACGCGAACGCGCGTGAGATCGAACAGACGCAACGCGCCAGGCTGACTTCCGCTTCCCGGCCCGCCATGCAGCACGACGACAGGCACGCCGTGTGGATCGCCATGCACGGTGTAGGCGATTGCGTGACCATCGCGAGTGATCGTTCGATGCATCGTGTCGTGTGAACTCATATGCGTTCCCGGCGACGAACGCGTGTTCAGAAGAATGAATCTTCGCATGCCCAATTCCCGGGGACCGCTCCGCCCGCAACACATCCTTTCGTCTGGCTGACAGCATCGAATAATGGCGCGCGTCTTGCTTTTAACTTCCGCGATGCCTGCACCACGACAGGCACGATACAGGAGGAGAGATGCTCGACGATGCGAAGACAACCGGATCACTGACAGGCCGGGAAAGCGGCTGGCTCACCCCGTCGATCCAGAAAGCGCACGAGCGGTCGGAAACGTTCGGGCTAAGCGCGGCGATGCGTCCCGACTACGACGTGCTGACGCACGGCGAATTGCGCATGAAGCTCGAACAGAATCTCGTGCTATGCGCGCACGCCACGCCCGTCATGGAAACGCTGCGCGAGCAGATCGCGAACACGCAAAGCATGATCGTGCTCACCGATGCGCAAGGGCTGATTCTTCATTCGATCGGCGACGACGATTTTCTGCAGCGCGCCGAGAAAGTCGCGCTCATGCCGGGCGCCAACTGGGCCGAGGAACGGCAAGGCACGAATGCGATCGGCACGGCCATCGCCGAGCGCACGGCCACCGTCGTGCACGGCGATCAGCACTATCTCGCCGCTAACCGCTTCCTGACCTGTTCCAGCGTGCCGATCCTCGACCCGTACGGCGATCTGGTCGGCGTGCTCGACGTGACGGGCGACCATCGCGGCTACCATCAGCACACGATGGCGCTCGCGAAGATGTCCGTGCAGATGATCGAAAACCATCTGTTCGCGAACACCTTCCGCAACACGCTGCAAATCGCGTTTCATGGCCGGCCCGAGTTTCTGGGCACGTTGATGGAAGGCATCATGGCCTTCACGTGTGACGGGCGCTTTCTTTCCGCGAATCGCAGCGCGCAGTTTCAGGTCGGGCTGCCGCTCGCGGCGATGCGCGCGCATACGCTGTCGTCGCTGTTCGGGCTGACCACGCCGCAACTGATCGACCGCCTGCGGGCGAGCCAGGGCCATCACATTACGCTCGATCTGAACAACGGCACGGTCGTGTGCGCGAACGTCGAGTTTCGCCGTCCGACGCTCGGCAGCGAGACTTCATGGCCCGCCGACGTTGCCGCGAGCGCGCGGCCCGCCGCTGCGCGCGCGCCGCTGACCAAAGCCGCCTCGCCCGCCAATGCGCCGTCGCGGCTCGACTCGCTCGACACCGGCGATCCGCAGATTTGCGCCGTCGTCGCGAAGGTGCGCAAGGTGCTCGGCAAGGACATCCCCATCCTGATCACGGGCGAGACGGGCACCGGCAAGGAACTGCTCGCCCAGGCCATTCACAACGATTCACCACGGCGCGCGGGCCCATTCGTCGCGGTCAATTGCGCATCGATACCCGAAAACCTGATCGAGTCGGAGCTGTTCGGCTACGAAGACGGCGCATTTACGGGCGCGCGGCGCAAAGGCGCGATCGGCAAACTGCTGCAGGCCAACGGCGGCACGCTGTTTCTCGACGAGATCGGCGACATGCCGTATCCGTTGCAGGTGCGGTTGCTGCGCGTGCTGCAGGAGCGCGTCGTCGATCCCCTCGGCTCCAGCAAGTCGATTCCCGTCAACATCGCGATCATCTGCGCGACGCACCGCAATCTGCGCGAAATGATCGCGCAGAACCGGTTCCGCGAGGACCTGTATTACCGTTTGAACGGTCTCGTGGTCAAACTGCCGCCCTTGCGCGAACGCACCGATCTCGCCATCGTCATCGAGCGGATGCTGCAATCGGTGCCGTCCGACGAAATGGAAGGCGCGCCGCTCAGCGTCGCGGACGACGTGAAGACGCTGTTCGAGCAATGCGCATGGCCGGGCAATTTCCGGCAACTCGGCAATCTGCTGCGCACGGCGGCCGCGATGGTCGACGACGACGGGCAAATCCGCCGCGAGCATCTGCCTGACGATTTCTTCGACGATCTGCGCAGCAGTTCAGCACTCGCGGCGCGCGCGGCAGACTATCCCTTGCCGCTGCACGACGCGCGCATGCAGGACGTGCAGGCCTCCGCGATTGCGGCGGCTGTCGCGCGGCATAACGGGAACGTCTCGGCGGCGGCGCGCGCGCTCGGCATTTCGCGCAACACGGTGTATCGCAAGATGCCCTCCCTGTGTGCCGCCGATCCACGAGACAGCGGCGCGAGCGAGAACTAGCACGGTCGTCCGCTGTTGCAGGCTGTTGATTTTTGCAACACCTGTGCTCCGAATGTGGACAGCGTGTTCACTGAGAATCTCTCGCACATCGCGCGAACGCCCTCCGGCATGGAGCTTGCATTCAACAGCCCCGACCGCAGTTCAACCGCGGTTCTTCGTCAAACCCATCAAGGAGACAGCCATGCAATGGACTACGCCCGCCTACACGGATCTGCGTTTCGGCTTTGAGATCACGATGTATATCGCCAACCGCTGACGTTGCGCCGATGCGCCGCCGCGCGTCGCGTGCGGCGCATCGACTGCCATCACGAACGCCTCAGCCCGCTTCGTGACAGGCGCCCGACACCATTGAACAAGACCTGACGCCATGATGCCGATGCCTTCGAACACCGGTGCGAGCGAGCGCCCTAGGCTACGTGATCTTTTCCGACTGCAATGGGAGCCAGTCCAGGACGCGTATGTCCTGCTGTATCCGGAAGGCCTGGTGAAACTCAATCCAAGTGCAGGCGAAATTCTCTCGCGCTGCGACGGCACGCGCGATCTCGATGACATCATCGGCGAGCTCGAAGCGCTCTTCAATGCGTCCGGCCTCGCGAAGGATGTGTATCAGTTCATCGATCATGCGCGGCAACGCGGCTGGCTCGATTGATATGCGCGCGCATTCACGGATGAAGCTGAGGGCAGCCTCATGTCCGACCTGATGATGTTTCTGATCGTCGGTGGTGCGCTCGGCGTGCTGGCCTTGCTATCCGTCGCCATGTGGATTCTGATTCTGCACAAGTCGCACACGGAATGGCGGCTTGCCGCCGACAACAACAGCTTCACGTCGTCGGTCTGGAACGGGACATCCGCGGATACCCCATCACAATCGGCGCGCTAGCCGGCGGAAACACACGCCACATGCCGTCGCGATGTCGAAAGAAGTGAATCGCGACATCGCCTTCGGGACGATGCACGTGGACACGCACATGACAGCGTCGCCCGCTGCTGTCGCATCCGAATCTGGCAAAGCTGACTCTGGACGGCGGCATATGCGCCAGCCATCGCTCGACCATCGCCCGCAAACTGTTCATGACTTTGCACCCGCTGTTTGACGATACGACGCAGCGGCACGATACGTCACCGCCGCTCATCGTCGATATGCAGCGTGCGAGAAGCATGCCATCGAGCACGCGGCATTCATCGTGAGCAACGTGGACACGACACAGGTGTGCTGTCACATACGGCAACAGGTGAGTTGTCCCTTGCTCCACGATGCAACACGTCGCCTGACCCTTCCCGATGCGTGATAGCCAGACGTTCACGCGCTTCGATACGCCCCGCGCCGGTTAGCAAGGATAGCCAATCAATGGCATGCGACTTGCCTTTACGACCGCGAAGCCGCCATGCAAGCCAACGGTGCTTTGCTGACAGGCGTCGCACGATAACTCACCCACAACGATGTTGGATAGGAGACAACGATGAAGACAAGTCAGGCTTCGGCCACACGGCTCGCGATGCTCGTCGCGGGCGTGGTGGCAGCAATCAGTCTGAGGCCCGCAACGGTAGCCGCCGCGGCCGACTATCCTGCCGTGACGTACGAACGGCTCACGTCGGCGCAAAGCGATCCAGGCTGGCTCACGTACTACCGGACGTATAACGGCCAGGCGCATTCGCCGCTCAAGCAGATCGACACGTCGAACGTGAAGAACCTGAAGCAGACCTGGGCCTACAAGTTTCCTGCGGACCTTCAGCAAGGCTTCGAAGCAACGCCTATCATCAATGGCCGCTATCTGTACGTCACGACGCCCAAGGACAACGTCTACGCATTCGATGCCGCCACCGGCAAGCAGTTGTGGAAGTACGAACCAAAGCTCGGCGCGGAAGCCTTCAAGAACGCGTGCTGTGATGTCGTGAACCGGGGTGTCGCGCTGTACGGCAAGAACGTGTATGTCGCGATGCTCAACGGCGAAGTGGCCGCGCTCGATGCGCAAACGGGCGCGCTGGTCTGGAAGAAGCAGATGTTCGAGCCGGGCACCGGCTATGCCTTCTCGCTCGCACCGCTGGCGCTCGACGGCTCGCTCGTGGTGGGCAGCTCGGGCGGCGAGTACGGCGCGCGCGGGTTCATCGCGGCGCTCGATCCCGAGAACGGCAACGTGCAATGGAAGCGCTACACCGTGCCCGGCGCGAAAGAGCCGGGTGGCAACACATGGCCCGACGGCACGCAGGAACACGGCGGCGCACCCGCATGGCTGACGGGCACATACGATCCCACCAGCAAGACGCTCTATTGGGGCGTCGGCAATCCGGGACCGTGGCTCGCGGATCTCCGCCCGGGCGACAACCTCTATTCGGACTCGCTGCTCGCGCTCGATCCGAAAACGGGCAACCTCAAATGGCACTACCAGTACACGCGTCACGACACATGGGATTACGACGGCGTCAACACCCCCGTGCTCGCCAACATCAAGTACGAAGGCAAGGACTATGACGCGATCATCCATGCCGACCGCAACGGCTTCTTCCATGCAATCGACCGCAGCAACGGCAAGCTGATCTATGCGCGCCCGTTCGTGAAGGCGACCTCCGTCACGGGCTACACCGCCGACGGCAAATCCGTGCAGGACGAATCGAAGTATCCGAAAGCGGGAACGACGATCGAAACCTGCCCGAGCTTCCTCGGCGGCAAGAACTGGTGGTCGGTTTCCTACGACGCGGACAAGCACATCGCCATCATCCCGGCGCTGCATGCGTGCATGTCGCTGTCCGGCAAGTCGGTGACGTACATGGAGGGCTTGCCGTACCTCGGCGAAGGCTTCGAGATCAAGCCCGAGCCGGGTAGCCAGGGATACGGCGAGTTGCAGGCCATCGACGTGAATACGGGCAAGAAGCTGTGGAGCCACTGGAGCAAGCTGCCCTGGAACGGCGGCGTTGCCACCACGGCAGGCGGCCTCGCGTTCAGCGGCTCGCTCGATGGGCATCTCTACGCGTTCGACGTCACGAGCGGCAAGGTGCTGTGGCAAAGCCCGAAGCTCGCGAGCGGCATCATTGCGCAGCCGTCCGTGTTCGAGATCGACGGCAAAGAATATGTCGCGGTGCTGGCGGGCTACGGCGGCGCCAATCCGATCTGGGGCGGCCCGATGGCCAAGGCCGCCGATAAGGTGCCGCGCGGCGGAACGCTGTACGTGTTCGCGCTCAACCACTCGTGATCTTTCCGGACGTCCAGACATGAACCATTCTCTCAATCGTATTCCGGCAGCGAGCGTGCTCGCTGCCTGCCTCGCACTCGCGTCGATTCATTCGATGGCGGCCGTGAAAGTTTGTACGTTTCCCGGCAGTCCCTCGGCGGCGCTGGACGAAGCTGTTGCGCGCGATGCATTTGCGAAGGCAGGCATCGCCGCGACGATCGTCAGGCACGGCATCGGTGAAGGCGACGACGACGGCGTCTCGCTTGGTGAGCTCGACAAGACGCTCGCGCGCGACTGCGACGTGATCGCGGGTTTCCCGCGCTCGAATGTGGCCGATGCTTCCAGCAGCAAGCTGCAGTTCTCGCGCGGCTACCTGCGCGCGGGCTATGTGAGCATCGAAGCGCCCGACGCCAATCCGCAAGGCGCGGCGAAGAACACGGTCGCGGCTACATATGCGAGTCCCGCGCAACTGATCGCCGTACAGCAGCCGAGCGTCACGCTCGATCTGGAAAACACGTCGGCATTGACTGTCGAAGCCGTGGCGAAGGGACAGGCGCAACGCGCCATCGTCTGGTATCCGGCTGTCGTCGCGTATCGGCTTGCGCATCCGCAACGGCACTTCACTGTCTCCGCCGCGCGCTCGCCGTATGCGGACTGGCAACTCGTGTTCGCATTCGGACCGCGCACGGCGGCGCTGCGCGAACGGATCGATGTGGCGCTCGACAAGCTATCGGGCAGCGGTCGGCTCGCCGGCTTGACGCACGACTGGGCGATGCCCGCGCACGCGCTCGATGCAACCGCGCGCGACGACGACGCGCGCTTTCGCGACGGCCCTTCTGCATCGCACGCGGCCGGGCAACGTGCGTTGCTGGCGGCGGCGAATGCAGACAGCGCGGGCGGCTTCGTGAAGATCGCTGCCGACGCGGCTAGCGGAACGCCCGCGTTCGATCAGGCGCAAGCGACACACGGCAAGATGCTCTATTCGGCCGCGTGCGCGAAATGCCACGGCGCGCAGTTGCAGGGCGTGACGGCGCCCGCGCTGCAAGGGCCGGCGTTCGCGCCGGCATCGAATGCGCATCTGACGATTGGCGGCGTGTTCACGTACATGTCGACGAACATGCCCGCTGACAAACCAGGCAAGATGAAGGATCAGGATTACGCGGACATCATGGCGTTCCTGCTCTATTCGAATGGTTATCGGGCGAGCGGAGCAAAAATGACGGCCGACAATGCGCGTGCTCTGGCAACACCGCTCAATGCCGGAGCCGGAAAATGAGGCTTCTGTGATTGCCTGACTCGATGCGTCGAATGTGCCCTTACCCGCGCCGACGCCGCAGCAGTACGCGGCGGCCGTCAACTCGCGTGGACACTGATCGCCGAGCGGTGCGGCGATCAGTTGAATAGTGTGCTGGACTCCGCCGCCGGCATCGCCGGCGCCTGGCGGTGTCCCGCGCAGTAGCGAACCGATGGTTGCTCGCGGCTAGCTCAAACACCAGTGACACAGCACGCACGCATTGCCTCTCGTGCGGAAAGCGGCCATTTGGTATCTTTGGGAAAGCCACCCACTGTCGAGCGCTGTATGAAGCGAGTAAAACCGGCCGAGGCGCAGCGATGCGCGTAGGCAAACCCGTCAAGGCGCTGCCGCAGCCGCTGTGCGATTACTGCGGCGCGAAAGCCGTGCTCGCGCGCGCGGGCGAAGAGAGCTATCCATATCGCGACGATCACGGTTCCGTCTGGGTCTGCACGCCGTGTCAGGCATGGATCGGCATTCATGCGCGCAGCACGCGGCATGTACCGCTGGGACGCCTCGCCGACGCCGCGCTGCGCGACGCGAAAAGCCGCTTGCACGATGCGCTCGAACCGCTCGTCGCCGGCAAGGTGCGGCGCGACGGCGTCAATGCTTTCGAAGCACGCGCGAAAGCAATCCGCTGGGTTTCGACCGAGCTGGGCTTCGATCCGCTGCCCAATTCGATTCACATGCTTTCGCCCAATCAGTGCGAACAGGCGCTGCGCTATGTCGAGGCGTACATGGCTGCGCGGCGCAGTAGCTGAGCCCGCCGCACGTCAGCGCGTGGGTCACTCGCGCGGCCACACGCCCGACGTGCCACGGCGATGGCTATCGACGAGATGCGTGTCCACGATGCCCGTCGCTTCCATCAGCGCATGCATCGTCGTCGGTCCGACGAATACGAAGCCGCGCTTGCGCAATGCCTTGCTCAGCGCAAGGGATTCCGCCGACGTGGTCGGAATCTCGGCGATCGTTCGCGGCGCGGGTGTCGTGTGCGGCTGGAACGACCAGATCAGCGCCGCGAGGCCGCCCTCTTCGCGCAAGCGGATCGTTGCGGCGGCGTTGGCGATCGTCGCGAGAATCTTTGCCCGGTTGCGAATGATGCGCTCATCGTTCATCAGGCGTTCGATGTCCTTTTCGTCGAACGTTGCGACCACGTCCGGATCGAAGTTGGCGAACGCCTCGCGGAACGCGTCGCGCTTGCGCAAGATGGTCGCCCACGACAGCCCCGACTGAAACGCCTCCAGGCTCAAGCGTTCGAACAGGCCCCGCTCGTCGCGCACGGGCATGCCCCATTCGGTGTCGTAGTAATCCTTGAGCAGCGGATCGACGGATGCCCACGGCGGACGGGCGAGACCGTCAGCGCCAATGATCGCGTCGAGCGGTTGCGGCTTCTTCGGACGCGCCGCTTTCTTTGCAGCGGCGTGCGCCTTTTTTGCAGCGGGCTTCGTGGGGGAAGTTGTTTTCTTCATCGTCGGTGCCCATATAGGGCGGTGGGTCGGCGGCATTGTTCCTGAAGCGCGCCTATTGTCGTCTCGCTCGCGGGCCATTCGCAAGCGTGCGCGAATGATTCAGCAAATGCATCAATCGCAGCGCGCGCCAGTGGCGCACCTGGCGCGCGCAATGCAAGCTGCGAGACATTTGCGTATGCTTGTGCGTATCCACAGTGCCCATATATACGAGTGCCCGTCACCGGCAACGCTGGAAAACGGGCCGTCAGACTCGTGTGGCAAGCGTCCGCGCTGGCCGCGCCTATCAAGGAGAGATTCACACATGTCCGCGTACGAAAAAACACCGGAAGCAGTGGCCCGACTCACCGCCGAACAGCGTCGCGTGACGCAGGAAAGCGGGACGGAACGCCCCTTCTACAACGAGTTCTGGGACAGCAAGGAAACCGGCTTGTATGTCGACGTGGTTTCCGGCGAGCCGCTCTTCACGTCGATGGACAAGTTCGACAGCGGCTGCGGCTGGCCGAGCTTTACGAAACCGCTGGAAGACGAGCACGTCGTCGAACTGCGCGACATGAGCCACGGCATGATCCGAACCGAAGTGCGCTCGAAACATGGCGACAGTCACCTTGGCCACGTGTTTCCGGACGGACCGCGCGAAACGGGCGGATTGCGGTATTGCATCAACTCGGCGTCGCTGCGCTTCATTCCCGTCTCGCGGCTGGAAGAAGAAGGTTACGGGCAATATCGGAAGCTCTTCGAAGTCGCGAAGAAATAAAGCCGATGCGTGACGTGCGTTGGCGCGTTGCGCCTCTGCACGTCGCGTCTCGCGATATCGAACGCGCTAGCCCACAACGGGCAGCGCATCGATCACGTCGCCGATCCCGATCGTGCCGCCTTTCACGACGCGCGCCGTAATGCCGCCGAAGCCGCGCACGGCGTTGTATCCGCCCACGCCCAGCACTTCTTCCATACGCGAACACGGGTGACATTCGCCCGTTGTTTCCAGCACGGCATCGCCGATGCGAAATTGCCGGTCTTTCAACGCCATCAGATTGATGCCTTGCGTCACGATGTTGCGGCGCATGTCGATTGCGGCAACGTCGCTGCGCCCCAGATGACTTGCGATGCTGCGCAGGCTTTCAGCCTGAATCAGCGTCACCTGACGCGCGCCGGCACGGCTCGCGTAGTGGTCGCCGACGAGCCCCGCGTCGGCATCGATCTGCGCTGTCGCGACCACCGACATCGCGACTTTTCGCCGCGGCCGCAAACCGATCCAGACAACCTTGCCGGGATGGATCGGACCATTGAGCAACCGCGCGAGCGGCGATGAAGGGTTGAGCGGCATGGGCGTCCTGCAGGTGCGCGTGGTGTCGATATGAGCGGGTGGGCGAGAGCGCGAGGCTGGGTGGCGGCGGCGCCCGTCTTTATACTATCGCCCATCTGACAACAGGAACCGGAAATGAAACGAGCAGTAGCCGCGGCGGCGCTCGCCGTCTGCCTCGCGCAACCGTCGGCGCCGACGTTCGCGCAGACGGTCGCCGACCAGTGCTTCGCGATCGGCGATATCGCGGGCCAGGTGGCGTCCTGGCGACGTCACAAGAAAACGAAGCAGCAGGCGTTGACGCAGGCGCAGACGTACTACAAGGATGCATCGGATCGTCAGGCGGTCACGGCTGTCATCGACAGGATTTACAGCGGCGAAGCGATGACGCCGGACCAGGCGAGCATGCTTTTCACGCAGGAATGCGCCCAGCAGAAGAAGCCGACGGCCACGCAATAAACGTGTCCGCGTTCGTGCCGCGCTACCCGAGGTGCAGCCGCACGAGCGCGAAAATCTGCGAGCTTGCATAAAGCAGCAGACCGATGCATCCGCCGACCAGCGTTCCGTTGATGCGGATGTATTGCAGGTCTTTGCCGATGTTCAATTCGATCTGCCGCGACATGTCGCGCGAATCCCAGTTCTTGACCGTGTCGCTGATGTGGCGCGTCAGATAGCCTGCAAAATCAGGCGCCATCGCGCGCGCCGCTTCTTCCATATGATCGTTCAGCGAGCGGCGCAGCGATTCGTCCCGCGCCAGTTCGCGTCCGACCCATTGCCCCATCGCGGCCACCTTCGCGTGCAGCACGGAATCGTCGCGCTCGAGGTCGCGCCGCAACCAGTCGCGCAATTGACTCCACAGATCCTTCACGTATAGCGCGAGATTCTCGCTTTCCTTCACGTAGCGCTTGATCTCTTCGCCCTTCTCCAGGAACGCGGGATCAGACTTCAGCTTGACGACGAGACGCGCGACCACTTCGTCGAACTTGTGACGCAGCTTGTGATCGCGGTCCTCGCTCACGCGCAACAGCATGTTGTTCACAGTGTCCGCGACGACGTTCGCACCGCTCTCGCCAAGCCATTCGGACGGCATGAGTTTCTGCAGCGTCGGGTATTCGCGTTTGAGCCAGTCGACGATCTGCTCTGCGATGAATTCACGGACGCCCGGTTCGCGCAGCAATGTCATCAGATGCTCGATCCCTTCGTCGAGCAGTTGCTGGTGACGGCCGTCGCGCGTCAGCGTGTCGAGGATCGCGCCCGTCGCTTTCGACAGATCGACCTTGTCGAGCATCGCGTCCAGCGCATCCTTGATGAAGGCCTGGATGCGCGTATCGTCCAGCAATTCAAGGATGCCGCTCGTCAGCTTGACCACATAGCCGCCCAGGCGCTGCGTATTCTCTTCGACGCACAGCCAGTTCGTGATGCTTTGCGCGGGATCGTGCTTGCGGATCAGGCCGACTATCGACGAATCGTCGAGAAACTTCTCGCGCACGAATAGCGCAAGATTGTCGGCGATCTTGTCCTTGTTCTGCGGGATGATTGCGGTGTGCGCGGCGACGCCGGGGATCGGCACGCGCCGGAACAGCGCAACAACCGCGAACCAGTCGGCGAGCGCGCCGACCATCGCGGCTTCCGCGACGGCCTTGATACCGTCGATCCACAGGCTGCGTTGCATGAAGGCCGTCGCGACGAAGATGCCGGTGGCGACCAGCAGCAGGAGCGTCGCGCGACGCTTGGCTCGTTTGAGTTCGAGTTCCTTGTTCATCGGGGTAGGTTCGATTCGTTCGATTCGCGTTCGGGATGCACGGTGTGTTCCTGCGATGCGTTCGGCTCGCGTGCGGTCGGTCGCATCGTGTGTCGCACCATGTTCGGTTCATGCGAACGATACGGGTGCGATTTTCGGCGAGCAACCGGTTGTCGAATGTAGTGTGCAGAAGCGGAGTCTGCCGCCTTGACGCTGAATTGGCCACCATGCTCTACTGCCGATTCATCTTGAATTGGGTCGACGCCCATGCCAACCTGCCCGCCCCGGCAAGGTGGATCGCGAAAGCGGATGTGGCTCAGCAGAGCAACCAAAGGGTGACGCGTCGACCCTCCCCGCAGCTGGAGGGTTTTTTGTTTTCTGAATCACAGATTCCCCGCGCGACGATCCAGGCCTATCTGGAGACGCACTATCAGGTTCACGGTTCCACGCCGGTCTTGCTGAAGATCGGCGAAGGTAATGCGACGCTAGCTGCGATTCACCGTTTGAACGGCGTGGAGAGCAGCGCGTTTGTGACGGCGTGCAATCCTTTCAGCGAACCGCTCGACGATGCAGCGAATGCTGACAGGCAGAAGGCGCTTGCCCTCGAACTGATGCAGCGTGGGTTGACGTTTATCGAGGGCGTTGGCCAGCACCCTTCCAATGATTGGACGGGTGAGGCTAGCTTTCTTGTGCTCGGTGTATCGGTTGAAGAGGCTAAGGAGCTTGGCGAGCGGTTTGGACAGAATGCGATCGTTTGGGCTGGAAGCGATGCGGTGCCTCAGTTGATGCTTTTGCGTTAGTGCTTGGGCGCAGGTTTCTTGGGTTTTTATGGCTGGTTGCTGGCCGAACGGTCTTTCGCTGTATTGAATACGACAGACTACGTATCAGATGATACGGTTTGATCGTTTTCGTTCAGAAAATCAACGAAACCGGTGTTTGGCGCGAAATATCTCGCTTGAAGCATGTCGAAGCGTGGAACATTCGGCGAATGATCAGCTAACTCATTGCATTATAAAGGTTTCTTGATCTGCGTGGTTTTCTTAAGGTTGTTTCACGGTTTCGGCTGCAAGTCTTTGCTGGGAAATACTTTTTGCACGTAACGGCGAATTTGGGCCGTTTTGGGGCTGTAGGCGGGTTTGGGGTTTGGTCTGTTGGTCTGCGCTTCTCCTCAGGATCGCGGGCGCCTATGGGGCGCATTCTGAAGTGGAGATGGGCTGGTGGTTTTGGGGTCGTCCGCGTTTGGGTCGTCGCGAGTTATCAATCAGGAAAGCTTATTAATTTCGAGATAGCGTCGCGCCGTACGGGTTGGCGACGCCGCCGAAGCCCGGCTTGCGGTCAGGCGGCGCTGTGTCTGCAATCAGGCGCTAGTGTGTCTCGGATGGTCTTCTTGGCGGGTAGAGGACGGCGAGTGCTTTGGTGCCCCTGCCCTCCTCTCCGGCCCCAGGGTCGCTGGTCGCTGGTCGCTGGTCGCTGGTCGCTGGTCGCTGGTCGCTGGTCGCTGGTCGCTGGTCGCTGGTCGCTGGTCGCTGGTCGCTGGTCGCTGGTCGCTGGTCGCTGGTCGCTGGTCGCTGGTCGCTGGTCGCTGTCGCTGTCGCTGTCGCTGTCGCTGTCGCTGTCGCTGTCGCTGTCGCTGTCGCTGTCGCTGTCGCTGTCGCTGTCGCTGTCGCTGTCGCTGTCGCTGTCGCTGTCGCTGTCGCTGTCGCTGTCGCTGTCGCTGTCGCTGTCGCTGTCGCTGTCGCTGTCGCTGTCGCTGTCGCTGTCGCTGTCGCTGTCGCTGTCGCTGTCGCTGTCGCTGTCGCTGTCGCTGTCGCTGTCGCTGTCGCTGTCGCTGTCGCTGTCGCTGTCGCTGTCGCTGTCGCTGTCGCTGTCGCTGTCGCTGTCGCTGTCGCTGTCGCTGTCGCTGTCGCTGTCGCTGTGAGAGCCTAGCTCGCCCTGGAGGTCTGACTGCGGCCGTTACCGCAAATCATCTTCCCGCCGCCAAGGACGGAATCCCTGCGTCGGCTCGATCGCGGTCCCACGTCATCCGCAACCGCATTCACCGCGTGCCTATCAATGCCGTGGTGGGAACATAGATGCGGGCGGCGAAAGGGCCTTCGGTCGCCGCACGGCAGCGGTCGTTGGTGTGACAAGGGACAAACGAAGAATCGCCCCATCACCGGGAGCCCACGCCATCAATTCGCCTACGACAGCGCGGCTGACCGTGGTTTCGAAGGCTACGGCCGCGCCGCTCAATGCATGTCAGCTTGCGAGCCGGCAGTGATGTATCGGAGACGATTAATGTGGACTGGTAGCGCGCGGTCCACTCATTGCGGTCAGGTGTCTCGCGCCGTGCCTCGAAGGCGAAGTTCGATCGCGGAACCTATTCCTCAGAATCGGAAGGCGCTATTTTTAATCGATCGCGATTAGCCTACTCTGTCGTCGCATCGACACCATCTGCACTGCGGATACCTCGCAGCGAAGTGCACTGGAAGGCGACCTTGACGACGACCCGCGCGCCATCAAGCAGCAAACCCGAGCCACCTCTCATCACCCGAAGAGCTTGCCGCATTTGTCGTGTTCGTTGCGCTTTGAACAAAACAGTTCGCGGCTGCGCATCAGCGAACCTCACCGGGAATCGACCGAAGTGCATTTGACACTTGCACGGGCTTGTCAGAGGGCGGGCTATTTACGGTAAATACCTCTGGGACGCAATGGCCAGCGCATTCACCGCTCAACCAGCGCGTGTTATTTACGGTAAATAGCCCGCTCCGTCCGACTTACCGTTCACCTCCGACTTTCAATCGAGCAGATTTTCCGTGCATCACTCCCAACGCAGAGCACCAGGCGATCGCGCCTCCTCCGTTCACGCGTCCAAGTGCACAGCCTTATTTACCGTAAATAACCCGACACTCGCCAAAACATCCGCAAAGAACTTCATCGAGAAGCCGCTAACTCACGAAACAGCAAGCGCGCCCGCACGTCCACCGCAACGCAATCCGCACACGCGGCCTAAAAGGTTCGCCCAAGAAAATCACACCCCAGCGCCGCGAAGAATCTGCAGAACGTGAAGCCCCACCACGAGCGGATCTGCGCCAAAGCACGTCGGCCGGCAGACGTGCCGTCCTAGACAAAATCGCGGAGAGTGAGGAAGAGATCGGTCGAGCGACCGGGAAGAGAAGCGGCGTCCTCAAAAACAAACGCCGCGAGGGGAAGACATTCAACTACCGAGATACAAGCAAACTACATCAAGCCGGGTGCGCAAAGCCGATCAGCCAGGCACCCGCGAAAACCTCAATTACCCGCCGACTGCACGTCCTCAAGAAACCCGGTAATCAACTGCCGCAACTCTTCAACGCGATCTTGCGGCACCCCGCTAGCACGCAGACGAATCACCAGCAATTCGCCCTTCCGTTCGATCCCAACCTCCTCTTCCTTCCGAACAGGAGCCGCAGGACGAGCCGCCGCCAGCAACGCAGTCAGCACTTCAGGAGCCGTCCGCGACGAATCCTCGGCAAGCTCGACCGCCCGCTGCACGATCTCGTCCGATGCCTTCTTTAGCGCGACCGACAACTTCCGCGCAGCCTGAAACTGGATATCGTGCGGCGACGGAAACGCGCCAACCACCTCGGCCGGAAGCTCGGCCACGAGAAGCGCGCTGGAAATATTCCCCTGCGACAGACCACACGCCTTCGCCATCGCGTTCTGCGATGGCCACAACTTGTCATCGAGCGCACGCTTGTACCAAACGCCCTGTTCCCACGGACTCAGGTTCTTCCGCGCGCGGTTCTCCTGATCCATCTGCACGAACTGGCCTTGCTCAGTGATCTCGCCATCGACGATCGCGTTCACCGGCAAATCGAGTTCCAGACACACGCGATGCCGACGATGCCCGAATACGATCTCGTATCCTTCACCGTCGCTCGAAGGACGCACCTTGATCGGTTGCGTATTGCCGCCCGACTCCGCGATCAGCGACTTGAGTTCAGCAAAACTCTCATCGCCAAAATCCTGGCGGTTCGCCCATTTCGAAGCCTGGATCGTCTTCGGATCGAGCGCACGAATCGCGACGGCACCGTCGTATTCCTTGAGCTGGGCTTCCAGCTGCGAAACGCGATCCGAGCTCTCGCGCATCGCGCTGCGAAACGCCAGCATCTGCCCCGGCGCCGTACGCGGCGATGCACTCCGCCCCGCCTCCTGGGACGGAGCAGGAACCATCAAGTCACCCGTCTTCTTCGCAAGCCTGTCCTTGATCGACATTTATTCCTCCCTTTATTCTGACTTCGCCCAGAAGGCCACAATCGATTGCTCGACGATTTCCGTCACACGGTCATAGGCTTCGCGCGCCCTTCGATACGTCTTCGCGTTGCCATCGTATCGGGAGATGTCGTACACGGTGCCGAACTCAGCCGAGCTTGCCGCCGTCACCGCGGTCTTCGGAATCTCGACGGGCAAAACCTTCTCCGCATACGTCGCCGAGATCCATTCCCGCACGACGCCCGCCGCCGCGTCCGCTGGGTCCACGCGCGAAAGCAGCACGTGGATGAACTCGAACGATTTGTCCGTGTTCGTTTCCGCCGTGAGGTTCGACGCTAGATCGCTAAAGAGGGTCCAGAATTGCGCCGAGCTGGCAAAGTCGAGTGCGTTCGGCGGCGTCGGCACGATCAGGCCGTCGGCGGCCATGAACGCGTTGACCGTGCCGTAGCTGAGTGCCGGCGGCGTGTCGATGATGATCACGTCGTAGTTGCTGCGCGCCTGCTCGAGGCTCGTATTCAACACGTTCCAGAATTCGAAGTCCGGTTCCTTCATCTGCCGGCTCGGCAAGATGAATTCGACGTTGAAGAGCGACGACGAAGCGGGCACGAGATCGATGCCATCCCAATAGGTCTCGCGGATCGCGTATTCAATGCTCGTTTGATCGCCCGTCGCGAGTGCCGTGATCGTCGAATCTTCTTCGACTTCGGTATCAGGGAGAATGCCGAACAGCGTCGTCAGCGAACCCTGCGGATCGGTGTCGATCACCAGCACGCGATGACCGCGCAGACTCAGGCCCTGCGCAAGCGTCATCGCCGTAGTCGTCTTACTGACACCACCCTTGAAGTTACCGATGGCGACCGTCATGGCCGGTGCGTTCGCCGGCCGCAGCGCGTTGCCGCGGTAGGCGCGTACCCATTCGCGGGCTTCCAGCAAGGAGAATTCGCGACGCGAGCCCGTTGCGTTGACGGTGCCCGGGGGAAGGTCCCCTTTCGACGTGCGATAAGTAATTTGACTCTTGTCGACTTCACACAGCGCAGCGAGCTGTGAAGCGTTGAAAACAGGGGGGTTTTTGCGTGCGTTCGGGGCCAGCATGCGACCCCTAACCTGCGAGACGATGTCAGTCGCGCGAGCGGCCTGATCGACGATATCTTGAATAGTGATGTTCATTAGCTGATCCGCGAAAGACGATGCAGTCAGCTTATATCAGATGGCTCGACAGAAAGCCATTTATTCAACGGAAATCCGTTATTTTTATGAATTCCGTTGTAACGAAACTTCCTGGTGATTCTCAGAAAGCCAACCGTCGAACTTTGTCGCGTCGAATTCCGGACGCACGCGGATTCTCAGCCACGATGCGAAATTCACACGCCCCACGGAGCCGGAAAACAGCCCCGGGCTATCCGGGCGGAACTCACGCGCGTACTTCGCGCCGTCGCCTTCAACAAACTGACGAGCAAACGCGCGCTTCTCATCCTGCGTCAGGGCCTTGACGGCTGCGGCGCACTGAAGGCGATCGAAATCGATCCGCAATTCCTGCATGCGGGCGTCGATCGTGCGCGAGCGCGCTGCCGCCGCCTGTTTCTGAGCCTTTTCGCGCTTCTCTTTCTCATATTCCGGCTCAGAAACATCTGCCTTGTTCTCGATCAGCGTGCGAATAAAGCCGGCAGTAGAACGCTTGATCTGACCTTTGCGGTCTTTCTCTTCCGCCAACTGCACAACCAGACGGGCCCGCTCCTCGTCCTCGATGACGAAACTGAGCGCAAGCTTGTCCCCAATCCCGTGAGCCCGAAGCTTCCGATAGATTTCGCTGTCACGGACGTGCGCGAACTCGTCTTCGGTCTCAGGCGTAAGAAGCGACTGCTGCGCGCCTTGCCGGATAAGAAACTTCACACCCGTCACTGACCTGCCGAGGCGCTGATACTCGACGTCGACATTGATGTCTGAGACGTCGTTGATCTCCTTCACGGCCTTCTGAATCACCTTGCTGTTCAGTCGGCGAAAATCGTCGTAATACTCCTGGGTCGCACCCAGCAGTTTCCGAAGAACGGGCAGTTCAATCCAGCCGGTCGAGCCAACCTTCTGAAAACGCAGGCAATTTTCGTAAAGCGTCAACGCATGCGACTTCGAAAATTTGCGCTGTACGCCGAGATTGACGGTCGCGTAAATCGACGGATCGTAAAGCTTTTCGGCAAGCGCCTCGTCGTAGCGATACGAGCAGACGCCCGCACGAATTTCCGCGAACGACAGAATCGGCATGACGCTCCACCGTTCCCGGCCGTCATCCATGACGTTGAACTCGACGGCCGTCGTGGCAAGCTGCCTGAGCGCTTCTCGTAGCTTTTCGGTATTTTCGCTTTCGGTCCAGCCAAGCACGAGCATGAGCGTCCGCACCGGTAGACGGTGGGTTCTCGTGTTCAGAAGGTTGTCGTATGAATGCAGTAGCAGCACGTTGGACAGCTTCCGCTCCAGCAGCGAAAGTTCGCCGCTCGTGTGGATGGCCGCCACGTGCTTTTTGACGCTTTCAGTACGAACCTCAGTCGGTGAAGATCTGGGCATGCCCGGAATTGTGCTCTAAATGACCCCACCGCGCAATCACCATGCGGGACATCTGTTTCGACGAGAAAGTTGAAACGTCCCAATTTGCGTTGCACGACGAGACCTATCCACACCTCTTTCGATCGATTCACCACAAACGGGGACGCTTCCGCCGCATTTGGGGTCGCGAAGCGCCCCAGACGGGGACGTATAGTCGGAAATGACACCCCGAACAGGGACAGTTAACGCCCCAACCGGGGACGTTTACGTCTGGAAAGCCTTACTGGATAAGGGTTCTAGGTGTGTAAACGAAGTAAACGTTGTTTACCAAACGGTATACAAACCTCAATACACCCCATACGGGGACAATCGCCGAGCTTTTGCTGCTGTTTTCTACGGAGAGGTTCGATTACCAAGCAAACATTCAGCGCTCGTGGAAGTCGAAAAAAGCTCGAAGCGTTAACAGCAACCAGAGCTAACTCTCTGAGTGCAAAACGCAATTTCCTTGAATCGCGAAATCGTAAACTTGCAGCCGGAGTATTTATCGTAAATAAGTGCCAGCCACTTCGTTGAGCGCTTAGAGTTTCGCCCCAGTTGGGGACAATTGGACGCGCTGTTCTCTGCGGCCGTCGACGACACCCCGAATGGGGACATTGAACCGGTTTTGCCGCGAAGGCGCCTCGAAAAGGGCGTAGATTGGCCCTTAGCAGCCGTCAGCGGTTCCCCGGACACGTCGTTTCCCAAGAACGGCGCACAACCGCCACCCTAACTGGGGACATTAGCCCAGATTCCCTGCGGACAACAGCGCATCGTTACCAGGTTCACCCCAACCGGGGACATTACGCTGATCCATCGACTATTTACGGTAAATAATCGGGTATCGTGCCACGCTCAACACACAAATCGCCTCGCACACGATACAAACCGACAGCCAACATCTCCAGCCGCTCGCCAGTTTTCGACCAACAAGCGCGCGTATCCAATCATTCGCTCAGTCAGGAAACCTCGCAAAAACGGCTAAAAAGCGTGTCGCGAACCACCCGTTCAGCGAGGCTCGTTTGCTGCCTCAAAAAGAACCATAAGGATCACCAGGTAAATCGAAGGGAGAAAAACCATCCCAGCAAGCCCCGAAACCCATCACCCGTCCGCGCTACGACAAACCCTCGAAGCCCGAACCCCGAATTAGACCCGCCCTAAAACTGATAATTGATCGACACATCGCAGACACCGTTTATCTTTGTCTGCGTGATCGGGCTGTTGGCTGCGCTGCCCAGCATCCGTTTGAGCGCACCGTCCGCCGTCACGAACCAATGCTTGTTGACGAACCAGATCATCGTGACGCCGAACCCTGCCGATTTCAGCCCCGCGCTGGCGTCGTATTGCGAGTATCGTGAATTCGCCGCCTGCGTCGCATTCACGCCGAACCAGCTATTCATATACTTCGAGTCGGCAAACGTCACCGACGGCCCCGCGAACCAGAAGAAACTCTCCGAACTGCCCGGCAACGGCATATACGCCCCGAGGTCCGCGACCCATCCGTTGGACCCGCCGAAACTACGCGTCACCGCGCCGCGAAACACCAGCGGAAACTCCTTCGAGATCACATACTCCCCGGCCAGCTTGACCTCGGGCGCCGGATTGATATTGCCAAGGCCATCGAGTCTTGAAGGATCGTCGTGCGCGCGCCGACCGAGATCGTAGACGGCTGCGATGCTCACGCGCCAGTTCGGGCCTTGCAGCACATTGACGCCCAGCCCTTCGCCTGTCGAAAGAAAAGCGAGGTCCTTGTAGCGGATATCGGTGCTTGGCCCAACAAGCGTGTGATAGCGGTTGGAGCCGTCATAGCGCGGCTCGAATGTCGAACCGATGCCGATCCGCACCTCCCAATCCGGCCGGTTGTTCGGCTGGAACAGCTTTTCGAGCGGGATGCCTGCGGAGTATTGCCATTCGCCAAGGGGCGACGGCGTTTGCGCCAGGGCGGCTGGCGCGCTGCAGATGAGATAGGCGAGGCTGGCGTAGACCGGTAGCTTTGTCATGTCGACGAACGTCTTGGGTTATGGATCGCGGACGCGGTCCGTTGCGGCCACACATAACGGGTTCAATTCGGGAAGAGGGAATTCGGCGGGAAATCAGCAAACGCCATACCTGACCCTCAATGAATTGAGGATTACGCGTGCATCCATACGGGCGTTTCGACCGCGCTCGCATCCGTATCAGCGACGGCGACCATCTGCGCGATTCGCCGCACATCGAAACGGCCGGATTCCGGCAATCCGCACAGGCATCGTCGCCCGTCAGTCAACGAACGGAGCTTGCTCGGCAGGTCTGCGCCGATGCAGCGTATCCACAGTCTGATCGATGCAATCGGACTGACGGGCGCCGACATGTTGATCGTCGGCGAGACAGGCACGGGAAAAGAAGTGCTGGCGCGAATGCTACGCACGGCAAGCCGCCGAAGCGGCGCGCTCGTCGCGCTGAACTGCGCGGCGTTGCCGGAAGCGGTGTTCGAAAGCGATATCTTCGGTTACGCACCGGTTGCCTTTACAGGCGCGCAGCAATGAAGAATCGGCAAGCGAAACGAACGGAAAGATCGTCGTGTTGACCTGACGCGACGGCTAGGCCTGCGAAGCAATCGACAAGACGCTTTCCGCAGGCGTGACCCGCGTGCCGCTCGTCCACAGGCTGACGCCGCGCGGATCGATTGCAAAGCGCGCGGGTCCGCGCTGCAGAACGTGCGCCGTTTCGCCATCGCAAGCGATATCGAAGCGCATGCCGTCGATATCCGCGACCGCGAACAGATCGCCGTGCCTTAGCTCGACGGAATCGACGGTCCCGACGTGCGGGCCATCCGCTGCGATCGAAATCGAAGACGGCGCCACTCGCCACATCACCCGCTGGCCGACAGGATTGGCGCGGTCCGCCGTGTCGATCGCGAGCCCAGACGCGGTTTCGATCGAGCCCGGCGCCCGTATCGCGCCTTCACCGACGTTATGCAATCCAAGCAACGCCGCGACCTGCAATGACGCGGGCTGACGGAATACGTGATCGACGGCGCCTGCCTGCAGCACGCGCCCACGCTCTAATACGAGCACTTCGTCCGCCAGCAGCGCGGCTTCGTCGGGATCGTGCGTCACGAGCACGGTGACGGCCGAAATTTCGCGCTGCAACGCGCGCAGCGCCTGTTGCAGCCGCCGACGGCGCGGCGTATCGAGCGCGGAAAACGGCTCATCGAACAACAAGAGCTGACTGTGCCGCGAAAGCGCGCGCGCCAGCGCGACACGCTGCCGCTGACCGAACGACAGATGACGCGGCAAGCGATCCATCAGCGCCGACAGTCCAAGATGCTCGGCCCAATAACATGCGCTCGCGGCATCCGCATCGACGGGAAACGACAACTGCCGCTTCAGCGTCATGTGCGGAAACAGCCCGTAGTCCTGCGGCACATATCCGATATGGCGTTGCTCGGGCGGCAGCGCATCCAGTTGCGTTTCGCCGAAGCGCACGAATCCCGCTTCATTGCGTTCAAGCCCAGCGATCAGCTTCAGCGCGAGTGATTTACCCGACCCCGACGGGCCGATGATCGCGAGCCGCCGTGTCGAAGGCGTCCATTCGATGTCGAGATCGAACGCGCCGAGATGACGTTTGAGCGCGAACGCAAGACGCGGATTCGGCAGGGCAGGGCGCGCTTCATCCTGCGCCTGCTGCTCCGACGCATCGCCGTTCTCGGTAATATCGAACAGGCTCGAACGACCATCACGCCACGCCACCGAAAGCGCCGCACACAAAACGGCGATAACGAGCGTCGGCAGCAGCAGCGGCATCATCGCGGGCAAGCCCTGACCGCCGAACACGACGTACGTGTACACAGGCAGCGAATACGGATGATAGGCAACCATCACCGTCGCGCCGAACTCGCCGAACGCGCGCAGCCACGCGAGCACCAGACCGGCACGGATCGACGGCCAGGCGAGGGGCAGCATCACGCGGAAAAAGCGGCTTGCCGCGCGATGTCCGAGCGTGGCCGCGACGTCTTCGTAGACGGGATCGATCGCCACAAACGCCGAGCGCGCCGCGACGATCAGGAACGGCGCAGCCACGAACGTTTCGGCGAGCACGATGCCCGCGAACGAATCGGTGAGCGCGCCGTTCGTCAGTCGACCGAGCCAGCTATACGGCCCGAGCAGAAACAGCAGCAAGATGCCGCTCGTCAGCGGCGGCAGCGCCAGCGGCAACTGCACGATAAAACCGAGCAGCGCCATACCGCGCGACGTCGAGCGCGACAGCCAGTAGCCGAGCGGCACGCCGCCTATCAGGATCACGAGCGCCGCGACACTCGCGCTGCCCGCCGAGACGGCGACAGCCGACCACGTGCCGCGCCAGTCGACGCCCGTCCAGTCCGCGTGGCCGACCTGTGGAATGCTCGCGATAAACGGCGCGCACAGATAGACGGCGAGCAGGCAGGCGAGCCACAGCAGCGGCCGCGCGGTCTTGCGTGTCATTGCGCGGCGTCGAGCACGGCTTGCACGGACGAGGGCACAGCCTGTGCGTTACCCGTCACGACCGGCTTGACGATATCGACCCCATGCTGCTTCAGCAACGCACGACCGGACGCGCTCAACAGAAAGTCGACAAAGCGTGCGGCGCCCGCCTGGTTCGGTGCGTCATTGAGGATAGTCAGCGTGTAGCTGGCCTTCGCCTGAAGCTCGGGCGCGGGGCGCAGTGCGGGAGTCTTCAGATCGGAGGTTTCCGTCGAATAGAAGAAGCCCGCGTCGAGCTGACCCGATTGCAGCCGCCCAACCAGCGTTTCTTCGGGCAGCACCTGCGCCGGGTTCTCCGGATCGCCGAGAGTCTTCTCGACGAGGTCCGGCTGTTTATAGAGCTCAGCCGCCTTCGTCATCATCTGGACCGTGAAGGCGCCCTTCGGATCGAGCTTCGGATCGGTGCGCCCGATGCGAATGCCGGGTTCCTGCAGCACTTCGTCCCAGCGCTTCTTCTTGAAGTCGGCGGCGAAGCGGCCTTGCGGGTTATAGCCGATCATCAGCGGCGACTCGGCGAACGTCACGTACCACGACACATGATCGCCATTCGCCGCGCCCGTCAAACCCGAATTGACCGTCGGGCTCGCGCTGATGAACACGTCGCCGCGTCGCAGCTTGCCCTTGATCTGATTGGCAATCAGGTTCGAGCCCGCCGCATAGCCCTGAAAATGCAGACCTGTTTCCTTTTCGAAAGCGGGACCGACACTGCGCTCCATCAGATTCACCAGCGAACCTGCGTACAACACCTCGACCTTGCCTTCATCGGCGGAAGCGGCGCCCGTGAAAAGAAGACCCGTCAACACGATTCCCGACAACAACAGCTTGCGCATCACGATTTCCCCGTTGCGTTATGAACGGCCATATATTACGACGACCGTCATTCACGCTGCAGTCGAGACAACACGCGACAGCGTGTATTCGCAAGCCACGTGTGCGCTAGCGGCTGTCAATCCGTTGCGCGCGCATCCGTCAACGAAGCACGATCCCATCCGCCGCCGAGTGCCTTCAGCAACTGCACGCTCGCGTCGATACGTCGCGCGTCGATCTGCTCGGCCGTACGCTCATTGGAAAGCGCGATGGTCTGTGCCGTGACGACATCGAGGTAATTGACCGCGCCTGCCTGAAAGCGATTGGACGTCAGCTTCAGCGAAAGGTCCGCCGCTGTCGTTGCGCGTTGCTGGCTGTCGGCCTCGTTCGCGAGCGTATCGAGCGACGACAGGTTGTCTTCGACCTGCTGAAATGCGACCAGTACCGTTTGCCGGTAATCGGCGACCGTACCGTCATACTGCGCGGTCGCGCCCTTCAGCGCGGCCGTGCGGCGTCCGCCGTCGAACAGCGTGCCCGCGATCTGCGAGCCGAGCGACCAGAATAGACTCGACGCGGTGAGCCACGGCGCAAAGAACGTGCTTTCGAGTCCCGCCGTCGCCGACAAGGTCAGATCCGGATAGAACGCCGCATGAGCCTCGCCGATTTGTGCATTCGCCGCAGCCACGCGCCGTTCGGCGGCGGCGATGTCGGGGCGGCGTTCAAGCAATTGTGACGGCACGCCTGCCGGAATCTGCGGCAGCGCGATCGTCTCGACTTTCGGCGGCAGCGAAAACGACGAAGCGGGCTGACCGATCAGCGTCGCAATCGCATGCTGAAGCTGCGCGCGCTGCACGTCGATATCGCTGTCCTGCGTGCGCGTGCTTTCAAGCTGCGTCTGAGCCTGCGCGACGGCCGAAGCATCGATTGCGCCGTCATTCAACTGCTGTTGCAGGATACGCAGCGCCTCGGCATAAGCGGTGACGCTATCGTCGAGCAGCTTCTTTTGCCGGTCGAGCGAGCGCAGATCGAAATAGTCGGTTGCGAGATCGGCGGCGACGGCAAGTCGCACCGATTGCAGATCCGCTTCACTGGCCTGCGCGTTGTCGCGCGCATTGACGGTTGCGTCCTTCACACGGCCGAACAGATCGGGTTCCCAACTCGCCGCGAGGCCGGTGGAATAATCGGGAATCGTCATGCCCGCGAGCGCCCGGTGCTCGATGTTCTGTGACGTGCGAAAGCGCTGCGCTGAAGCGCCAGCCGTGACGACGGGCGAATAACCCGCGTGCTGATAGTCGACCATCGCGCGCGCCGCTTCGAGTTGCGCGACGGCTTTGCGCACAGTCTGGTTCGACACGTCGACCTGCGCTTCGAGTTTGTTCAGCTCGTCGTCGCCGTACAGCGTCCACCACGGGCCGCGCGACTGCGCGTCGGCAGGCGAGGCGAGCGTCCAGCCCGCCGACGCCTGCGGCGCGCTCGCGAAATGATCGGGCACAGCCGTTTGCGGCTGCGAGTAGTGCGGCAGCGTCGAACACGCCGTCAACGCGCTTGCGACGGCGATGACGACCAACTTGCGAACCAGCGACGCACGAATATTCAACATGATGAGCCTCGCCTCGCGCTTAACCGTGCTTTACCGACGTCGTCGACGCCGACGTCGCAGGCGCGATGCGCACCGTTTCGCCGTTGCTGATTGCGTCGCCGGGATTGTTGATGACACGGTCGGTCGCATCAAGCCCGTGGCAACTTCGACATACGTGCCGAAATCGCGACCGATGGTCACCGTCTTGAGCTGCACCTTGTCGTCCTTGCCGATCACGGCGACGGTCACGCCATCCGGCCGGAACAGCAGTGCGCTGACGGGCACTTCGAGCGCGGGATGCGCGGCAACCAGCGCGAGATGAACCTGCGCATACGCGCCAGGCAGCAACGCGCCGTCGCGATTATCGACATCGACTTCGACGCGCAGCGTGCGGCTCACGGGGTCGATTGAATCGGCGCTGCGCGCGACGCTCGCGTCGAACTGGCGCCCCGGATATTGCTGCGTCGTCAGATAGACCTTCGTGCCCGGCGCGATGCTCTGCGCGTCGTTTTGCGGCACATCGACATAGACGCGCAAACGGTCGGTCTGTTCGATATGAAACAGCTCGCCGCCGTTGGCCGCGATGCCCGGCGAGCCGCCCGCCGTCACCAGCGCGCCGACGTCGACTTTGCGCGCGGTGATGACGCCGTTGAAGGGCGCCGTCACTTTCTCGTACGACACCAGTTCTGAGAGCCGCGCCACATTCGCTTGCGCCGCCTGCCATGCGGCGAGCTTCGCCGCGCTGTCGCTGGTCTTCGCGTTGGCGTCCTGTTGCGAGACTGATTGCGTTTGCAGCATCGTCTGCCAGCGCTGCGCCGTGCTGTCCGCGAAGCTGTAATTGGCTTTCGCGTTCGCTTCGTCGGCGCGCGCCTGACGCAATTGCGCGTCGAGTTCCGGCGTCTGGATATCGGCGAGCGTTTGGCCCGCCTGGACCTTCGCGCCGATATCCGCGTACCAGTGCTGGATGTAGCCACTCGTGCGCGCGTAGATCGATGCATCGGCGTACGGCATCACGTTGCCCGGCAACAGCAGTTCCTGCGATGCGGGCGCGCGCGTCGGCGTCAGCGCATCGACGCTCAGATAGCGCTGCGCATCGACCTGCTGCGTGAGCGCCGTGCTGGCGTGCAGCCGCGGCACGATGCCGATTGCGAGCAGCGCGGCAGCGACGACTGCGAGCGCGACAGGCAGCACGAAGCGTCGCTTGTGGGGCAAAGGCGCGCTGTTCGACAGCGCGAGGTCGGTGCGGGCCGATGGCTCGTCACCGGTCGGCAGATTGGGCGTGGTCATGAAAAGTCCTTACTGGGCGTGTGTGGTCACTTCGGCGGAATCGGCGGCACGCTTTGCGCGGCGCTTCGCGAGCCACGCGTGCACCATGCCGAACACGACAGGCACGAACAACAGCGTCGACACCGTGCCGATAGCGAGACCGCCGATCACCGCGCGGCCGAGCGGTGCGTTCTGCTCGCCGCCGTCGCCGAGTCCGAGCGCCATCGGCAACATGCCGATCAGCATTGCGAGGGCCGTCATCAGCACGGGGCGGAAGCGGTTGAAGCCTGCATCGAGCGCGGCGGCGAGCGGCGCCATGCCGTTCGCGAGCGACTCGCGCGCGGTGTTGATGACAAGAATGCTGTTGGCCGTTGCAATGCCGATGCAAAGAATCGTGCCCGTCAGCGCGGGGACGCTGAGCGTCGTATGCGTGGCGAACAGCATCCACGCGATGCCCGCCAGCGATCCCGGCAAGCCGCTGATGATGATGAGCGGATCGAGCCACGACTGGAAATTCACCACCATCAGCAGATAGACGAGCGCGATCGCAAACACGAGACCGGCGCCGAGACCCGCGAACGACTCGTTCATCGACTGCACCTGTCCGCGGATCACAATCGACGAGCCGGGTGGCAACTGTGCGCGCGCGGCATCGACGAGCTTCGTCACGTCGGTTGCGACGCCGCCCAGATCGCGGCCCTGCGTCGACGCGAAGATGTCGAGCACGGGCTGCACGTTGTAGTGCGACACGACGGCTTGCTGCATGGTGCGCGACATCGTGCCGAGCGTGCCCAGCTGATTCTGCGGATTGACACTGACCTGGCTCGTCGTCAACGGAATGTTGGCGAGCGTTTGCAGCGAGTGAATGTCGTATTGCGGCACTTCCGCCAGCAACGGATAGCTGACGCCGTTCTTCGGATCGAGCCAGAAATTCGGCGTGGTCTGCGAACTGCCCGACAGCGCGATCAGCATGTTCTGCGCGACATCCTTCTGCGTGAGGCCCGCCTGCATCGCCTTCGTGCGATCGACGTTGACGTCGATGGTCGGCTGGTCGCCGGGCTGCTGGATGCGTGCATCGACGAGACCGCGCACGCCGCGCATCTGCGCGAGCAGCTTGTCCGCGACGACGCGGTTCTGATCGAGCTTGTTGCCGACGATCTGCAGGTCGATAGGCGCGGGCAGGCCGAAGTTCAGAATCTGGCTGACGATATCGGCGGGCAGGAACGCGAACGTCACGCCCGGAAACGATTGAGCAAGCACATTGCGCAACTGCGCGACGTATTGTGCCGTCGGCTTGTGATCGGGCTTCAGCGTGATCATGATGTCGGCGTCTTCAGGGCCGACCGGGTCCGACGAGTCGTACGTCAGGTTGATGCCGCTCACGGGCACGCCGATGTTGTCGAGCACGGCCGCCTGTTCCGGCTTCGGAATCACGCTGCGAATTTTTGCTTCGACTTCATCGGTGATACGCGCCGTTTGCTCGATGCGCGTTCCCGTTGGCGCGCGCAGATGCAGGCGGATTTCGCCCGTATCGACGGCGGGGAAGAAGTCGCGCCCGGCGAACGGAATCAGCGCGAGCGACCCGAAGCACAGCGCAAGATACACGGGAATGAAACGGCGGCGATTGGCGATCGCCCGTTGCAACACGTTGTGATAGCCATTGCGCAACGCTTCGAAGCGCCGCTCGAAACCCGCCTGAAAGCGCGCGAAAATCGCAAAGGGGCCGCGCGCCGCGTGACCGTTCTTCGAAGGCGCGCGCATCAGATACATCGCGAGCGTCGGAATCAGCGTGCGCGAGAAGAAGTACGACGCGCACATCGCGAACACGACGGCTTCCGCCAGCGGCACGAACAGATAGCGCGCGACGCCCGAAAGAAGAAACATCGGCACGAACACGATGCAGATCGACAGCGTCGAGACGAACGTCGGCACGGCGATTTCGCCCGAGCCGTTCAGGATAGCGTCGTGCAGCGGCTCGCCGTTTTCGAGGTGATGCGTGATGTTTTCGATTGCCACGGTCGCGTCGTCGACGAGTATGCCGACAGCGAGCGCCAGGCCGCCCAGCGTCATGATGTTGATGGTCTGCCCGAGGGCAGCCAGCGCGATCAGCGAGGTGAGCACGGCAAGCGGAATCGACACCGCGATGATCAACGTCGCGCGCCAGCTGCCGAGAAACAGCAGGATCATCGCGGCCGTCAGGCACGCGGCGATAAGCGCTTCGCGCACCACGCCCGAAATCGCGGACTTCACGAACACCGACTGATCGGAAAGCGGCGTGATCTTCAACGCGCTTGGCAGGCCGGCGGCGATCTTCGGCAACATCGCCTTCACCTGCTGGATGATGGTGAGCGTCGATGCGCTGCCCGTCTTTTCGATTTGCAGGAGCGCCGCGCGCTTGCCGTCGCTGCGCACGATGTTCGTCTGCGGCGCATAGCCGTCGATCACATGCGCGACGTCGCGCACATAGACCACGCTGCCGTTCACCGTCTTGATGGGCAGATCGTTGAGCGCGGCGACCGTGCTCGTACTGCCGTTCATCTCGACGTTGTATTCGCGTGCGCCGATCTTCGCGGTGCCGCCTGGCAGAATCAGGCTTTGCGCGTTGACGGCGTTGACCACGTCGATGGGCGCGAGGCCCTTGGCCTGCAGCGCTTTCGGATCGAGCTGGACCATGATCTGGCGGATCTTGCCGCCGTATGGCAGCGGCACGGCCGCGCCTTGAATGGTCGCGAGTTGCGTGCGGATGAAGCTGTTGCCCAGATCGTAGAGCGTCTGTTCGGGCAGCGTGTTGCTCGACAGGCCCAATTGCAGCACAGGCACCGTCGATGCGTTGTACGAGATGATGTTCGGTGGCAGCGTGCCCGGTGGCAGCACGCGCAGAATCGACGCGGAGTTCGACGCGGCCTCGGCAATCGCGCGGTTGATGTCGGCGCCCGGATGAAAGAACACCTTCACCACCGACACACCATTCAACGATTGCGATTCGATATGTTCGATATCGTCGACGTCGGTCGTGAGCGCGCGCTCGTAATTCGACGTGATCCGGTGCGCCATGTCTTCGGCGGAAAAGCCGTTATACGACCAGACGATGCTGACGACAGGAATGTTGATGTTCGGAAAGATATCGGTCGGCGTGCGCAGGATCGCGAGCGGCCCGATGATGAAGAGCAGCACGGCCAGCACGATAAATGTGTAAGGCCGCCGCAGGGCCAGTTTGACGATCCACATGACGTTTCCTTGGACGATGATCTGTCGGTACGCCCAGACGCGGATCACGCGCGGGCAATGCATAGGGTCGCAGTGTGGCGGCGGGGCACTTACTGATTAGTGACTGCAACATTACGAATCCGACATCTAGCGCCGAGGATAAATGGCCGCGATGCAGCGCGATTTCGTAAATGACCGATTTGTCATCTGAGAGACAGGGTTAGGTCAGCGGTGAGTGCACACAATGGCGTTAACCCTTTGCAACCCGCCTTTGCATTCCGCAACGGGCAAAGGGCATTGGGGTCACACCCGCAAGGATGTGGCGCTGGTCGAAGACTCTCTTGCA
Source organism: Paraburkholderia sp. PGU19 (assembly GCF_013426915.1). Classification (GTDB taxonomy): domain Bacteria; phylum Pseudomonadota; class Gammaproteobacteria; order Burkholderiales; family Burkholderiaceae; genus Paraburkholderia. The sequence continues at coordinate 1,608,608 of NZ_AP023181.1, forward strand.
GGTGAACCATCATGAAAGCACTGATTCAGGCCGTAGTCGTTTCGTGCGCGCTGGCTGCGCCGGCACTTTCCTTCGCTCAGGCCCAGCAGGGCGAGGTCACGCGTGCTCAGGTGCGTGAAGACCTGCAACGCGTAGAGGCGGCGGGCTATCGCCCAATTTCCAAGGACGCGACTTATCCGGACGATATCCAGGCCGCAGAAGCGAAGGTCGCGGCCAGCGAGCAGCCGATGGAACATACGGCCGTGGGCGGCGTCGCGCCGAGCGGCACGATGCAGACGGGCGCGCCCAGGTCGACGACGACGGACGGGAATCCGCAGCCGGTGTTCTTTGGGAACTGAAATTGAGGCAGCGGGCGCATTGCCCGCTGCCTGCCGCGACGGTCAGTGCATCGCGTAGCCGCCAGCTAGTGACGGCTCGCGATCACCTGCTTCAAGCAAGGCTTTCCGTCGAGAACGGCATCGCATAGACCCGCTTGCCCGTCGCCGCGAAAATCGCGTTGGCGACAGCGGGACCCACGGGCGCGACGCCCGGTTCGCCGATGCCCGTCGGCGCTTGCGTCGACGCAACGATGTGCACCTCGACCTTCGGCATCGCATCGATGCGCAGCACGCGGTAGCCGTCGAAATTATTCTGCTCGACGCGGCCGTCCTTCAGCGTGATCGCGCCATACAGCGCTGCGCCCAGCCCGAAGCCGATACCGCCTTCGATCTGCGCCGCGATCACGTCCGGGTTGATGGCCGTGCCACAGTCGACCGCACACACCACGCGATCGACCTTGACCTTGCCGTCTTTATCCACGGACACCTCGGCGACCTGTGCGACGAACGTCTTGAACGCTTCGGCGACGGCGATGCCACGTCCCTTGCCGGCCGGCAGAGGCGCATTGCTCCAGCCCGCTTTTTGCGCCGCGAGGTCGAGCACGCCACGCATGCGCGGCTCATGTTCGAGCAGATCGCGCCGGAAGGTGTACGGGTCTTTTCCAGCCGCGTGCGCCGCTTCGTCGATGAACGCTTCGACCGCGAACGCCGTGTGCGAACTGCCGACCACCCGCCACCACAGAACGGGCACGCCCGTCTGCATCGTCGACAGTTCGACCGAGATGTTCGGAATCGCGTACGCGATGTTCGCGGCGCCTTCCACCGAGGTCCCGTCGATGCCGTTCTTGATCAGCCCCGCGAACGGCGTGCCGGCGACGATGGACTGCCCGACGATCCGATGCTGCCAGCCGACCAGCTTGCCGTCGCGCGTCAGGCCTGCATCGAGCTTGTGGAAATACATCGGGCGATAGAGGCCGCCGTGGATGTCGTCCTCGCGCGTCCATTGCAGCTTGACGGGTGTGCCGTTCGCGCCGAGCGCCTTCGCGACCGACACGGCTTCGACGATATAGTCCGAGCCGGGATTCGCGCGCCGGCCGAAGCTGCCGCCAGCGTACAGCGTGTGGATGCTGACCTGCTGCGGCTGCAGGCCGGCGACGCGCGCGGCGTTCGCCTGATCGACGGTCTGGAACTGATCGCCCGCCCAGATTTCGCAGCTATTGGCCGTCAGCTTGATGACGGCGTCGAGCGGCTCCATTGGCGCGTGCGCGAGATACGGAAACTCATAGCTCGCGGACAACTTGCGCGCCGCGCCCTGGATCGCCTTCGATGCATCGCCTTCGGTACGCGCGGGCAGGCCGGGCTTGTCGGCGGCCTTGCGGTACTCGGCCATGATGTCCGCCGAACTGCGCTTTTCCGCGTGTGTATCGTCCCATTCCACTTTCAGCGCGTCGCGGCCCTGCTTCGCGGCCCAGAAGCTCTTCGCGACGACAGCGACGCCGCGCGGCACCTGCACCACGTTCACGACGCCAGGGACCGCTTTCGCCGCCGATGCATCGAACGAGCGCACCGTCGCGCCGAACAGCGGCGGGCGCTGCATCACGGCGACGAGCATGCCGGGCAGCGTCACGTCGATCGTGAACTGCGCGGTGCCGTCGGTTTTCGGCGGCACATCGACACGCGGTGCCTGACTGCCGATCAGCCTGAAGGTCTTCGGGTCCTTCAGCGTCACGTTTTCCGGTACAGGCAACGCGGCGGCCGCCGATGACAGCGAACCGTACGTCGCATGCTTGCCGCTCGCGTCGTGATAGACGACGCCGCGCTCCGTGCGCAATTCGGATGCGGGCACCTTCCACTGCTGTGCCGCCGCCGTGATCAGCATCACGCGCGCGGTCGCGCCCGCTTCGCGCAGTTGCGTCCATGAATTGGCCATCGCCGAGCTGCCGCCCGTGCCCTGGATCGTGCCGAACGCGAGATTCGCGTAGCGCTTCGCATCAGCGGGCGCGCTTTCGACGCGCACGCGCGACCAGTCCGCGTCGAGTTCTTCCGCGACGATCGTCGCGATGCCCGTGTACGCGCCCTGGCCCATTTCGACGTGCTTCGCGATCACGGTCACGCTGTCGTCGGCGCCGACGCGCAGGAACGCGTTTGGCGCGAAGGTGGCGCCTGGCGCTTGTGCGGCGATCGCACGGCGCGAGGTGCCCGCCCATTCGAAGCCGATCGTGAGCGCGAGGGCTGCCGCCGTCCCCGCGCTTTTCAGGAAGGTGCGCCGCGACGGGCGCTGAACGTCAACGATATCGGTTGTCATCGCTCACGCTCCCATCGCGTCGGCGGCGTCGTGAATCGCCGCGCGAATGCGCGTGTAGGTCGCACAGCGGCAGATGTTTCCGCTCATCGCGGCGTCGATGTCGGCGTCGGACGGCTTGGCGTTTTGCGCGAGCAGCGCGGCGGCGGACATGATCTGCCCGGACTGACAGTAGCCGCACTGCGGCACCTGCAGCTTCACCCACGCGGCCTGCACGGCCTTGGCCGGCTTGCCCTGCAATCCTTCGATCGTCGTGATGTGGCGGCCTTCGACAGCCGCGAGCGGCGTGATGCAGGAGCGGATCGGCTGGCCTTCGAGATGGACCGTGCACGCGCCGCATTGCGCCATCCCGCAGCCGAACTTCGTTCCATGCAAACCCGCGACTTCGCGGATAGCCCAGAGCAGCGGCATGTTGGGATCGGCGTCCAGCGTCGTGGACTTGCCGTTGAGAATCAGAGTGGTGGACATCGATGACTCCGAGTAGGTTCGGGTTCTGGTTTTACACAGTTGCCAATGCGCTCGCGCGTGCCGCATGCGCAGCGATGACGAAGCAGTGGGAACGTGTCGGAGTGTGGCTCAAAGCGGCCGTTTCTGTTGTTCGAAAACTCCGGAAGTCTTGCCTAATCCTGTGGGGGGCGCTGAGTCATCGAAGCGCCCGTGCCGGTCGATTTGCGGTGGGCGGCGTATATTCGTCTCTGGCGCAAACAGTTTCAGCGCGACGGCCACGATCAGGAGACCGCAATGAACAATCGATGGTGGACATGCCCGGTTACCGCGTTCTGGCTCGCCGCGTTCGCGTCCGTTGCGCTCGCGCAGCAAGGCGGCACGCCGGGCGTCTCGGCGCCCGTCGTCTACGTGTCGGACTTCGAACTCGATGCCGCCGACATCACACCCGATCAGAGCCGCCTGAGCCGCGCGCGGCGCCTCGCGGGCAGCCTGTCGCCGCTACATCTGTCGGAGCAGGACCCGCAGAAGAAAGCGCAGGAACTGGTCGCGAAGATGTCGGAAACGCTCGTCGCCGATTTGCAGCACGACGGTATCGATGCGCGCCGTCTGCCCGGCGACGCGCCGCTTCCCGCGCAGGGCTGGCTGGTGCGCGGCGTATTTTTGAGCGTGGACGAAGGCAACCGCGTGCGGCGCGCCGTCGTGGGTTTCGGCGCGGGACAGGGCAAGATCGAACTGGCCGTCGCCATCGATCCATTGCCCAACCAGTCGCCCGCGCCGCTTTATCAAACGGTCGAAGGGCAGTCGGACCGGCACGTTCCCGGTGCGATCGTCAAGCTCAATCCTTATGCGGCGGCCGCACGATACGTGATGGCGGGCAACGATCAGCAGGCCGATATCAAACAGGTTGCCGGGCAGGTGGCGGATGCCGTGCAAGCGCGCGTCAAGCCGCGCGACGCACCCGCGCCGCAGCAATGAAAGCGCGAGCCAGCGGCGAGCGCGAGCCAGCGGCGCCGCGCATCAACTGTTTGCCGGGCTGACTTCGACGCGCGGCCAGACGAGCGCTTCGAACTGATCGGGCGTAACCGGCTGCGAGTACAAAAAGCCTTGCGCAAAATCGCAGCCGACGGCGATCAGGAAATCGCGCTGCTCGATGGTTTCCACGCCTTCAGCAATGACCTTCAGCCCGAGCTTGTGCGCCAGCACGACCATCGCCTCGCAGAGCGCCTGATTGTCCGCATCGAAGCCGAGGTTCTGCACGAAGGACCGGTCGATCTTCAGAAAGTCGATCTCGAAGCGCTTCAGATACGCCAGCGACGAATAACCCGTGCCGAAGTCGTCGATCGAAATGCGGATGCCCGCATTGCGGAACGTCATCAGCCTTTCGTCGATCTTCAGGTCGGCGTGCATCAGCAGCCCTTCGGTGATCTCGACGGCAACGCTCTGTCCCGGCATGCCCTCGCGATGCAGATACTCGGACCATTGCGTGCACACCAGATTGTCCTGGCGAATCTGCACCGGCGACACGTTAACGCTGATCTGAAACGACGAATGGAAGCGGTTGCGCCAGTGCTTCGCCTGCTGCACGGCCTGTCTGAACACCCAATCGCCGATCGGCACGATGAGGCCCGTGTCTTCGGCCAATGGAATGAAGTCCAGCGGGCTGATGATGCCGCGCTCAGGGTGCAGCCAACGGATCAGCGCCTCGGCCTTGTAGATGTCGCCCGTCGTCAGATCGACGATTGGTTGGTAGTAGAGCCGGAACTGATCGCCCGGCAGCGCGGCGCGCAGATCGCTCGTCAGACGCAGGCGTTTCTCCGCCGCGATCTGCAAATCCTGCGTGAAATAGCTGAGGCAGTTGCGACCCGCGTTCTTGGCCGCGTACATCGCCTGATCGGCGTTCTTGAAGAGCACGTCGAGTTCGCTCGCGTCGTCCGGGTACAGCGTGACGCCGATGCTCGCCGAAATGAACGCCTCGTCCGGGCCGAGCGTGAACGGCTCAGACAGCTTGTCGATGATCGTCCGCGCGATCCGCTCGATGCTGCCAACGTGATCGAGATTCGGCAGGATCACGGTGAACTCGTCGCCGCCAAGACGGGCGACGATGTCCGCTTCGCGCACGCACGACGTGATACGCCGCGCGGCTTCGATCAACAGCGTGTCGCCCGTATCGTGTCCGAGAGAGTCGTTGACTTCCTTGAAGCGGTCCAGATCGATCAGCATCAACGCCATCCGATGCCCGGAGCGCTGCGCGATCTTCGCTTCCTGCTCGAGACGGTTCTGGAACATCTGGCGGTTCGGCAGTTGCGTCAGCGTGTCGAAGTTGGCCTGCTTCCAGATCGCGGCTTCGAACGCCATCCGGTCCGACAGGTCGCGGCCCACGGCGAGCACCGAACTGACCTGGCCCGACGGATCGATTTCAGGCGTGAGGCGAATATGCGAGCACTGCTCCTGTCCGTCCTTGCTGAGCCAGCGCAGCTCGAATTGCCCGCTTTTTCCCGTCGTTATCGCTTCGCTGATCTTGCGCTCGTAGATCAGCGCGTTCGATCCGCCAGGTATTTCCGAAGGCCGCTTGCCGAGCGCTTCACCAAGGGTGCGTCCCGCCGACGCGCAAAACGCCGGGTTCGCATACGTGCGGCGCAGATCGCGGTCGTAGCGCGTGATCGTGTCGGGCGAATTCTCGATCAGCGTGCGCGACTCCAGTTCCCGGCTGACCAGTTCGGCAGTCCGCTCGACGACGGTCTGCTCCAGCGACGCATTGATCTCGTTGATCTTCTGGATCTTCTGCCTGATCGCTCCGCGCATTCGTTCGAAGCGATGCGCGAGGCGGCCCAGTTCGTCCTGTCCGTCGGCATCGACGTGAGCTTCGGCAAGCGCCTGCTCTTCGGCGCCCGCATCACTGCCCGTGTCGTGCATTTTCCGCACGAGATCTTTCAGCGGCGACGAAATGCTGTGCGAGATGAAGTAGGCGAAGAAGATCGACAGCAGAAAGCCCGAAATGCCGACCAGCACGATCTGGTTGCGTACGGATTGCGCCTCGGCCGTCAGCTTCTTTTCCGGAATCGTGCTGACGACGAACCATGTCGTGCCGGGAATGCGCGTGTAGGCCGCGAAATAGCCCGCGTGATTCTTGCCTTCGAAGCTGACGAAGCCGTTCGGCTGGCCGAGCATCTCGGTGTTGTGCGCGATCCCGTCGATCAGGCCGGGTTCGGCCGTGGCGTCGGTGCTGGCGGGCATGTCGTCGGCGCGCACGATCAGCTTGTTGTTGCTGCTGTCGAGTACGTAGATTTCCGTTCCCGTGCCCAAGGCGACGTCATTGAAGATCGTCGAGAAATGCTCGGGGCTAATCACCAGCACCAGATTGCCGAGACGCCGGTTGTTGCTCTTGCCGATAACCGCGCGCACCATCCCGAGGTTCAGCTGTCCGACGCCGTTGTCGTAACTGCCCCAGTAGGGGCGTCCGTTGCGATCGGGCGCCTGCTTGACGAAGCGCATCACGCCGCGCGTCAGTTGCGCGAACGCTTGCGTGTCCATCACCCGGTCGTGCGCATCGAGCAGATACTTCTCGTTGATGAAATCGACGGAGCCGTAGTGATCGAGCAGCAGACGCGTCATGTCGAGGCGCGCCTCGTTCTGCTCCTTCGCGCTGCCGCTCGCGACCTTCATCAGCGCGGACTGAACCTGATCGGAGAGCACCAGCAGGCTGCTTTCCGTTTCGATCTGCTCCATGCGCAGCACGACGTTCCGCGAGACCTGCTTGACGACCTCTTTCGAGAATATCTCCGCCTTCTCCTTGATGGCCGCCGTCGACTCCGCATACGATATGTAGCCCGAAATGAGCACGGGCAACAGCGACAGCAAGATAAACGCAGTGATCAGCCGGTAACGTATTTCTACACGGCGCAGCAGATCCTGCGACAGGTATTCAAGAACGCGTTGCAGTGAACCGATGATCGAGCTCATTTGTAATGCATCTTCGCTTCATTCTTGACGGACGCATCCAGCAGCTGGGCCGCCTGTTTGGGCGTGATCCTGTTCAACAGGACATCCTGCATCAACCGGTGCAAACGCTCGATGGAGTTGGACGGGAGCACCGAATAATACGGGCTTGCGGTGACGGGATAGCGACTGACTTCATTGGTATATTCGACGAGCTTCGGGTCGCCCAGCACCGCGCCCGTGCTCTGCCTGAACGGCGAAATGTTCTGGCGCTTCGCCTGGAGAATGCCAAAACCCTTTGCGGCGATGAACTCGAGAAAGCGCATGGCGGCAACCTTGTTCGGCGTTTCGCACACGGCAAAGCCCGTCTCGCTGCCGACAATGGGCACGACCCGCTTGCCCGGCGCGTTCCATGGCGGAATGAAAACGCCTGTTTCAAAGGGATTGCCGTGCAGCAGCAGACCGGCTGCCCAGCTGCCGTGAATCGCCATCGCGACCTTGCCTTCCTTGAACAGGCGGATGCCGCTGTCGTAGTCCGTCGCCATGAATCCGTCCTGCACGTAGCCGCGTTCCGGCATCAGCGCCATTTTGGCAAAGATATCGGCGACGGCGGGTGTATTCAGATTCAGCGTGCCGTCGTCGATTTTCTTCTTCCACGCAGGGTCACGCGCCACCACGTTGTTCGCGAAGCCGGCGCCGAACGGCCCATTGCCCAGCATATTGGGAAACCCGCCGTTCCACATGATCGGCGTGAAGCCCGCGCGCTTGAGTTGCTCGCACACCGCGAGGAACTCGCGAAAGTTGGTCGGCAGTGTTTTGATGCCCGCCTTCGCGAACATATCCTCGTTGTAGTACATCAGCACCGTCGCGACGCCGCCGGAAATGCCGAATGCTTTCGACTGGCGGCTCGTCCAGTCGCCCTTCAACGGATCGATCATGTTGTTCCACGCTGCCGTCTGACTGACGTCGGCGAGGATGTGCTGGTCTGCCAGTTCAGCCGAGTACGCATTCGGGTTCACACTGACGAGATCCGGCAGATTGCCCGACGCGATTCGCGGCTTGATGTTCGCCTCGACGGAATTGCCGACCATGAACTGCACGTTCACGCCGATGTCCGGATTTTCCTTGCTGAATTCGGCGGCGATCTGAAGCATCTCTTCTGGCCAGTCAGGCGCCCAGATCAGCGCGGTAATGATCGTCTTCGCCGGCGCGGCGGCGCCCGGCGAAGCAGAATCCTTCTGGTGACAACCGTACAACGACAAAAAAATCAGAGTCACCAGGCCAGATAGCAGGGAGGCAAGCGCAAGTCGTCGCACGTGAGAATCGCTTTCAGTTTCGGAGTGGATCGGGCGGCACTTAGCAGCAGGCGGTCGCGCGCCGGGCGCAACGCCGTCGCAATCTGCTTCGCGAGAATACCGGTCGCGTTGCCATGAGCGCGTGCGCGTCCGCTTCGCAGCAGACGGAAGCGCGAGCGCAAGCGGCGCCTCGGATCGAAGAGCACGGCTGTTTGAGCGACGGAAGGGGCGAAGCGGCGACCGGCAAACGATTGCCGTGAAACAAGGGCCTGATTACATGACGTGACGTTGCGGTCGAAACCTGTATAGAAACGCTTGCGGCGAGTGCGACACGCATATCGGGCCCTGACGGCGGCTAGGAAATCGGGCGAGGCAATACCTCAATTGCATATCGGCAAGTCGGATCATTACTTGAGGCGGCCACGCGTCGGCGAGTGCTGCCCGTGGGCTAGCCTCGGGCGTGGCGGGACGCGATTTCCTGCAGGTCGAGATCGCGTTCTATCTCGTGCAGCAGGTCGTCGTGAATCAGGCCACCCCGATGGAGGCGTAACAGTTCCACGCGGCCAGCGGCGATCGCGGCGAGGATGACGTCGTAGTGCGCTTTGCGCGCCTCCAGCGGAAAGCTCGGCGCGTGCTGGAACTCTTCCGTGAGACGCGCGCGATAGCTGTACTGTTCGAGCAGCCGCGGATGCAGCACGGTGCCGTCCGGCCCATAGACGAGCGGCTTGATCGCTTCGAGTTGTGCCGCCTCCAGCCGCGCCCATGCCTGCATCTCGTTCAGATAGGCCGATGCGTGTGCATCGCTTGCTGGTTTGACGAGCCGGATCACCATGCCGATCGTCGTGCCTTGCAGCAGCACCGTAAACAGAATGACGACGAACGCAGAGAACAGAATCAAATCGCGGCCCGGCATTGTTTCAGGCAGCGAAAGAGCGATCGCCAGCGTTACGACGCCACGCATGCCCGCCCAACTCACGACGGCAGCGGAACGCCAGTCGGCGGGCGGCGCGGCGCGGCGCGAAATGCGGTGCAGTACCGCGTTGATCGATTCAAGCGCGAAGGTCCACACGCAGCGCGAAACGACGACCGTGGCCACGGTCGCCATCGCGGCGGGGCCGAGCAGCGCGAGCGCATTGTCGATGCCGCCAAGCCGCTGCATCACGCCACGCAGCGACAGCCCGATCAGCACGAACACGAGCGCCTCGAACACGAACACGACGACTTGCCAGAACGCGGTGCCACGCGTTCGCGCGGTGGCGGAGAAGACTTCGTGCTGATGCCAGCCGAGCAGCATGCCGCACGTCACAGTCGAGATGACGCTCGATACGCCGAGCATTTCGCCCGCGATGTAGCTGATCCACGCGGAGATCACTGAAGTCGTGACGATCAGATAGTCGTCGTCGAGCAGGCGCAGCAGACACACGACGCCATAGCCGACCACGCATCCGACCACCACGCCGCCCACCGCGAGCCCCGCGAAGCTCAGCACGGCATGCGACGCGCTGAACGCGCCCGTGAGCGCGGCGGCGACGGCGAAGCGGAACAGCACGAGGCCGGCCGCGTCGTTGAGCAGGCTTTCGCCTTCGAGCAGCACCATCAGGCGGCGCGGCAGCGCGAGCCGTTCGAGCACCGCTTTCGCCGCGACGGCGTCAGGCGGCGAGACGACCGCGCCGAGCGCGAAGCAGGCCGCCCACGGCAGCGACGGCACAACGAAATGCACGACCACGCCGACTATCCACGTCGTGAACGCAACCGCGCCGATCGCGAACAGCAGAATGGGCTTCAGATGCCGCTTGAAGTCGGTCCAGACGAAGAAGTACGCACCATCCATCAGCAATGGCGGCAGGAAGACGATCAACACGAGGTCGGGGTCGAGCACGACGGGCGGAAGGCCGGGCGCGAACGCCATGGCTGCGCCGCCGACCAGCAACGCGGCCGCAGGGGGCAGCCGCAAGCGCTTCGCGATCAGTTCGAGCGCGATGATCGCAATCAGCGAAAGCAGCACCAGTTTGAATGCCGACACAGCCGACATGACTTCTCCTGTTGAGCGTTCGTGGCGGGACGTTAAAGCGTGAACATCCGGAAATCGAGCGGCGACATATCGAATGCGCGGCGGAACGCGCGATTGAAATCGGAAGCGCTGTTGAAGCCGAGTCCATACGCGATTTCGACCACCGCTTTGTTCGGATAGCGGCGCAGTTCGTCCGCGGCCTGGCTCAGCCGGCGGTTACGAATATACGTTGCAAGGCCGCCTTCGCTCTCGAACAGCCGGTAGAGCGTCGGGCGCGACAGCTGCGACGCGAGCAGCACACTTTCGGGCGAAAGATCGGGTTCATGCAGATTGGCTTCGATGTAGCGCCGTAGGGTGCCGAACACGGCGGCGCGGGCGGCCGCGCGTGCACCGCCCGCGCGGCGCGTCCGTTTGCCGAACGCGGCCGCAATCAACATGGCGCAGGTTTTCAGCGCGTCGTGGAAACCGGCGGGATTCGTCGACTGACCGGTTTGGGACAGTGCGGCGAGATAGCCCGGAATCAGGCGCGCGAGCGGCGAGTCGTACTCGATGACCTGACCGTGAACCGACTCAGGCTCGGGTAGCACGGGCGCGAGCCATTCGCGCGGCAGGAAGATCGCCAGTAAACGGCAGTCGGTGCGTTCCATGCGCATCGGCTGCCCCATGTCCAGCGCGAGAATGCCGGGCTTGATCTGCGTGGAAACGCGCTTGGGATACATGCCCGTCGTCGTCTCGATCTGGCCATCGACGAGCACATGGAACACGAACTGGCGCGCGCTATCAGTCGAGATTCGCGCGGCGGTGCGAGATTGCAGGACCGCGTCGGTGCGGCAGTCCATGAAGGCGAGATCCGCGATGCGATAACTGTCGATGGTCCCTCGAAAGCCGCTTTCCCGCTGACTCTTCGCGACAGGCACATCCAGAATATGACCGATGCGATTTCTCCAGGCGAGCAGTTGCTGCTGCGGCGACTCGCTGGCGGTGCTGAAGTAGTCGTGTGCGTAGGGGAGCCGCGTCGGGCCGTCGGTCGGATGCTCGATCTTCAAGGCTGTGAATGAACCCGGATGAGGTGATTCCGATTGCAAGGAAGACTGCCTGGACCGCGCTTGGATCATAGCGTCGATGTCGGACAAAATTCTACCTGACCTTAAAGCTACATTACGATCTTGTAATGAGACACAAGTCTCACTAGAATGAACTGGCAAACGGTGCGAATGCAATCGCTAGGAGCCAATCATGACGCTGACGCCTGTGCAGATGGACGGGAAGATCGAAGAGCACTTCGGTTTCGAGAGACGCGACGATATCGAAGGCGTGCTCGCCACGCTCACGCCGGACGTCGAGCATGACGTCGTCGGCTGGCCTGCGGGGCCGGTGCGCGGGCGCGCAGAAGTGCGGCCGTTCTACGAGGCGCTGTTCGCGGATTTGTCGGAGAGCCGGGTCGAGTGCCTGCGCCGCCTGTATGGCGATGGTTTCGTTGTCGACGAATCGCTGTGGCACGGCAAGGCGCCGGGGCGGCCCTTTGGACTCGAAGGGCGAGGGCGTCCGCTGGAATTCCGCATGTTGCATGTGCTTGAGTTCGCGGAAAGCGGGCAGATTTCGCGCGAGAACGTATGGGTCGACCTCGCGGCGATCATCCGGCAGTTGCCGCAAGCCTGATATGGCCGACATTACGACCAACGGGCGCGAGAACCAGAAGCGGCGCACGCGCAAGGACCTGTTGCAGGCGGCTTCGCGTTTGATGAAGCAGGGCCGCAAGCCGAGTCTCGAAGAGATCGCGGAGGAAGCGATGGTGTCGCGCGCCACCGCCTATCGCCATTTTCCGAGCATGGATGCGCTGCTGCTGGAAGCGTCGCTCGATGTCGCGACGCCGGATGCGTCGGCGCTGTTCGGCCCGCGCGCGTCGGATGATCCCGTGGCGCGGCTCACGCGCGTCGATACGGCGCTTCACGACATGATCCTCGCCAACGAAGCGCCGCTGCGGATGATGCTCGCGCGTTCGCTGGAGCGCGTGGCGAAGGGTGATACCGACAGCGAGGTTCCACTGCGGCAGAATCGGCGGACTGCATTGATCGAGGCGGCGCTGGAACCCGTGCAGGATCAGTTCAAGCCCGCCGCGTTCGATACATTGACGCAAGCGCTCGCGCTCGTGATCGGCACCGAGGCGATGGTGGTGTTCAAGGACGTGCTGCAACTCGACGACGCGCGGGCCCGGAAAGTGAAGCGTTGGGCGATCCGCGCGCTGGTCGATGCGGCGAGGCGACATCGCGCAGAGGGGGAGTGATGACTCCCCGCTCTGCCCGCTATTGACGCAGCGGCCTCAACCCGCCCGCACTTCTTCGGCAAACAGAAGTTGACATGGATGCCCAGCAACCTGGGCGGCGCCTGCCTGCCCATTACGTTCGCGACGACACTGCCGAGGGCAGTGGTCGCACTGCCCTTCTTCATGCGGCTTAAACGAGCGTGATCGTGACGCCAATGTTGCCGCGAGTCGCTTTCGAGTACGGGCAGGTCTGATGCGCGCGGTCGACCACTTCCTGGGCCACATCGCGCGGCAGGCCGGGCAGGCTCACGTTCAGGCGTGCCTGAATGAAATACGCGTTGTCAGTGGTGCCGAGATCGATTTCGGCATCGACGCTGGTGTCAGCCGGCAGCGAGATCTTCAGCGCGCGCGCAGCGCCGCCCATCGCGCCAATGAAACATGCCGACCAGCCTGCGCCGAGCAGTTGCTCGGGGTTCGTGCCGGCGCCATTGCCGCCCGGCGTCGACAGCTTGATGTCGAGGCGGCCGTCGGAACTGCGCGCGGCACCTTCGCGGCCGCCCGTCGTGTGAACCTTGCCTGTGTACAGTACGTTGTCGATACGCGTCATGGTGCGTGCTCCGTTGAGTAGGTGAAGGGCGAACAATCGATGACCGTATTGAAGCGTGCGGATGTATCTCGCTTGTGTCGTGGAAACGGACGTGTGTATGCGTATGTATCCGCTACTGCGGTGGATACATTGCGCTACAAATTGGTGGGTCGGGTCGGCATGGCGCCGCGTCCGGCCTTGCGCGCTTCGTCGAGCATGAATTCGATGAACTGCGAGGTCGCGCGTGTGTGGTGAAGATTCGGCATATACAGCATGTACATGTTGGTGCCGAAGATGCTGAGCCTCCATGGGTCGAGCGCCGTGACGACGTCGCCGCGCCGGATATCGTCGTGTACGACGTAGTCGGGCACGAGTCCGACGCCGAGGCCGGCGAGAATCGCTTCGCGCAGAAACAGGAAGTTCTCGGAGATCAGGCCGGGTTCCAGCAACACCTCATGCCGTTCGTCGCGCAGATACGCGGCAACGCGCAGTTGCCGGCCGACCACGGCGGACGTGATGATCGGCGAGGTGCGAAGCTCGTCGAGCTGCACAGGCACGCCATGTTGCGCAGCATAGGCGGACGACGCGCACGCGACCCATCTCACCGGCCCCATGTCACGGGCGACGAGATTTTGCGGCGGCTCCGACATCACGCGCACGGCAATGTCCACTTCGTCGCGCAACAGGTCTTCGACGCGGTTCTCGAACATCACGTCGAGCACGATGCCGGGATATTCGCGCTTGAAGGCGATCAGCCACGCCGACATCACCAGCTGCCCGTAGCCGCTCGGCACCGACAGGCGCACGCGGCCTTGCAGGCTTTCGCCGAGCGTCGATACCGATTCCTTCGCGGCCAGCAGCGAATTGCGGATCGCGCGGCCATGCTCGTAGAGCTTCAGCCCGATCTCAGTCGGCTCGACGCGGCGCGTCGTGCGTCGGACCAGTTGCAGGCCGATCGACTTTTCGAACTGGTTGAGGTGGTAGCTGACGTTGGCGCGGGTCATCTTGAGCCGCCGCGCAGCCTCACTGAGATTGCCGGCATCGATGATCTCGACCAGCAGCGTTAGCGCGTTGACGTCCACGGCAGTCCTACTGTCAAAGATTATTTGACACTCTGTCAATTGGCGATGCGATTGTCAATTCCGCTTATCCCCAAGACAATCCCAAATCGCATGGCAAGTTCGTTTACACGCTGCAACGAGGAGACAAATCGTATGACGCCGACCGCCGCATCCGCATTGCCGGTTACCCATGAGCTACGCGGCAACATCCTGCTCGTTACCGTCGACAATCCACCCGTCAACGCGCTCGGCGTGGACGTCCGGCGCGGCCTCGTCGCGGCGATCGAAGCCGCGGAAGCGAATCCGGCCGTGCGCGCGGTGCTGATCGTCGGCGCGGGCCGCAATTTCATCGCGGGCGCCGACATCCGCGAGTTCGGCAAGCCGCCACAAATGCCGACGCTGCCCGACGTGTGCAACCGCATCGAGTCGTGCGGCAAGCCGGTCGCCGTCGCGATTCATGGCGCCGCGCTCGGCGGCGGGCTTGAGATCGCGCTGGCGTCGCATTACCGGATCGCGGTTGCGGGTGCGAAGCTCGGCTTGCCTGAGGTGCTGCTGGGCCTGCTGCCCGGCGCGGGCGGCACGCAGCGCGCGCCGCGTCTGATCGGTGCCGAGGCGGCGTTGTCGTTGATGCTGAGCGGCAAGCATATCGGCGAGCAGGAAGCGCTGAAAACCGGCCTTGTCGATCGCGTAGGCCAGAGCGATGACGTGCTCGCCGAGGGCCTCGCGTATGTGCAGCAACTGCTCGTCGAACATGCACCCGTGCGGCGTACGCGCGATGCGCAAGCGCTGGCGGACAAAGAGGCGGGTGCGGCTGCCGTCGCTGCCGCGCGCGCCGACACCGCGAAGAAGTCGCGCGGCCTGCTGTCGCCGCTGAAGATCGTCGATTGCGTCGAGGCTGCGCTGAACCTGCCGTTCGACGAAGGCTTGCGCTTCGAGCGCAAGCAATTCCTCGAATGCCTCGATAGCCCGCAGCGCGCGGCGCTTGTCCACGCATTCCATGCCGAACGCGAAGTGCAGAAGGCCCCCGAAACGCGCAGCGCGCAGCCGAGGCCGATCGCGTCAGCGGGCGTGGTGGGCGGCGGCACGATGGGCGCGGGCATCGCCGTCGCGCTGCTCGACGCGGGCTTGCCCGTGACGATGATCGAGCGCGACGACGAATCGTTGGCTCGCGGCCGTGCGCACGTCGAGAAGGTCTACGATGGCCTGATCGCGAAAGGACGCCTGACCAGTGACGCGAAGGCGAAGAAGCTGGCGCGCTTCATCGGCAGCACATCGTACGAGGCACTCGCCGATGTCGATATCGTGATCGAAGCCGTGTTCGAAGACATGGCGGTGAAGCAGGCGGTGTTCGCGGAACTCGACCGCGTGTGCAAGCAAGGCGCCGTGCTCGCGACCAACACGTCGTATCTCGACATCGACGCGATCGCAGCCAGCATTTCGCGACCGCAGGATGTGATCGGACTGCACTTCTTCTCGCCCGCGCATATCATGAAACTGCTGGAAGTCGTCGTGCCTGCGCGCGTAAGCGCCGATGTCGTCGCAACGTCATTCGATCTGGCGAAGAAGCTGCGCAAGGTGCCCGTACGCGCAGGCGTGTGCGACGGCTTTATCGGCAACCGGATGCTCGCGGTGTATCGCGCGGCGGCAGACCATCTGATGGAAGACGGCGCGTCGCCGTATCAGATCGACAAAGCCGTCCGTGAATTCGGCTTTCCGATGGGACCGTATCAGGTGATCGATCTGGCCGGCGGCGACATTGGCTGGGCGACACGCAAGCGCCGCGCTGCGACGCGTCATCCCGATGCGCGCTATGTGCAGATTCCCGATCGCCTCTGTGAGCGCGGCTGGTTCGGCCAGAAGACGGGGCGCGGCTTCTACCGCTATGACGAAGGCAAGCGCGCCGGCGCGCCCGATGCGGAAGTGGAAGCGATCATCGTTGCCGAGCGTGAGCGTGCAGGGATCACGCCGCGCGCGTTCAGCGACGAACAGATCGTGCGTCGCTATATGGCCGCGATGATCAACGAAGGCGCGAACGTGATTCACGAGCGCATCGCGTTGCGGCCGCTCGATGTCGACGTGACGTTGATCAATGGCTTCGGTTTTCCGGCGTATCACGGCGGTCCGATGCATTACGCGGATACGATCGGTTTGCCTGCGTTGCTCGCGGATATCCGTGAGTTCGAGAAGCAGGATCCGCTGTTCTGGAAGCCTTCGCCGTTGCTGGTGGAACTGGTCGAGCGGGGGAGACGTTGGCGAGTTTGAACCGCTCATAGATCCGCCCGTTCTGTCCATCGCGTCGGCAGAGCGCGCCTTTCTGGTTTGATGCGCGTCGTCGATCGTCGGTCATTGACCCCATAACACGGACTGAAAAGAGAGTTCGTGAAGAGTTGCAAAGATCGACGAAAAGCAACATGTGAACAAATAGTAGGATAACTACGCTTTTCAATAGATCGGGCACGTCTTAACCTCTTGACCCAAAGCGGCCGCGTTGCTTTTGCAACGGATGCGGTGTCGTCACACACGAGACAGTTTCGTGGCACTGGGTTACGACGGAGAAGATGCGATGGCGAGCCTGTTCGAGGAAAGCAGAGCGTATGCAGCCGACCTGATGGCGGTCACAGGGCGTCAGGCATATTTTCTTGAAGTGCCGGGTGCGGCAAGTGCGGCGGAGCTTTCCGTAGTCTCGTTCGAAGCCAGCGAACGCATGGGGGCGCCTACCGAGGTCCGCATCCAGCTCACACATCCGGGCAAGCTTGCACGCCAGGACTATCTGAACCGGGACGCGGCATTTCTGATCGATCCCGCCCTCGGCACGCCACGCCGCTTCTCCGGCTTCATCGCGTCGCTCTCGACACTCAAGACGACGAAGGACTTCACCCGCTACGAAGTCATCGTCAGGTCCCGCTTCGCCCGGCTCGATGCCGTCACCACGAGCCAGATCTATCAGCATCAGACCACGCCCCAGATCATCGAGTCCGTGTTGCGACGGCATGGGCTGAAGGGCCATCAGTTCGCCTTCCGGTTGCGCCGGGCGTATCCGCAGCATCTGTTCCGTTTCCAGTACCGGATGAACGATCTCGCTTTCGTCCAGATGCTGATGCAAAAGGCGGGCATCTACTGCTACACGGTCGAGACCGAGCACGGCGACCAGATCGTGCTCGCAGACGACATCGACCACTACATTTATGAACCGCAACTCGATGTCCCATACCGGGAGCATGCGGGACTTGAAGCGGCGATCGAGGCGGTGTTCGCGCTGGAGACGCACGCGCGGACCGTGCCGCAGTCGTTCCTGGTGGCCGACTACAACCCCGAACAGGCGTGGGAACGCTTCAGGGACGAGGCAAACGTCGCGCCTCAGGATCCCACCACCTACGGCCAGCCGTATATCTACGGCACGCATCACCTCGATCAGGGGAGCGCGAAGTGGGAGGCGCAACTTCGTCACGAGGCGGCGATAGCGTGGCAGGTCGTCTACGAGGGCGAAAGCAACGTGCTCGCGTTGCAGCCGGCGCGTATCCTGCGCGTCGATGAGGCGCTGCCTGACGCACCCGATGGCCAGGTCGTGATCGCGGTCACGCATCGCGGCGCACGCGATACGGCCTACACGAACACCTGGCAGGCGATTCCGTCCGACCGGCGCTTCCGGCTGAAGCTGGAGGAGTCGGCGTGGGCAAAGATCCCCGGTTCGCTCTCGGCGCGGGTGACGTCGCCCGATCAATACAAATACGCCTACCTGACTTCCGCCGGTTACTACACGGTGCGCTTCGACACGGACTTTGCACCATGGCCCGCGGGCGGCGAGAGTGTGCCGCTGCGTCTCGCGAAACCGTTCGCCGGGGCGTTGCAGACGGGCTTCCACTTTCCGGCGCTGGATGGCACGGAGGCCGTGATCGAGTTCAGGGATGGCGATCCCGACAAGCCGTATATCGCGGCCTTCCATCACCACAGCCAGGCTTTGGACCACGTCACGAGCGACCGGCGCTGGCTCTCGCGCAACGTGATCCGCACGCAGAGCAACAACAAGCTGCGCATGGAGGACTGGGAAGGTCAGGAAGGCATCAAGCTGTCGACCGAGCATTCGGGCAAGTCGCAACTGAACCTCGGCTATCTGGTCAACCAGAAGCTTGAACGGCGGGGCGAAGGTTTTGAGTTGCGCACGTCGGGCTACGGCGCGATGCGCGCAGGCAAAGGGCAGTTCATCACGGCCTATGACCGGCCTGCGGCGGGTGGTCAGCAACTGGACATGCAGGAGACCATCGCGCAGCTTGAAAGTGCGCTGGAACTCGCGAGAGCGCTGGCGGACTCGGCGCGCAGCGCGAAGGCGGTTCCCGCCGACACTGATGCGCAGCATCAGGTCAATGACGAACTCAATGGTCTGAAAAGGCCGGGGTGCTGGCGAGTGCGCCCGCATCCGTGGGCATTGTCTCGGGCAGTGGCGTTCAGGTCTGCGCAAGAGACAACATCAACGCAGTGGCCGGGAAAAGTGCCGATATCAGCGTGGCGAAGCGCTTCACCGTGGCGGCGGGCGAACTCGTCTCCATGTTCGCGCAGAAGCTTGGAATGAAACTGATCGCCGCGAAAGGTCCGATCGAGGTGCAGGCTCAAAGCGATGCGATGTCGTTACTGGCTGACAAGGATGTGAGCGTGGCGAGTGTCAACGGCACGGTACGTATCAGCGCAAAGAAGGAGCTCATCCTCGAATGCGGCGGTGCGTTTGTTCAGCTCAAGGACGGAAGCATCACCTTGGGCGGTCCGCTCGACCTGTTTCTGAAGGTCATTACGGTCCAGAAGCAAGGAGCGCAGAGTCTGTCAACCGTGGTTCCCGCGCTACCGGAATCGAAGGGCGCGTTCGACGAAGCGTTTGTGGTGCACTGGGCCGGAACGGATATTCCCGTGGCCAATACGCGATATCAGATGTTTTTCGGAGGGCAAGCTGATCGCGGAGGGCGTTACCAATGCGTACGGCGAAACGTCACTGGCACAGAGTCACGTCCCGCAGGGCGTCTCTATCAAACTGAAGGCGGATACATATGGTGGATGAAAACGACGTGGGCGGTTACGCGGAATCTTATATGACGTTGAAATCGTACACAAAGCGCGCACAGGTGGAGCGAACCGCATGTGACGTTCGCGTGCCGCCCGCGGCAGACTCGATTATTGGGCATTGCGAGTACTACTACAGGCCACTGCATTGCACGTATACAGAGACCGTCGAAAAGGTTACAGCCTCTAGCGCGTGGGCGACCGTAAAGGCTTTTGCCACGTCCTGGGATCCATGGACCGACAAGGAAGTTGCGGCCCGTCTGCTGCATCAGCGACAGACGCTGATCCAGCCGGACTGCACCGCTTCCGATTGGTCTCGGCACAGCAACTTCATGATGCGACACATTGGTTGCGGGCACAGGCCGCCAGCCTATTACCTCAGTTACGGCTACTACTACTGTTCCAGTTATGGAGCAAAGCTGAAACCAACGCTGTCAAAAGCGGGCAGGGATTGGCTCGACAATGCGAGGTGGTATCTGCAAATCCACATGGAAAAGGGACTAGCATTGAATATGACGGGAGATGTCATCAAGGTCAGCAGCGCGAAGCCGGGGAACGGCAGTTTCAGGATGGGGGTGAAGCAGTACGGGCTGGAACTGGACAACGAAACATTCAAGTCCTTTGCGTTCAAGACACACCCGCTAGCCTATCTCGACGGGGGGCTGGCGCATTTGCAGATTGGAGACATGGCCAAGATCATGGGCGGTCCCGCTCTGGAAGAATGGGGCGATCGACGCACCTATGAGCAGGTGTGGGACAGCGGAAAGGTAGTTGCCAGCAAGACCGTGGGCGACGCATGGAGCGCCACCAAGGACGATATTGATGATCCCGTGAGCAAGGCGCTCGGACGTTTGATGGGCGCTAAGTGAGATGCGAATTCCCAGGAAAAGGACATTGATTGTGGGCGGCCTACTGACGGCCGCGCTCCTAACTTATGGATTTCATGGCATGACCACACCAAGCTGGCAAACCATTTCAACGACGTTCATGAAAAACGATGAGCCGTACGGAGGCGGCGACTGTCGGATTCAGGGGAACGAGGTCATTAGCCTTAAGCTTGCCGACCCCGTCATTACGTTTAAGCCTGTCGAGCAAAGAAAGAACCCCGAATATGCGGAACCTACCGAAGCATGGATGAGCAATGTTTATGAGGTATTGAACAGACAAACGATCAGCTTTTTTCGCGGAACGGTTGATGGCGGATTGAAACGCTACTTCCAGCAACCAGGCCAAGATGCGGCCTGGTGGTATTCGAAGGATTGGGGTGCGCAGTACATCAGCACGAGCTGGATGGATTACAAGGTTCCGCTACCCAAAAACGGATTGTCGCCGGAAATCACCAGGCTCTGGACTTCGCGCGACGGAGGCAATAACTGGTTGCAGCTCAAATGGCCCGAAGAGCAGAACATTGGCCAGTTGCTTTTCCTTGATCCCGGCCGTGGTTATGCAGTCGGCTGGGGACCACGCGTGTGGCGTACGGCCGATGGCGGACGTTCGTGGAAAGAGATCCGCGTGCCGGAATTCGCACGTGATCATGAGCAACCGCGGCTGAGATTCAGCGGTGTGGATCTCGGCGGTGACGGCGTTCTGCGTGTTGCCTATTACGTCGACCGGATGGGAGAGACTCGCCAGTCGAGCGTCGTTGACCGCTTGCGATGGGATAGCGAGGCATTTGAGCGCGAGGTTGTGCTTCCGGGGCAGACAGTCGTCACGATTCAGTCGGAGCAAAAGTCCCCGGGCGTGTATTCCATCTACGCCCTTTCCCGCCTTGGTCTGCCACGCAACTGGAACGACCGGACCGATAACGGCCACCGTACAGGCGCCATCTCCCAATGGGGCAATTACGCGAAGCCTGAAGTCAGGCAGCTGCATACGTTCGATGCGCGCTTCACGCTGGACGGTCTGAGTGCGGGCCAGCGCGGCGTACTACTCGTATATGCGACAGACGCGACGGGTGAAGGTGCGCCGCGCGATTTCACACTTGCCAGCAAGGACTACGGCAAATCGTGGAACGAAACGGATGATGGCATTACGCAGGGCGTCTATTTCGATCCCGCAACGAACACTCAGTACGGACTCTATGCCTATACGCTGAAAAAGCGGACGTGGTGATGCTTGACCTCACGCTAAAGGGTATCAGCACGACGCCGACGCTGCAGAGTCCAGAGCCGAGAGTCCAGGGGAATGGACGGGAAGCTTGGCATCGCCCCTATGGTTCGAGCCTTCGAGCAAGTCGACGTCGATGCTCCACCAAACGCCGCTTGTTAAAGATAGTCAAATCCGCCCATTCAACGTTGATGCGTTCAGCGCAAAGTCAGAGAATGAAATTGCGGTGACCGTACCGCGAGTGGCATGTTAGAGCCGCAGCAATCGCGCTGCGGCTTCTTTTTTTCTGCGCCGCAAATGACATGGATCTCGCTGCTATTGCGCGGCGGTGAGTCTCGGACCTGGCCGCGATGGCTGCGTCAATTCCTGCTGACTTTTGCGCTGATCAGAAACCGCCTCAATGCCCTGCCTCGTGACATCTTCGAGAAAGAGTAGCCGCGCGCGGAAATATTCAGCGCGCAACTGTGCGTCCATGACCTGTTGTTCCGCACGGAACAATTCCATGCGCAATTCATGAAGCGCGCGTTCGGCCTGTTTCTCGGGCGTCGGAGCGTGGCGTGCTGCCCAGTTTGCAATCCACATCAGCATGATGAACCCTCGCATTCAGTTGGTATTGCTCAAGCTGCGATGAGTTGCAGCGCCTTGTCACCTACCACCTTGCACGGCTGGCACATCGGCAGACTACCAAACGGCGCGAGCCAGTTTGCTAAATAATGTTAGTGAAATTTCGATCGCATGAAGCGCATTTTTAATGCCTTCGCTTTCGAGTGCTTTCACGACTTGACAATTGCTAAAAGTTTTCAAGCAATGAATCTCCTATAGTACGGAAATTCAAAAGGCAGCAATCAGGGAGAATCGGCACTTCACATTCGTTTCCGGAATGATGAAAGAGAGGCTTACAAAGTCTTGCATGCCAATTTACAAATCGAACGGGGTGAAGTACGACAGCAACATGACAGCGGGAGGAGACCAACCAGCACCTCCTGACCGGGCGCGCACCACGATCTGACAATCTTTAAATGATTCTATTGCGCCCTCTTTTTATACTGTCCCTCTCAATTGTTGAAAAACGTTGATGCCAGATGGCGATTCGCGGGCAAACGGGGTAAGTCGGCGCAGTGGATCTGAATCGTCGTTGCATATCGAGGGATCGGATGTTTTTCAGACCAGGCACCACGCGGATTCCTTTCAAGACGGGCAAACGCGCGCGTAAACGCAACGGCTATCCGCAGCGAATCGAACTCCATCCTGCGACCGATTCGCACGCACGCGCGGCAACCGAGGCGTATGCGGATTCGTGTGCGTCCGAGATGCCTTGGCTGGCCGAGTGGCTGCGTGATTCCGGGGCTGGCGGCAATGTGGGTCTGACGCATTGTGCGTCGACGGTTCGCCGCGTGTTCGGCCTCGCGCAGGAATGGGCGGCACGCGAGCCGGACTACGCGCATGCCGCTTGGGAACATGTGCGGCTTCATCTCGAGGCGGCGCTGACTGCGCATCTGCGGTCGAAAGATACTGGTGACGACGTGGTGGCCTTGAACGGTGTGCAGGCATAAGCGCTTGCTCCGTTGGCCCGATGAATGATTTCTCGGTGAGCCTCGTCGAACTCATGATCGACGCAAGCGATGAAGTGTGGCCGCAGGCGCAAGCCAGGCACATTCGTCTCGAAGCCGCGTACGACGAACAGGGCGACGGCCACTGGATCAACGCGGACCGCTCGCTGATGACGCGCGCGCTCGTCAACATCCTGAACAACGCGGTGAAATACAGTCCGCCCGAAACGCGTATTACGTGCACTGTCGCGCAGGATAAACCTGCGTCGGGCGAATGGCCGGCACGCGTGCGCTGCACGGTCCGCGACGAAGGCTACGGGATGTCGGCCGAAAACCAGGCACATCTATTCGAGCGGTTTCAGCGCTTTCACGAAGTCGAACGGCCTGAGGCCACGGGTACGGGGCTCGGCATGGCGTTCGTGAAAGCCGTCGTGACTCGGCACGGCGGCGACGTGCATGTGGAAAGCGCGCTGGGGCACGGCACGGCGTTCACGATCACGCTGCCCGCGCTCGACGAGACAAACGCTTGAACAACTCGAACGCTCCATGCGCACATGAATCTGTATTCGATCGAAGCGAGAAGAACGTGAAGAAGACGCTATGTTGTGCTGCCGTCGTTGTCGTGAGCGTGGCGGGCCTCGCAGGATGCGCAGGCGTGACGACGGACGTGCAGGTGTCGGGAACACCTGTCGTGCTGCAGGGCGAGCGCACGTATGCGATCGTGCAGACGCCGTCGCAGGAAACGGGCGCCGCCCGCGAGCAGTACGAGGCGCTGATTCACAGCGAGCTAGGCAATTACGGGCTTGTCGATCGAGCGGCAAAGCACGCGAATTACATGCTCTCGCTCGCGTACGATACGCGGCCGGCCGCCGTCGGCGTGATGGCGGGCGACTGCGCGGACTCGGCCTGCAACGGCGTTGCGAAGCCAGGCTTTTCGCTCTTTGGCCGCGAGTATCAGCATTCGATGACCTTGCGCCTCTTCGACGCCGCGACCGGCAAGGAAGTCTACAAGGTCACCGCGACGAGCCACGACCGCAATGCCGACGCACTGCATCCCATTCCATGGCTCGTCAAAAGCGCGTTTGCGCAGTTTCCGTTTGCCGGATACGGAAGCTGGCGCGTGAAACTGCGCAACGGCGAAGCGGCGGGCAGGCCCGAAGTGGTCACAGTGAAGCAGATCGACAAATGACCTGCCGCAGCGCTTACGCCTCGGGCTTGTTCCTGAATGCCGCCTCGCCAGCGTCCGATACCTCGACCCACTTCTTGTCCGGCGGCGCGTCGTCGACATAGCTGTCGTGCCAGTTCCACCACTTGTAGGTCGGCGTCTGCGGATAGCCTTCGGGCGAATCTTCCCAGACCTCTTGCCGGCCTAGCGGTGTGATGTCGAGATAGTTCCACGTGCCGCCCATCTGCTCGTCGCCGCGATTGTTGATGAAGTAGGTGCGGAATACCCGGTTGCCGTCGCGATAGAACACGTTCGTGCCGTGCCATTCGCCGACGCCGAAGTCGGTATCGAAGCTGTCCGTGATCGTGAACCACGGAATCTGCCAGCCCATGCGCGCCTTCAATCGCTCGATGTCCGCCTGAGGCGCGCGCGAGACGAAAACGAGCGTCGTATCGCGGGCGTTCAGGTGGGCAATATGAGCGACCTGATCGGCCACCATCGAGCAGCCGCGGCACGCGTGCTCGGGCCAGCCGAACACGCCCGGTTCATAGAACGCGCGATACACGATCAGTTGACGCCGGCCGTTGAACAGGTCGAACAGACTGAGCTTGCCCGATGGCCCTTCGAATGCGTAGGTCTTGTCGACGGCCAGCCACGGCATGCGGCGGCGCTCGGCGGCGAGCGCGTCGCGGGCGCGCGTGTGGGCTTTTTCCTTCACGAGCAATTGCTCGCGCGCGGTTTCCCATTCCTGCGGCGATACGACGGACGGGGTCCGCATCGCCCGTTGTCCGCTCTTGCTTCCGTTCTCGTCTGATGTAGTCATGGCGCTTGCGACCTCCTGATTTGAACAAGTTGCCGCGCCTCGGGGATGAGGCGCGGCTTCGTTGGTTGTTCATCGCGCGTTGCTTGCCGTGAGACAGTCTGGACCCGGAAAGCGAACGCTGGGAGTAACAAGTTTGGCGATATTTCTTTTGAGTTGCGGATTGCAACGGACGTGCCCGCTTCCCGGATTCCCCCTTACGTGCCTTGAGAGCATGTCCGGAGAATGCGGCGCGCGCTCATGGCTCGCCAGTAGGTCAGGAAGCGTCCGGCGAACATGCCTGCAACGGCACCCGATACAGCTGCACTGATCAACATATACGTGCCGAGCGAAGTGAGACTGGTTGCCGTCGCCAGTTCTACGCCGAGCCAGAACTTGGCCGCGAAGGTGATGACGATCAGCGCCAGCGGCAGCATGGAACCCGGCAGCATCACAGTGTTCGCGATCGGATCGACGATGAAGCGCGTGCGGCTCGCCATGAACACGCCACCCAGGACGCCCGCCAGCGCGGCGACCACCCATACGATCGCGTCGGCCCAACCCGTCAGCGGGTCTGTCACCAGGTGCGCAATGCCCCAGACCGCGAAGACGAGCGGCACGATGGCCAGGCGGGAAAGCGGCGCGGTGCCGCTGTTCATGGCCTTGAATCCGCGCGAAAGCAGGTAGACGAGCAACACCCAAACCCAGATGGGCGTGCCGTGAATGATGGCTGCGAGTGACATGGTGATCTCCTTCAGACGAATGCGTCAGACGAAATGTTTTCGGATCGGTGATGACGGACTGCACTTTCGAATGATCTGCATCGTATAGGCGGGGAATTAGCGAAGAATGAGGGCGCGTGCTTCGGCAGAAATCACGCCCGATTCGGGCGGAAGCAGGCGAAAAGCGGCGGCGCGATAAAAAATCTCTCGAACGGCTGTTGTATCGAGTGGATTTTGCGGGAACGGGCGGGCTGCAAATTTTGGCTATCAGGGCGCGCGAATACGATCGATACAACCTTGCAAAGCAGCCCAAGGCCAAATCCGGATGGCGAAAACGTCCATCCCCGAGCGCGAGCCCACTCTTCAAGCTGACGACCATGCAAACACTTCGACCCCTATCGCTTCTGACGCTCACCGCGCTTGCATTGCAGCCGCTCGCGGCGCATGCGGATCTCACTGTGAAGATCGGACAGGTTTCGCCTTTGACGGGCGAACTGTCGCACATCGGCAAAGACGACGAAAACGGCGTGCGCCTCGCGATCGAGGATCTGAACAGCCGGAAGATCCGCATCAATGGACAGAGCGTGACGTTCGTCCTCGATTCGCAGGACGATGCAGCCGATCTGAAAACAGCCGTGACCGTCGCGCAAAAGCTGATCGACGACGGCGTAGCGGGCGTCGTCGGGCATGCGAATTCGGGCACGTCGATTCCGGCATCGAAAATCTATTCGGATGCAGGCGTGCCGATGATCACCGAGTCCGCTACTAATCCGAAACTGACGCAGCAAGGCTTCACCAACGTGTTCCGCATGGTTGCCAACGACGTGCGACAGGGCACGGTGATCGCCACGTATCTGGTTCACGATCTCGGCGCGCGCAAAATCGCGATCGTCGACGACCGCACGGCATACGGGCAAGGTCTTGCCGACGAGGTCGAAAAGGCGGTCAAGGCGGCGGGCGGCAACGTGGTCGCACGCGAATACGGCACCGACAAGACGACCAACTGGATGGCGATCCTCACGACCATCAAGAGCCGTCAACCGGACGGCATCGCGTTCACGGGTGGCGACACGCAGGCCGCCGCCTTCGTGCAGCAGGCGCAGAAGCTTGGGCTAAAGGTCAAGTTCGTTGCAGGCGATGAAGCGTGCACGCCGCAGTTCATCAAGCTGGCGGGCACGTCGATGAGCAGCGACACGTACTGCACGCTGGCAGGCGTGCCGCCTGCAAAAATGCCGCAAGGACCGGAGTTCTTCAAACGCTATGAACAGCGTTTCGGCGTGCCTGTGCAGTTGTACGCGCCGTACGCGTACGACGCGGTGATCGCCCTGGCAAATGCGATGCAGGCGGCGGGATCGACCGATCCGAAAGCCTATCTGCCGAAGCTGCGCGCGGCGAAGCTCGACGGCGTCACGGGTCCGATCCAGTTCGACGAGAAAGGCGATATCCGTAACGGCGCGATTACCGTTCGGCAGTTCGATCAGGGCAACTGGACCGACCGCTCCGTCGTGCGATAAGACGCGTCATTCGTCGACGATATCGACGGGCACGCCCAGGCCCACTTTCACGCGGCTCATGCTCACCAGCGTCTTGAAGCGTTTGACGTTGTTGTTGGAAAAGAAGAGTTGCCGCGTGAGTTCGGTGTACTGGTCCATGTTGCGCACCGTCATCACCAGCACGAAGTCCCATTCGCCCGCGACGTAGTAGCACTGCTGGATCTGCGGACACTGCGCGAAAGTGCGCTTCATCGCGTCCAGCAGATCGATCTGCTCGCTCTCGACTTCGACGTTCGCGACGATGGTGAGCGGGTAATCCACTTTCTCCGGCGCGACGATGGCCGAGTAGCGGTCGATCACCCCTTCATCCGCGAGACGGCGCAATCTCCGGTTGACGGCGGCCGTCGACAGATTGACCCGCACACCGAGTTCAGTCTGGGGAATCTGCGCGTCGCGCTGGACTTCCATCAGAAGTTTGCGGTCGAAGTTGTCGAGTTGGGTAGCCATGGTTTTCGCGTTGGGGCCGTAGTGTGAGAGATATTTTTGCACGATAAGGCCGAACTTCGAGACTTTATTGATGGTGTCGCGCAATATCATTTCATCTGGGCTTTGCGCGCAAACACGCTTTCACCCAGTTTTGATCAACGGACCTTCGAGCGGTCCGATTTCTGGAGCAACAACGGATGCTGATCTCCAATCCTCGCGCTATTCACGTCGCCTACCCGGACACGCTGCGGACCATTCTCAACGTCGAGTCGGCGGATCAAAGCCGCGCATGGTTGTCGGGCTGGGAACTCATCAGCCATGAAGCCACGCCATTGTGGGAACTGCCAGACGCAGCTTCGCAACTGAGCATCGCGCGTCTGTGCGTCAAGGACGAGTCGTTCCGCTCGCCGCTGGGCAGCTTCAAGGCGTTGGGCGCGCCGATCGCGTTGATGCGTCTCGTCACGCGTCTATGGCATACGCACGACATCGAGCCGCAGGCGCTCATCGAAGGACACTATGCGCAGATGCTCGCGAATCTCACTGTCGTCAGCGCGACGGACGGCAATCACGGCAAGGCGCTCGCGGCCGCAGCGCAGAGCATCGGTTGTCATTGCGTGATCGTGCTGCACGCGAACGTCAGCGCCGAGCGGGAACAGGCGATTGCCGCGTATGGCGCGCGCATCGTCCGCATTGCGGGCAACTACGACGAGTCGGTCGAACACGCGGCGACGCTCGCGAAGAACAACGGCTGGCATGTGGTCTCGGACACGTCGTACGACGGCTATGAAGCGATTCCGCGCGACGTCATGCAGGGCTACGGCACGATTGCCGCTGAAGTCATCGAGCAATCCACGGATGAGCCTGCGTTCACGCATGTCTTCTTGCAAGGCGGCGTGGGCGGACTTGCGGCGGGCGTCGCGAGTTATCTTTGGGAGCGCGCTGGCGCGCAAAGGCCGCGCTTCATCGTCGTCGAACCGCGTCAGGCGGACTGCCTGTATCAGAGCGCTATCGCCGGACACGCAGCGCGAGCGACGGGATCGGTTGATTCCGTGATGGCGGGTCTCGCCTGCGGCGAAACATCGCCGCTCGCGTGGAAGATCCTGGAGCAATGCATCGACGATTTCATGCTGATCGATGACGACGACGCAGTCGATGCAATGCGCCGCCTCGCAAACGGCGCGGGCGATGACGTGCCGCTCGTCGCCGGTGAATCGGGCGCAGCGGGTTTCGCGGGACTTTGCGCATTGATGCGAAATGGCGAACTCGCGCGCGCGGCAGGCCTGGATCGCAACGCACGCGTGCTCGTCATCAACACGGAAGGCGCGACGGCGCCCGCCGCTTATGAGCAGTTCGTCGGCGAGTCTGCGCAAGCCGTGGCCGCGCGTCAGCAGGCGTGGCTGCAAGGCTGCGTCCGCTAACCGGCGCACCCGAATCCCAGCGACAAGGACAACCGATATGGAAAGCACGCTGCAAGGACAATTGAAGAACTGGCGCCGGCATTTGCATCAGTATCCCGAGACGGGTTTCGAAGAGGTCAACACGTCCGACTATGTCGCGAACATTCTTGCGACTTTGGGGCTCGACGTGCATCGCGGCATCGGCGGAACAGGGTTGGTTGCGAATCTGACGGTTGGCGACGGCAAGCGCGCGATCGGACTGCGCGCCGACATGGACGCGCTGAACATCACCGAGCACGCGACTGCGCGCGCGCACGCATCGCGTACGCCGGGAAAGATGCACGCGTGCGGACACGACGGACATATGTCGATGATTCTCGGTGCAGCGCGGCTACTTGCCGAGCGCCGCGATTTCAACGGTACGGTGCGCTTCATCTTCCAGCCTG
This sequence comes from Paraburkholderia sp. PGU19, assembly GCF_013426915.1. Lineage (GTDB taxonomy): Bacteria > Pseudomonadota > Gammaproteobacteria > Burkholderiales > Burkholderiaceae > Paraburkholderia. The sequence goes on from NZ_AP023181.1 coordinate 1,638,036, forward strand.
CGGAAGAACATGGACGCGGCGCGAAAGCGATGATGGCGGATGGACTGTTCGAACGTTTTCCCGTCGATGCCATTTTCGGCGCACACAATATGCCCGGCATGCGTGCAGGCACATTTGCGACGCGCGCGGGCGGCATCATGGCGAGCGAAGATAACTTCGTCATTCACGTCAAGGGACGCGGCACGCACGCGGCGCGTCCGCATATGGGCAACGATCCCATTGTGATCGCATCGCAGATCGTGCTCGCATTGCAGACGATCGTGTCGCGTAATCTCGATCCGGGTCTGCAAGCGGTGGTTTCCTGCACGGAGTTCATGACGGATGGGCTGAGAAACGTGATCCCGTCGAACGTCGTGATCAAAGGTGATACCCGCAGTTATTCGCGTGAAGTGCAAACGCTGCTCGAAACGCGAATGCGCGAAGTGAGCGAAGGCCTCTGTCGGGCGCACGGTGCGGATTGCACTTTCGAATACACGCACGAATTTGCGCCGACGGTGAACTCGGAACAATGTGTCGATGTGGCGGTGAACGCAGCGCGCAATATCGCGGGTGCGGAAAACGTCGACGGCAACGTGCCGCCAATGATGATCTCCGAAGACTTCGGTGCGTTTTTGCAGGCCGTTCCCGGTAACTTCATCTTCATTGGTAATGGCGACGCGGCAGAGAAGGGCGGCGTACCGCTGCACAACGCAACTTACGATTTCAACGACGATATTCTGCTGACAGGCGCGCGATATTTCGCGGAGCTTGCGCGTCTCGAACTGCCTGTAGAGCAGGCATAAAAGCTGCCCGTAAGACACAGTAAGGACGCCGTTTGAATCGTTGCGCCGGAAAACACTCTCACTTTATTTGGGGGAGTGTTTGATGAAAAAAGCTGTATCTGTATTGTTGCTTGCTGCTTCGTGTGTCGTTGCTCAAACTCAGGCGTTCGCTCAATACTCGCCGGGCGATGACGGCGGTCCGGGCCGTCATCCCGCTGCCGACGAGCGCGGCGGCCCCGATGGTGGCCCTGGTGGTCCCGGCGGTCCGCAGCACGCTGGTGGCCCGGTTCGCGCGGATGCATCGCATCGTCCGGTGCCGCACCGCGACTGGCATCGCGGCGACCGCTTGCCGCCTGACTATCGCGGTCCGCAATATGTCGTCGACGACTGGCGTGGATATGATCTTCAGCCGCCGCCGTCGGGTTATCAATGGGTCCAGGTCAATGGCGACTTCGTGCTCGCCGCGATTGCGACGGGCGTGATTTCGAGCATCCTGCTCGCGCCGCATCGTTGATCCATGAAAAATGCCGCCCATTGTGGGCGGCATTTCGTTTAGACGCTGCGTGAGAGAAGAAGCGCCGCTAAGCTTCGCGCCCGAACGTCAACGTCACGCGAAACCCGCCATCGGGCGCGTTGTCGCATTCGAACTGTCCACCGTTGTAGCGCGTGAGCCGGCGCACGATCGCGAGGCCGAGGCCGCAATGCGCGTCGCCGCCGCGCGCCGGATCGAGGCGCGTGAACGGCTGCAACGCGCGTTCAAGCTGTTCGCGCGGAATGCCACGTCCGTGATCGCGCACGATGAGCGTACGGACACCGTTATGCGCGGACGTTGAAATCTCGACGGGCGGCTCGCCGTAGTTCATCGCGTTTTCGATCAGGTTCGATAGTATCCGGTCGAGATCCACCAGCGGCAGATTGAAGCCATCGCCCGCATTCAGATGCAGACGCACGAGCGCTTCGTCGTCGAGTCCGTCGCCATAGTGACGGCGGCAATGCGCATCGACATTCGCGTGCGGCGAGGGATCGGCGGTATCGCGTGCATAGTCGAGAAACTGCGTGACGATGCGCGACAGCGACTCGGCATCGCGCAGGAAGCCGCTGCGGTTCGCCGCGTCGGGCAACAGGTCCGCGCGCACCTGCATGCGTGTGATCGGCGCGCGCAGATCGTGCGCGACGCCCGCCAGCATCACGGCGCGTTCCTGCTCGGACTGCGCGAGCTCGCGCATCATCTGGTTGAAGTCGCCGATCAGCGCGCGCATTTCGGCGGGACCGCTTTCCGTCACGGGCGGCACGCGCCGGCCGACTCTGAATTCGCGCGCCGCGTCGGCAAGCCTGTGCAGCGGACGCTGAAACTGCCACGCGGCCAGCAGTGCCACGCAAACGGCCAGCACCAGCATCACCAGCGACGAACCGAGAAAGCGCATCCCCGGCAGATTCGCGTTGCGCATGAAGAGCCAGTACGGCTCGTTGCCGTACCGTATCCACAGCGAGCCCGTGTGCGGATCGAACACGACGCGGCTGCCTTCGGGCATGCGCGGCAGCAGATCATGCTCGAACGGCGCGTTGGAACCCTCGCACTGGTTCGGACAACCCCGGCGGATCGCGTCGGCATCGGGGATATATTCGATGCCGAGTGTCTGCGCGACGTGTCGCGCGGCTGCCTCGCCGTCGTGCTTGGCCTGCACGGCCAGCAGCACGTCGCGGCGCGCATGCTCGGCGTCGATATGGCCGCGGTCGCGGTCGACGACGAACAGCGACGTCACGTGTACGGCCACGATCAGGCCGACCGTCAGCGTCGCGAGACGGCCGAAAAGCGTATTGAACGGGTTTTTCATTGCGATGCGTTGTCGTCGCCTTCGCTAGCGTCGCCGCCATCGTCGACTTCACCGCCTTCACCGCCTTCACCCGGCACGAACATATAGCCGATGCCACGCATCGTCTGGATGCGGCGCGGCGCAGCGGGGTCGTCTTCGAGCAGCCGCCGCAGACGCCACACGGGCACGTCGATGCCGCGTTCCGTCACTTCCGAATCCGGACCATGCAGCAGATCGACGATGCGCGTGCGCGACAGCGTTTCCATCGGATGCTGCGCGAACACTTCGAGCAACGCATATTCGCTGCCCGTCAGCTTAACGGGTTCGTTGTCGCAAAAGAGCGTGCGCGAAGCGAAGTCGAGCCGGAAGCGTCCGAACACGAGCGCCTCGCGATGCTCGGCAGGCGGCGCTTCGGGATGCAGCTTATGGCGGCGCAGCACGGCATGAATGCGCGCGAGCAGTTCCTGCGGCATGAACGGCTTGCCCAGATAATCGTCCGCGCCGAGTTCGAGGCCGATCACGCGGTCCACGCCATCGGCGCGCGCCGTCAGCATGACGACGGGAATCGTGTCGCCGCTCGCGCGCAACTGCTTGAGCGCCGTGAGCCCGTCGACACCGGGCATCATCAGATCGAGCACGATGATCGAAGGACGCTCGCGTTCGAGTCTGCGCGCGAGATGCGTGGCATCGTGCAGCACGGAGAATTCGATGCCGCGTTGCTGGAAGAAGTTGCGAAGCAGGTCGCGCAGGTCGGCGTCGTCGTCGACGAGCAGCACCTGAATGGGTGTGTCGGGCATGATGTGAGCGGGCTGCGCCGGCGCTTTGCCGCGTTGGGCGGGGCAGCGTCGTTGCCGCCGGGGTATCGGATGTGCGTATGACTATAGCGCAACGCTGCGTGGCCCCGGTTCTGGGGACTTAGCAAGTCTTACCAAGTCTTAACGGATTCCAGCGTGCGCCTGCAACGCCGCGGAGTCAGGCGCGGGCGCGCTCGAACGTGGTGAATGTAGTGTTTGCGCCCACGCACCGCAGCGCCGAAGCAAGCGTCTGCTCCGCTTCAAGATCTGCGCGCGACTCGGCCGACATCAACAAACGCTTGTGCAAAAACCCAGTCAACGCCGCGTGAATAAAGCCGGCGGCGGCGCGCGTATCGACGTCGGGCGGCAACTGTCCGCGCAGCGACGCGGCCCGTAGCGCCGCATCGATCTGAGCTTCGGCGCGCAACGCGGCCATCGCGACGCGCTCGTAAAACGCCGCCGTCTCCGTCGTCACTTCGCATTTCGTCAGCGCGATGCTGTACAGACGCCGCGCGCGCCGCAGATACAGCGCGTCGCGCAGACGCTGAAGCAGTTGCGCATGCAGATGCTGCAACGGATCGGCGTCCTGCTCGCACGACTGTACGACGAATGGATCGAGCGGCATGTCCGCACACTCGTAGATCGCCTGAAACACGGCCTCCTTGTTCCTGAAGTGACCGTAGACGGCGCCGCGCGTCACGCCCGCTTCCGACGCAATGTCCTCCAGCGCGGCGCGCGCAAAGCCACGCACGAAGAACACGCGCTCGGCGGCGTCGATGATCTTGGCCCGCGTGTCGAGCGCCTGTTGCTTCGTTCGTCCCATGACGGGTGCCTTTCTCCTGCAGTTCGGCGCCGCGCACGCGAATCCGCGCAGCGACCGTGTGAATCACGCGGCCATCGTAGTCGGCGCGACGCCGCGTTGGATTAACAAGTCTTACGGCAGCCCGGTGGCTGTAACCCGGGAAAGGCGAACAACCCCTATCGTCACGACCTTATCGTGTCGGTGCGTGTTGGATCAACACTCGTTGCGCGCCGGCCCCGTTCAATTCAAACAAGTTTGTACGATGCCAGCGCTATTAAAGAACCGTAACTTTCGTATGCTCGCGGCCACGGCTGCGATCTCCGCAATCATTCCGTTTTTCGCCGCGTGCAGCGACAAGCCCGCAGCACCACCTCAACAGACGCCCGAAGTCGGCGTCGTCAGCATCAAACCCACTGGCGTACCCGTCACCGTCGAATTGCCGGGCCGCGTCAGCGCGCATCTCGTGGCTGAAGTACGGGCGCGCGTCGACGGCATCGTGCTGAAGCGCGCGTTCACGGAAGGCAGCGAAGTCAAGGCGGGACAGACGCTGTACAAGATCGATCCCGCGCCGTATATCGCCTCGCTGAACAGCGCGAAGGCGACGCTTGCGAAGGCACAGGCGTCGCTCGTGTCGACGCACGCGGAAGCCGAGCGCTACAAGGTGCTGGTGGCGGCGAACGCGATCAGCAAGCAGGACTACGACAACGCCGTCGCCTCCGAAGGCCAGGCCGCCGCCGATGTCGCATCGGGCAAGGCCGCCGTCGAAACGGCGCAGATCAACCTCGGCTATACCGACGTGACCTCGCCGATTTCTGGGCGCATCGGCAAGTCGTCGGTGACGGAAGGCGCTTACGTGCAGTCGAGCGCGGCAACGCTGCTCGCCACCGTGCAACAGCTCGATCCCGTCTACGTGGACCTCACGCAATCGAGTCTGGTCGGCCTCAAGCTGCGCCGCGACGCGCAGGAAGGGCGGCTCAAGACGAGCGGCCCGAACGCGGCCAAGGTCACGCTGATTCTTGAAGACGGCCGTCCGTACGGCGGCACCGGCAAGCTCGAATTCTCCGACGTCACGGTCGATCAGACCACCGGCTCCGTCACCGTGCGCGCGCTGTTCGACAACGCGCAGCGTGTGTTGCTGCCAGGGATGTACGTGCGCGCGAAGATCGAGGAAGGCATCAACGAGCAGGCGTACGTCGTGCCGCAACAGGGCGTCACGCACGACCAGAAGGGCGACCCGACGGCGCTCGTCGTCGGCGCAGACGGCAAGGTCGCGACGCGGCAACTGGTGACGTCGGGCACGTATGGCGCGAACTGGGTGGTCGAAAGCGGCCTGCAAACGGGCGACCGCGTGATCGTGCAAGGCGTCGACAAGGTACGCCCCGGCATGACAGTGAAGACGGTCGACGCGCAACTGCCTGGCACCGACTCGTCACCACAAACAGCAGCCGCAGCGCCCGCATCCGACGCGCACAGCTCGCAGTAACGAGGGCGTTTAAATGGCAAAGTTCTTTATCGACCGACCTATCTTTGCTTGGGTCATCGCAATCATTCTGATGCTCGCGGGCATCGCTTCGATCTTCAATCTACCCGTCGCGCAGTATCCGACCATTGCGCCGCCTGCCGTGCAGATCAGCGCGACGTATCCGGGCGCATCGGCGAAAACGGTGGAAAACACCGTGACGCAGGTGATTGAGCAGCAGATGAGCGGTCTCGACCATTTGCTCTATATGTCGTCGTCGAGTGACGACTCCGGCAACGCGACGATCACGCTGACCTTCGCGGCGGGCACCAACCCCGACATCGCGCAGGTGCAGGTGCAAAACAAGCTGCAACTCGCGACGCCGCTGTTGCCTGAATCCGTCCAGCAGCAGGGCACGAAAGTGACGAAGTCGAGCAGCAGCTTCCTGCTGGTGATGGCGTTCGTCTCGACGGACGGCAGCATGGATCGCTACGACTTGGCGAACTACGTGGCTTCACATGTCGAAGACCCCGTGAGCCGCGTCGATGGCGTCGGCACCGTGCAGTTGTTCGGCTCGCAGTTCGCGATGCGCGTCTGGCTCGATGCGAACAAGCTGAACCAGTACAGCCTCACACCCGTCGACGTGGAAACTGCGTTGACGAATCAAAACGTGCAGGTCGCGGCGGGTTCGCTCGGCGGTACGCCTTCCGTGCCCGGTCAGGTGTTACAGGCGACCATCACGCAGGCAACCTTGCTGCAAACGCAGGAACAGTTCGGCAACGTGCTGCTGAAGGTCAATCAGGACGGTTCACAGGTGCGCATCAAGGACGTCGCGCGCATCGATCTTGGCGGCGAAAACTACAACTTCGACACCAAGTACAACGGCCAGCCGACAGCGGGCTTCGGCATTCAGCTCGCGACGGGCGCTAACGCGCTGCAAACGGCGAAGCTGGTGCGCGCGAAAATCGACGCACTGTCGAAGAACTTCCCGCATGGTCTCGTCGTGCAGTATCCGTACGACACGACGCCGTTCGTGAAGATGTCGATCGAGGAAGTGGTGAAGACGCTGCTCGAGGGCATCGTGCTGGTGTTCCTCGTGATGTATCTGTTCCTGCAGAACCTGCGCGCAACGTTGATTCCGACTATCGCCGTGCCGGTGGTGCTGCTCGGCACGTTCGCGATCATGAGCGCGGCGGGCTTCTCGATCAACACGCTGTCGATGTTCGGTCTCGTGCTCGCCATCGGCCTGCTGGTCGACGATGCGATCGTGGTGGTCGAAAACGTCGAGCGCGTGATGTCGGAGGAAGGGCTATCGCCAAGAGAGGCCACCCGCAAGGCGATGGGCCAGATCACGGGCGCGCTGGTCGGCGTGGCGCTGGTGCTGTCGGCCGTGTTCGTGCCTGTTGCGTTTTCGGGCGGATCGGTTGGCGCGATCTACCGGCAGTTCTCGCTGACTATCGTGGCGGCGATGGTGCTGTCCGTGCTCGTTGCGCTGGTCCTCACGCCCGCGCTGTGCGCGACGATTCTCAAACCGATCCCGAAGGGGCATCACGGCACGAAGACGGGCTTCTTCAGCTGGTTTAACCGCACGTTCGACAACGGCCGCGACAAGTATCACTCCGGCGTGCAGCATGTTATCCGTCGCTCGGGACGCTGGCTCGTGCTGTATCTCGCCGTGATTGTCGCCGTCGGCTTCCTGTTCATGCGTCTGCCGAAGTCGTTCCTGCCCGATGAAGACCAGGGCACGATGTTCGTACTGGTGCAAACGCCGCCCGGTTCGACGCAGGAGACCACGGCGCGCACGCTGAAGAACGTCACCGACTATCTGCTTCACGACGAAAAAGACATCGTCGAATCGGTCTTTACGGTGAACGGCTTCAGCTTCGCGGGCCGCGGCCAGAACGCGGGTATCGCGTTCGTGCGGATGAAGGACTACTCGCAGCGCCAGCATGCGAACCAGAAAGTGCAGGCGCTGGTGGGCCGCGTGTTCGGGCACTACGCGTCGTACAAAGACGCGACCGTGCTGGCCGTGAACCCGCCATCGATTCCCGAACTCGGCACCGCATCCGGCTTCGACTTCGAATTGACGGACAACGCCGGTCTCGGCCACGACGCGCTGATGGCCGCGCGCAATCAGTTGCTCGGGATGGCCGCGAAAGATCCGTCGCTGGCGCTGGTGCGTCCGAACGGGCTGTCGGATACACCGCAGTTCAAGGTCGATATCGACCGCGAGAAAGCGCAGGCGCTCGGCGTCACCGTGTCGGACATCGACCAGACGTTCTCGATTGCGTGGGCATCGGCTTACGTGAACAACTTCCTCGACACCGATGGCCGGATCAAGAAGGTCTATCTGCAAGGCGACGCGCCGTTCCGCATGACGCCCGAAGACATGAGCAAGTGGTACGTGCGCGGCAGTTCCGGTTCGATGATGCCGCTGACGTCGGTGGCGTCGGGACATTGGGTCTACGGCTCGCCGAAGCTCGAACGCTATAACGGCATCTCGTCGGTCGAAATCCAGGGGCAGGCGTCCGCAGGCAAGAGTACGGGCCAGGCGATGACCGCGATGGAAGCGCTCGCCGCGAAACTGCCGCAAGGCATTGGCTACGAATGGACGGGCCTGTCGTTCCAGGAACGCCAGTCGGGCTCGCAGGCGCCGATTTTGTACGGCATCTCGATCCTCGTCGTGTTCCTGTGTCTGGCCGCGTTGTACGAAAGCTGGTCGATCCCGTTCGCGGTGATTCTCGTGGTGCCGCTCGGCGTGATCGGAGCATTGCTCGCCGTCACGATGCGCGGGCTGGAGAACGACGTGTTCTTCCAGGTCGGCTTGCTGACCACCGTCGGTTTGTCCGCGAAGAACGCGATTCTGATCGTCGAGTTTGCGCGCGAATTGCAGATCAAGGAAGGCATGACGGCCGTGCAGGCCGCACTCGAAGCGGCGCGCTTGCGGTTGCGCCCGATCCTGATGACGTCGCTGGCGTTCGTGCTCGGCGTGCTGCCGCTCGCGATCAGCAACGGCGCGGGTTCGTCGAGCCAGCACGCAATCGGCACGGGCGTGATCGGCGGGATGCTGACGGCCACGTTCCTCGCCGTTTTCATGATCCCGATGTTCTACGTCGTGATCCGCGAGAAGTTCTCGCGCGACGGCTCGACGCCGCATGGCACCGAGCACGACGTCGAAGAAGAAACGGCCCAGTAAGGACAAGCATATGAACAGAACACTACTGACGACGCTCGCCGCCGCGCTCTTCGCGACGGGCTGCACGCTCGCGCCGACTTATGAACGTCCGGCCGCGCCCGTCGCGGCGACCTTTCCGCAAGGCGGCGTCTATGACAACCAGCCCGCTAAAGGTACGGCAACCCGTACTGCGAATGATCACTCTGCTGTCGATATCGGCTGGCGCGAGTTCTTCGTCGATCCGCGTCTGCAACGTTTGATCGAACTCGCGTTGCAGAACAACCGTGATTTGCGCGTGTCGGCACTCAAGGTCGAAGAAGCACGCGCGCAATATCGCATTCAACGCGCCGACCTGATGCCGTCGCTTTCCGTCGATGGCACGGGCACGCGCAGCCGCACGCCGAAGGATTTGTCGTACGTCGGCAAGGCGACCGTGGGCGCCGACTATCAGGTGGCGGCGAGCGCTTCATGGGAACTCGACTTCTTCGGCAAGGTGCGCAGCCTCACCGAGCAAACGTTGCAGACGTATTTCTCGACGGCGCAGGCCCGCAAGGCGGAAGAAATCCTGCTGGTGTCGCAAGTCGCCGATCAATACCTGACGCTCGTCGCCTACGACGAAATGCTGGCAAGCACGAAGAACACGTACGACACGGCGCGCCGTTCATACGAACTGACGAAGCTCCAGTACGACACGGGCACGGGCTCCGAACTGGATCTGCGCGAAGCGGCGGGCACGATGCAGCAGGCGCAGGCGAACTACGAAAGCCAGCAGCGCTCGCGCGCGCAGGCGGAGAATGCGCTCGTGCTGCTGGTCGGCGCGCCGCTGCCTGCCGATCTGCCGCAAGGCCTGCCGCTCGCCAGCCAGGAACTGCTCGCGGACGTCCCGGCGGGCCTGCCGTCCGATCTGCTGACGCGCCGTCCCGACATCATGGAAGCCGAAGCAACGCTGATCGGTGCGAACGCGAATATCGGCGCGGCGCGCGCGGCATTCTTCCCGAGTATCTCCCTGACGGGCGACTTCGGCACGGCGAGTGCGAGCCTCGGCTCGTTGTTCAAGCCAGGACAGCTTGCATGGAGCTTCGGGCCGACCATTTCCGTGCCGATTTTCAAGGGCGGCGAAAACCGCGCGAACCTTGATCTCGCGAAGCTCGAAAAGAACGTTGCCGTCGCGCAGTACGAAAAGGCGATCCAGACGGCGTTCCGCGAAGTGTCTGACGGGCTGGCGGCGCGCGGCACGTATGACCGGCAGATCAAGGCGTTGCAGGAGAACGTCGAGTCGCAGCAGCGTCGCTATGACCTGTCGGATTTTCGGTATCGCAACGGCGTGGACAGTTACCTGAACGTGCTGACCGCGCAGAACGATCTGTATTCGGCGCAGCAGTCGCTCATTACGGCGTCGTTGAACCGGCTGACGAATCTCGTCGATCTCTATCAGTATCTTGGTGGCGGCTGGATCGAGCGAACGGGCGACACCCCGCGTCCCGCCGATGCGCCGTACGCGCAGCAAGCCCAGCAGCCCACGCGTGTCGCCGCGCAACCGTAACACGCTGAAACACCTGCTAAGCGCGCTAAACCTGGGCGCGCTTTCCCGTTGCTACATTCCCCTTCATCTCCTTAGCAGTTGCCGATCCTCGCATGAGGCGCGGCGCTGCTTTCCGGCGACGCCCGCGTGGCGTCGTTCTCTTATTCCGTGTGGCAAACCGTTGAACGGCCTAAGCGCCGACAAATCTCCGCGTGAAATTCAATCGTCCAATCCGTCGTGTGTTGATCGCCGCAGGCGTCGTTGCTGCCGGCGTTGTCGTGTGGCAGGCGTTCGCCGCACTTCACAAGCCGCCGCATCCCGTTGCGCAAGTCACGCCTGTCACCATCGGCACGGTGACGCGCGCCGACGTGCCGCTGCAACTCGATGCGCTCGGCACCGTCACGCCGCGCGCGACCGTCACCGTGAAAACGCAGGTCAACGGCACGCTCGAAGCGATGCTCGTGAAAGAAGGCCAGCGCGTGAAAGCGGGCCAGCCGATTGCGCGGATCGACTCGCGCGCGCTGCGCGCGCAGTTGCTGGAAGCGCAAGGCACGCTCGAACACGATGAAGCGCTGCTCGCCAATGCGCGCGCCGATTTGACGCGTTACGAAAGCCTGATTGACGGCGGCTCGATTTCGCATCAGACGCTCGACACACAGCGCGCGACGCTGCGCCAGTATCAAGGCACCGTCAAGGCAGATCAGGGCAGCGTCGCGAATCTTCAGGTACAGGTCGGCTACTGCGAGATCGTCGCGCCGATGGACGGCACGATCGGCCTGCTGTCCACCGATGCCGGCAACTACGTGACGACCAGCGACACGACAGGCATCGCGACCATCACTAGCGACTCGCCGACCACCGTCGTCTACGCGCTGCCCGAAGACAGGATGGGCGACGTGGTCGACGCGTTCCATGACAAGGGCGCATTGCCCGTCGAGATTTTTGCGCGCGACAAGCGCACCGTGCTCGATCACGCGACGCTCGCCGCCATCGACAACCAGGCCGACACGACGACAGGCACGGTCAAGCTGAAGGCGAGCGCGCCGAACCGCGATGGCCGGCTGTTTCCGAACCGCTTCGTCAACGTGCGGATGACGGTCGGCACCTTGCGCGACGAGTTGACCGTGCCGTCGGTCGCGATCCAGCACGGCGCATCGGGCGATTTCGTGCTGACGCTGAGCGCCGCCGATGCGAAGCAGGGCGAAGGCAAGGTCGCGCTGCGTCGCGTGACGGCGGGCGTCGCGTACAACGACGCGACTGTGATCGAACAAGGTGGTCTCAAGGCGGGCGATGTGATCGTGCTCGATGGCGCGGACAAGCTCGACGACGGCAGCGCCGTGAAGATCGTTCGCCCCTGACGCGCGCTTCCGAACCAATAGATACCGATGGATATTTCCCGCCCGTTCATCCGCCGTCCTGTCGCGACGGGTTTGATGACGCTTGCCCTGCTGCTGATCGGCCTGATCGCTTACCGGCTGATGCCGGTTTCGGCGTTGCCCGAAATCGACTATCCGACGATCCAGGTCTACACGCAGTATCCGGGTGCATCGCCCGATGTGATCAGCACTTCCGTCACCGCGCCGCTCGAAAAGCAGTTCGGGCAGATGGCGGGGCTCAAGCGCATGAATTCGACGAGTTCGCTCGGCGTGTCGCTCGTCACGCTGCAGTTCCAGACCTCGACCAATCTCGACGAAGCCGAGCAGGAAGTGCAGGCCGCGATCAACAGCGCGAACAGCACGCTGCCGACGAACCTGCCGTATCCGCCCGTCTACAGCAAGGTCAATCCCGCCGATACGGCCGTGCTCACGCTCGCCGTCACATCGGATGCGTTGCCGCTCACGCGTGTCGAAGACCTCACGGATACGCGCATCGCGCAGAAGCTCTCGCAGGTGTCGGGCGTCGGGCTCGTCACGCTGTCTGGCGGCGCGCGGCCAGCCGTGCGCGTGCAGACCGACACGCGCGCGCTGAACGCGATGGGCCTGTCGCTCGAAGACGTTCGCACGGCAGTTGGCGATGCGAACGTGAACAGCGCGAAAGGCACGATCGACGGTCCGTTGCAGGCGTTCACGATCGACGCAAACGATCAGCTCACGTCCGCCACCGATTATCAGGACCTCGTGCTCTCGTATCGCAACGGCGCGCCCGTGCGTCTTTCGGATGTCGCGAAGATTTCGGAGACGGCTGAAAATCCGCGCCAGGCGGCATGGAGCGGCGCGACGCCCGCGATCATCATCAATGTGCAGCGGCAGCCGGGCGCGAACGTGATCGAAGTCGTCGACCGGATCGAAGCGCTGTTGCCGCAACTGCGCGCGTCCTTGCCCGCGACCGTGAAGATCAGCGTGCTCAGTGACCGCACGCAGACCATCCGCGCTTCCGTGCACGACGTGAAGATGGAACTGGCCGCCGCGATCGCGCTCGTCGTGATGGTCGTGTTCGTGTTTCTGCGGCGGCTCGAATTCACGCTGATTCCCGCCGTGACCGTGCCGTTCGCGCTGGTCGGCACGGTGGCGGGTATCTACGCGCTCGGCTTCTCCGTCAACAACCTCACGTTGATGGCGTTGACGGTGGCAACCGGCTTCGTAGTCGACGACGCAATCGTGATGCTCGAAAACGTGATGCGTCACATTGAGAACGGCGAGACACCGTTGGACGCCGCGTTAAAGGGCGCGCGGCAGATCGGCTTCACGATTCTGTCGATTTCGGTGGCGCTCGTTGCCGTGCTGATTCCGCTGTTCTTCATGCCCGATGTGATCGGCCGGTTGTTCCGCGAGTTTGCGCTGACGCTGGCGATTGCGATCGTGATTTCCGCGTGGGTATCGCTGACGCTCACGCCGATGATGGCCGCCCGCATGCTGCGCGCCGATCACGCCGCGAGCGACAGCGATGCCGCCGCGAAGGACTGGCTCGCGCGTTTGAATCGCGGCTATCTGCGTGCGCTCGATTGGGCGTTTGTGCATCGCCTGACGGTGCTTGTGATCGTTGCCATCACCACGCTGCTGACAGTCGTGCTGTTCGTGTTGCTGCCGAAGGGCTTGTTTCCGGTGCAGGATACGGGCTTGATCGAAGGGATCTCGCTGGGTTCGCCGCGCGCGTCGTTCGAGCGGATGGCGGCATCGACGCGCACGCTGGCGGGCCGCGTCGCGAGCGATAGTGCGGTGGCCAATGTGTCGTCGTTCGTCGGCATCGACCAGAACAATCCGACGATCAACCAGGGCCGCATGCTCATCAGCCTGAAAGATGGCGATTCGAGCCGCTCCGTGATTCAACGGCTCACGCAAGACGCGGCGCAGCAGCGCGCTGACCTTAAGCTCTATCTGCATCCCGTGCAGGACTTGACGCTCGACGATCAGATCAACGCGAACAGCTATCGCGTCGGCGTGCAGGCGACTGACCGCGCCGAACTCAACGAATGGACCCAGCGCCTGCTCGCAGCGCTACGCGCCGACCCGATGTTCACCGACGTGCAAAGCCAGGCGCAACAGCAAGGCAACATGCTGAAGTTCGACTTCGACCGCGCGACGGCGTCGCGGCTCGGTCTCACCGCGCAGGACATCGACAACGCGTTGTACGACGCATTCGGCGATAGGCAGATTTCGACTATCTATACGCACGTGAACCAGTATCACGTGACGTTGGGCGCGGACGTGCGGCTGGTTGGCGAGTCGCCGCTGGCGTTGCTCGACGGGCTGTATGTGGGCACGACGAGCGCTTCATCGACTTCTTCGTCCACTGCGTCTTCGACCAGCACGTCGGCTTCACTCTCGCCGCTGTCGAGCATCGCGACCGCGACGGTCGGTGCCGCGCCGTTGACGATTCAGCGCCAGGCACAGTTTCCATACGCGGATGTGTCGTTCAATCTCGCGGATGGCGTGACGCTCGGCACGGCCATCGACCGTATCGAGGCGATCGAAGCGAAGCTGAACCCGCCCGCAAGCGTGCAGATGAACCTCGAAGGCGCGGCGCAGCTTTACAGCACGTCGCTCGGCAATGAGGCCTTGCTACTGGTCGGCGCGCTGATCGCCGTGTATATCCTGCTCGGCATCCTGTACGAAAGCCTCATCCATCCGCTGACGATTCTCTCGACGCTGCCTTCCGCCGCATGCGGCGCGCTCGCGGCGCTGTTGTTCTGCGGCGGCGAACTTGACATCATCGGCCTGATCGGCATCGTGCTGCTGGTCGGCATCGTGATGAAGAACGCGATCATGATGGTCGACTTCGCGCTCGAACAGGAGCGCACGCTCGGCCTCACCGCGCACGACGCGATGCGCCGTGCGTGCGAACTGCGCTTCCGGCCGATCCTGATGACGACCTGCGCATCATTGTTCGGCGCACTGCCGCTCGCGCTCGGCACGGGCATGGGCCACGAGTTGCGGCAACCGCTCGGCATCGCGATCATCGGCGGGCTAGTGGTGAGTCAGTTGCTCACGCTGTTCTCGACGCCCGTGATCTTCCTCGCGCTGCATCGTCTCGCGACACGCGCCGCGATCACGCCTTCCGGCGATACGAACGCGAGCTAAAGCATGAATCTGTCCGCTCCGTTCATTCGCCGTCCCGTCGGCACGATGCTGCTTGCGATTGGTCTCGCGCTGTTCGGCATCGTCGCGTTCCGGCTGCTGCCTGTCGCGGCGTTGCCGTCGGTGGATTTTCCCGTCGTGATGGTCAGCGCGACCCTTTCGGGCGCGAACCCCGACACGGTCGCCAAGACCGTGACGGCGCCGCTCGAACGCGCCTTCGGCTCAATTGCGGGCCTCACGCAGATGACGTCGCAAAGCTCGTCGGGTTCGTCGCAGATCGTGTTGCAGTTCGATCTGAACCGCGACATCGACGGCGCTGCGCGCGACGTGCAGGCGGCGATCAATGCCGCGCGCAGCAATCTGCCGACGACGCTCACGCAAACGCCGACCTATCGCAAGATGAATCCGGCTGCCGCGCCCGTGATGATCGTCGGGCTGACGTCGGATACGGTGGGCGTCGGGCAGATGTACGACTATGCTTCGTCGGTGCTGCAACAGAAGCTGCTGCAGGTGCAAGGTGTCGGCGATGTGACCGTGGGCGGCGGTGCGCTGCCGGCGGTGCGCGTCGAACTGAATCCCGATCAGTTGAGTCACTACGGCATCGCGCTCGACTCCGTTCGCACAGCGTTGGCGAACGCGAGCGTCGATCTGCCGAAGGGCGCCGTCAGCATGAACGGCGAGCACTATGTGCTGGGCGCGAACGATCAGTTGATGGAACCCGCCGACTACAAGCCGCTCGTGATCCGCACGCACGACGGCACGGTGGTGCACGTCACCGATGTCGCGCAAGTGGTGAAGTCGACGGAAGACCTGCGCAACTATGGTCTCGCGAACGGCAAGCCGGCGGTGCTGCTGATCGTGTCGAAGCAGCCGAACGCGAACGTGATCAAAACCGTCGACGCGATTCGCGCGACGCTGCCGCAACTCGCCGCGAGTTTGCCGTCGACGGTGAAGCTGAACGTCGTGCTGGATGGTACGCAGACGATTCGCTCATCGGTGTTCGACGTCGAAGTCTCGCTGCTGGCGGCTGTGTTGCTGGTGACGGCTGTTTCATACGCATTCTTCCGCGACTGGCGCAGCACGCTCATCCCGGCGATCACCGTGCCGCTCGCGCTGGCGGGTACGTTCACCGCGATGTACTTCCTCGGCTACAGCCTGAACAACCTGTCGCTGATGGCGCTGACGATCTCGACGGGCTTCGTAGTCGACGACGCGATCGTCGTCGTTGAAAACATCATGCGGCATCTGGATCAGGGCAAGTCGCCGCTTGCGGCTGCGCTCGACGGCACGCGCGAAGTCGGCTTCACGGTGCTGACGATCAGCGTGTCGCTGGTAGTCGTGTTTCTGCCGCTCATCATGATGAGCGGTCTGGTTGGGCGGCTGTTCCGCGAGTTCTCGGTGTCGCTGGCGATTGCGATCCTGATTTCGATGGTCATTTCGCTGACGCTCGCGCCGACGCTCGGGCGTCTGCTGTTGCGCCATGTGCCGCACAAGCAGAGCGAAAGCGCGTTGGGGCCGCGCGTCGAACGCGCTTATGGGCGAAGTCTGCGCTGGGCGCTGCGTCATCCAAAGACGATGCTCGCCGTCACTGTGTTCCTGCTGTTCGCCAACGTCGGCATGGTGGCCGTGATGCCGAAAGGCTTTTTTCCGACTGAAGACACGGGGCGGCTGATGGGCAACGTTCAGGCGTCGCAGAGCATTTCGTTCCAGGCGATGAAGCAGAAGTTCGATGAAATCAACAAGCGCATCCTGCAGAACCCGGATGTGCAATCGGTGTCGGGTTATGTGGGCGGACGCAATGCGGTGAGCAACAGCATGATGTTCATTACGCTCAAGCCGTTGTCCGAGCGCAAGCACAGCGCCGATCAGGTGATCGCCGATCTGAGCCATCGCACCGCCGACATTCCCGGCGTGCGCCTGTTGATGCAATCCGCGCAGGATCTGATGTTCGGCGCGCGGCAAAGCTCGGCGCAGTTCCAGTACACGGTGACGGCGGAGAACCAGGACGAACTGGATACGTGGATGCCGCGCATCGAAGCGAAGCTGCGCGCATTGCCTCAGTTGCGCGACGTGAACGCCGATGTACAAAGCGCGAGTCTTTCGATGATGTTGCAGGTGAATCGCGACGCGGCGGCGCGTCTCGGCGTGCCGTTCGAAGCAATCGATGATGCGCTGAACAACGCGTTCAGCCAGCGCCAGATTGCGACGGTTTATGGCCCGGCGAACCAGTATCACGTGGTGATGGAAGTCGCGCCGCAGTACTGGCAAGACCCTAAGACGCTGGACACGCTGTATGTACCCGCGACGAACGCGACCAGTACGACCACCGCCTCTTCATCAACGAACGCAACGCTCGTCCCACTATCCGCACTCGCGACGCGCACGCTGTCACACGCGCCCGTCACGATCGCGCACGACAACCAGTTTCCCGCTGTCACGCTGTCGTACAACCTGCGCGAAGGCGTGTCGATGAGCGATACGAATGCGGCCATCAAGGCGGCCGTCGCGTCGCTGAATCTGCCGAACACGATTTTGCCGGCGTTCGCGGGGCAAGGCGCGATGATGCAGCAGTCGGGCGGTAGCGAAGTGCTGTTGATCATCGGTGCGTTGATTGCCGTGTACATCGCGCTCGGCATTCTGTACGAGAACCTGATTCATCCACTGACGATACTCTCGACACTGCCTTCAGCGGGCCTCGGCGCGCTCATCGCGCTCTACGTATGCGGCTACGAACTGACGATCATCGCGCTGATCGGCATAGTGCTGTTGATCGGCATCGTGAAGAAGAACGCGATCATGATGGTCGATTTCGCGGTTACGTACGAGCGGGAACACGGCGCGAGCGCGGAAGACTCGATCTATCAGGCGTGCCTCACGCGCTTCCGGCCGATCATGATGACGACGCTCGCCGCGCTGTTCGGCGCGGTGCCGCTGATCGTCAGTTCGGGCTATGGGCACGAGTTTCGTCATCCGCTTGGCGTCGCGATTCTCGGCGGCCTGATGGTCAGCCAGTTGCTGACGCTCTTCACGACGCCCGTGATCTACCTCTGGCTCGACCGCTTCAACGGCCGCCGTGCCTCACGTAACGGAAACCCATCATGATGGACAAAGCAACGCGCACGATGCGGCGTGTGCATCGAACGATCGTGGCTGCCGCCATTGCAACGCTGTGCACTGGCTGCGCGATCGGCCCCGACTACAAGAAGCCCGACGTCGCCGTGCCTGCCACGTTCAAGGAAATGAACAGCCCCGACGCGAGTGGAATGTGGCAACAGGCGCAGCCAGATCCAGCGGCATCGCTGGATAGCCGCTGGTGGACGATGTTCGGCGATCCGACACTAAACGACCTGTGCGAGCGCGCATTGAAGGCGAACCAGACGCTCGCGCAGTACGACGCGGCGTATCGGTCAGCGCGCGCCCAGGTGGCGTCGGCACGCGCGAGCCTGTTTCCGACGGTGTCATTCGCAGGCTCGGGCACGCGTTCGGGCAGTGGCAGCACGACGCAGGTGTCGTCGAGCGGAACCGTCAGCAGCTATGCGTCGAAAAGCGTGTCGGCGCAACTGGAGGCTAGCTGGGAGCCGGACCTGTGGGGTAGCGTGCGTCGCTCCGTCGAAGCGAGCGAGGCGAGCGCGCAGGCATCGGACGCGCAACTGGCAGGCGAACGCCTGAGCGTGCTGGCGACACTGGCCGTCGACTATTTCACCGTGCGGGCCGCCGACGCTGATCTCGCGATCCTCGATGAAGAACGCCGGATCGACACCGAACTGCTCGCGCTGACGGAAGCGAAGTACGAGCACGGCGTGTCGTCGTATGACGATGTGCGCACTGCACACAACACGCTGCAAGCCATCGACGAAAGCATTGCGAGCGCGCAACTCACGCGCCGTCAGTACGAGCATGCGATTGCCGTGCTGATCGGGGAAGCGCCAGCCGCGTTCTCGTTGCCGGTGCAGGCGGACTATCGGTTCGAGTTGCCAGGGTTGCCCGTTTCGCTGCCGTCCGCACTGTTGCAGCGGCGGCCGGATGTCGTGCAAGCCGAACGCACGGTTGCGCAATACAACGCGAAGATCGGCGTCGCGAAGGCGGGCTATTTCCCGACCATCACGCTTTCCGCAGATGGCGGCTGGAGCGGGACTTCGCTCGCGCATCTCGTCTCGCTGCCGACGCGCTTCTGGTCGCTTGGATTCGACGTTGCGCAAACGGTGTTCGACGCGGGCGCGACGAGCGCGTCGGTGCGCGCTGCACGCGCCAACTACGATCAGGAAGTCGCCGCGTATCGGCAGACCGTGTTGAGCGCGTTCCAGGACGTCGAAGACTATTTGAGCGCGGTGCAGATCGCGACGCGCCAGGCGGCGGCATCGAATGACGTCGCGCAACGCAGCGGCGAACTCGCGGCCAGCCAGCAGCGCAATTTCGCGGCGGGGACGTCGAGCCGAATCGATGTCCTCGATACGCAATTGACGCAAGTACAGGACCGCAAGATCGCGCTCGATTACAGCAGCACCGCGCTACAGAACGCCGTCATGCTCGTGAAAGCCTTGGGCGGCGGATGGGACGGCAATGTAAAAACAGCGAAGGCGGCGGAAGCCTCTGAATAGTGAAGTGCGCCGGATACGGCGTATATGACGTGTACGGCTTTGCTCGTGACGATTTATTGGTTCGTCGTGCGCATGGGCGTTGCTAAAGTCGCGGTTCATCATCGATACAAGCGATGAGCCGTTGCACGCCGCTACACGCATAACTATCAGAAGGTCTTTACCATGAAAATCCGATTCGCTGGCGCTGTCATCATGGGGTTGATGCTCGCCGCTTCTAGCGCGGCGCATGCCGACCGTCTCGACGACATCAAGAAGGCGGGCGTGCTGCGCGTCGCGACCTTCGACAGCAATCCGCCGTTTGGCTTCGTCGACCCGAAAAACAATCAGATTGTCGGGCTCGATGTCGATTACGCGCGCGCCGTCGCGGACAGACTCGGCGTGAAGCTCGAAATCCAGCCGACCAATCCCGCCAACCGCATTGCGTTTCTGAAATCCGGCAAGGTCGATCTGGTGTTCGCAAACTTCACGATCACCGACGAGCGCAAGAAAGAAGTCGATTTCAGCACACCGTATTTTGCGTCGGGCACGCAGTTCATCGCGAAGAAGGGCGTGCTGAAAACGCCGCAGCAACTGAACAGCCTGCGCGTCGGCGCCGATAAAGGCACGACGAACGAGCAGCAGGTTCGCGCGCAATTTCCGGGCGCGACGATCGTCGCATACGACGACACGCCGTTCGCATTCGCTGCGCTGCGCACGGGCAACGTGCAGGCGATCACGCAGGACGGCCCGAAGCTCGTCGCGCTGCTGGCGAACGTGCCGGACAAGGCGAACTACGAAATCTCGCCGTTCACGATTTCCACCGACTACGAAGGCGTGGGCGTGCCGAAGGGCGAGACGCGTCTTCTGAACGTGGTCGATGACACGCTCAAGGGACTCGAAGCGAACGGCACGGCGAGCAAGATCTACGATCAGTGGTTCGGCCCGACGAGCCGCGCACCGTTGCCGCGTCTGTTCAAGATCGGCGATCCGCAGAAGAGCTGAAACACGTATGAACGGCTGGCTGGAACCGAAGTACGTCGGATGGCTCGCGCACGGCTTCGAGATGACCTTGCTGTTGTCGGCGTGCGTGATCGTGTCGGCGACGCTGTTGGGTTTCGCGCTCGCGATGGCGCGCAATGCGCGTAACGGCTTCGTTACGCGCATTGCTGCGCTGTATGTGCTCGTCTTTCGCAACTCGCCGTTGCTCGTGCAACTGCTGTTCTGGTACTTCGGCGCGGCGACGATGCTGCCGCCTGGCTGGATGGAGTGGCTCAACACGCCGCATACGCTTTCCTTGTGGACCTTTACGCTTTCATGGCCACCGTTCGAGTTCGTCGCGGGCTGGATCGGGTTGACGTGTTATGCGACGACATTCGTCGGTGAAGAGTTTCGCGCGGGAATGCGTGGCGTCAAGGACGGACAGTATCAGGCCGCCGCCGCGTTGGGACTCGCGCCGCTCGGCACGTTTCGCTACGTGATTCTGCCGCAGGCGATCCGCATTGCGACGCCGCCGCTTGCGGGGCAATACATGAACATCGTGAAGAACTCGTCGCTGACGATGGCGATCGGTCTCGCGGAACTGTCGTACACGTCGCGGCAAGTCGATACCGAAACGTTCAAGACATTCCAGGCATTCGGCGCCGCGACCGTTCTCTATATCGCGACCATTGCGGCGATCGAGGTCGGCTTGCTTCTCTGGAAGCGCCGCAGCGCGCACGCGTGGCAGCGAGGCACGGCATGAGCGCCGTTGATTGGTTGCCCACGTTGCGTTATCTGTTGCTCGGCACGTTTCCGAATGGCCCGCTCGGTGGGGCGGCGTTGACGCTGGTGATGTCGGTTGTGTCGGCGTTGCTTTCTGCCATGGTCGGACTGGCGGGCGGCATCGCACTTTCGATGACGCGCGGCGCGGTACATCTCGCGCTGACAGCAGTGGTGGGCTTTTTCCGCGCGATTCCCGTCCTGATGCTGATCTTCTGGACGTTCTTTCTGATGCCGATGCTGCTGCACATCGATGTGCCCGGCCTCGCGACGGTCGTATGCGCGCTGGCGCTGATCGGCGGCGCGTATCTGTCGCATTCGGTGCAGGCGGGCATTGTCGCCGTCCGCGCGGGGCAGGAGCAGGCGGCATTGTCGCTTGGCCTCACGCGCTGGCAGGCGCTGCGCTACGTGCTGTTGCCGCAGGCCGTGCGGATCATGACGCCGTCGTTCGTGAACCAGTGGGTGTCGCTGATCAAGGACACGTCGCTGGCGTATATCGTCGGCGTGCCTGAGTTTACGTTTCTCGCCAACCAGATCAACAACCGGCTGATGGTGTATCCCGTGCAGATATTTCTGTTCGTCGGGCTGGTTTATCTGCTGCTGTGTTCGGCGCTGCAATTTTGCGCGACGCGCCTGCTTGGTGGCAGACAGCGTCGCAGCAAGCCCGACGCACATACGCACGTTACCCGCTTCCCTCATGTCCAATCCGCCGATTCCTGAATCCAGGACTGCTCCCGCGTTGCCGCGTCGCCGGATGCTCGGCGGGCTGGCGCTGTCCGCGCTGGTCGCGCCCGGCGTGAAGGCGGCGACGCTGTTGCGCCCGCTGAACGTCGATCCGTGGACGCAAACGCCCGGCGCGCCGATCCTCGATCATCCGTACGGACAACCGTCGCCGCGCGAAGCGAACGTGGTGCGCCGCGCGGCGCGCGCATGGCCGATGCCGGGCGCGGCCTCGTCGCTCACGCCGCTCGCGGACCTGCACGGCACGATCACGCCGAACGGGCTCGTGTATGAGCGTCATCATTCTGGCGTGCCGGATATCGATCCCGACGTGCATCGCCTGGTCGTGCATGGCCTGGTGCGCGAGCCGAAGCTCTTCACGATGGATGATCTGCTGCGTCTGCCGTCCGAGTCGCGGATTCATTTCCTGGAATGCTCGGGCAACACGGGAAGCGAATGGAAAGGTCCGAGCGGCCTGCCAGTGCAGATCACGCACGGACTGCTGTCGTGTTGCGAATGGACGGGCGTGCGTCTTTCGACCTTGCTCGAAGCGACGGGCGGACTCGCGGCGGCGACGGACGGACGCACGCCGAAATGGCTGCTCGCCGAAGGCGCCGATGCCGCCGCGATGACGCGCAGCCTGCCGCTCGACCGCATTCTCGACCGCGCGCTCGTCGTCTATGCGCAAAACGGCGAGCGTCTGCGGCCCGAGAACGGTTATCCGCTGCGGCTTCTCGTGCCGGGCTTCGAAGGCAATACGAATGTGAAGTGGTTGCGGCGTCTGAAGGTCGTCGATGCGCCGCTGGAGACGCGCGAGGAAACATCGAAATATACGGGGCTGCTGCCGGATGGACGCGCGCGGCAGTTCGTGTTCGAGATGGATGCGAAGTCGGTGATCACGCGGCCTTCGTCGGGGCAACGGCTGACGGTGCACGGCTTTTATCCGATTGTCGGTCTCGCGTGGTCGGGGCGTGGCGCGATTCGCCGGGTCGAAGTATCGACGGATGGCGGCAAGACGTGGCAGGACGCGACGCTCGACGACACGCCGCGCGATCGCGCGTTGACGCGCTTTCAATCGGGCTGGGTGTGGAACGGTGAGCCAACGGCCATTCTGTCGCGCGCTACCGATTCGACGGGTTACGTGCAGCCGACGCGCGAAGCGCTCGTGCAGGCGCGCGGACTGAACTCGAATTATCACTACAACGGCATTCATCAGTGGCGCATCGGCGCCGATGGAAGCGTGAAAAATGCTTAAGTCAATCTTCCGGGCGTCTTTGCTGTGCGCGTCGCTGGGCGCGTGCTCGACGTCGTTGACCGCGTCGAATGCCGAACTGCGTAAATCAGTCGATGCAATCGGCACGCCCGTCAGCGATGCTGACATCGCCGCGTGGAATATCGACATCGCGCCCGATGGCCACGGTTTGCCCGCTGGCAGCGGCGACGTCGCGATGGGCGGCAAAATCTTCGCGGCCAAATGCGCCGCGTGCCACGGCGCGAAGGGAGAAGGGCTGATCGGCGATCAACTGATAGGCGGACGCGGCACGCTTGCCTCAGCCAACCCGAAGCGCACGGTAGGCAGCTACTGGCCGTATGCGACAACATTGTTCGACTACATCCGCCGCGCGATGCCGTACAACGCGCCGCAATCGCTCAGCGCCGATGAAGTCTATGCGCTGAGCGCGTGGATTCTGAACCAGAACGGCATCGTGCCCGACGATGCGCGTCTCGATGCGCATTCGCTGGCGTCGGTTCGCATGCCCAATCGCGATGGCTTTGTTTCTGATCCGCGACCGGGGCGTCTGTAGCCAACTCGCCCCGTCGCGCGTAGGACAACCGGTCAGGCAGTCTGCGCAACTCGCGCAGCTTGTGCCGATTGTGTCGAGAACGGGTTCTCCGGGCGCGGCAGTCCCAGATGATCGCGCAGCGTGCGGCCCGCGTATTCAGTCCGAAACAGTCCGCGCCGCTGCAACTCCGGCACGACCAGTTCGGCAAACTCGCTCAGCCCGCCAGGCAGCCACGGCGACATGATGTTGAAGCCATCGGCGCCTTCTTCTTCGAACCATTGCTGCAACTGGTCGGCGATGCTCTGCGGCGTGCCGATCACCTGCTGATGTCCGCGCGCGCCTGCGATGCGCAGATATAGCTGGCGTATCGTCAGATTGTCGCGGCGCGCGAGATCGAGCAGAAGGCGTTGCCGGCTCTTGCCGCCATTCGTTTCCGGCAATTCAGGCACAGGTCCGTCCACGTCGTACTTCGACAGATCGACGCCACCCGACATGTTCGACAGCAACTGCAAGCCGACAGTCGGATGAATCAGGTCCTGCAACGCGTCGAACTTGTCTTGCGCTTCCTGCTGCGTCCTGCCGATCACCGGAAAAATGCCGGGCATGATCTTCAGATGCTCGGGCCGGCGCCCATAGCGCGCAAGCCGGCCTTTCACGTCGCGATAGAAGTGCTTTGCTTCGTCGAGCGTCTGGTGCGCGACGAAGATCACTTCGGCCGTTTGCGCAGCGAGTTCCTTGCCTGCATCGGATGCGCCCGCCTGAATCACGACGGGCCGCCCTTGCGGCGAACGCGCGACGTTCAATGGCCCGCGCACCTTGAAATGCTTGCCGTGATAGTCGAGCACATGCACCTTGTCGGGATCGAAGTAGACGCCGCTTGCCTTGTCGCGCAGGAATGCGTCGTCGTCCCAGCTATCCCACAGCCCTGTCACCACGTCGTGGAATTCTTTCGCGCGCTCGTAGCGCAGCGCGTGATCGGGATGCTTGTCGAAGCCGAAGTTGTGCGCCTCCGTTTCCGTGCTCGACGTGACGAGATTCCAGCCGGAGCGGCCGCCGCTCAGGTGATCAAGCGACGCAAACTTGCGCGCGACGTTGTACGGCTCGTTGAACGTCGTGGAAACCGTGGCGACGAGACCGATATGCGAAGTCACGACGGACAGCGCGGACAGCAGCGTCAGCGGCTCGAAGTGATCGGCGCGCGCCGTGCGCGATAGCGAAGGCAAATGCGTGTCGCGCACGCTGACGCTGTCGGCGAAGAAGATCGCGTCGAATTTCGCGCTCGGCGATCTGCGCAAGTTGCGCGTAGTGCGCGAAGTCGAGGCCGCCTGTCGCGTGCGTGTCCGGGTGACGCCATGCAGCGATGTGATGTCCCGTTTCCATCAGGAATGCGCCGAGGCTGATCTGTCTTTGGTGTTGTCGTGCTTCGCTCACTGTAGTTTCCTTGATCGACGTCGAAAGAAATCGGGTTTCACCACGCCAGGCGCCATTCCGTGATGCGCGGCTCATGCGCGTTTGCGCGCAGGCCGCTGCCAGGCGTGTCGTGATCGGCGGGTGCGGGCTGGTCGGTGAAATCGGCGAGAATCTGCTCCCGTAGCCGCACGAAGCGCGCATCGCTGCGCTCGCGCGGGCGCGGCGGATCGACGTGAGCGATGCGCTTCACGCGGCCCGGGCGCGGGGCCATCGTCACCACGCGGTCACCCAGATAGATCGCTTCGTCGACGTCGTGCGTGACGAGAATCATCGTGATCCGCTCGTGCTGCCAGATGCGCTGCAATTCGTTTTGCAGACGGCCGCGCGTCAGCGCGTCGAGCGCGCCGAACGGTTCGTCGAGCAGCAGCACGCGCGGCCGGTTCACGAGTCCGCGGGCAATCGCGACACGCTGCGCCATGCCGCCCGACAACTGATGCGGATACGCATGCTCGAAACCTTCAAGTCCAACGAGTGCAACGTGCTCGGCAACCGCCTCGCGTTTCTGCTGTGTCGAAAGCGGCGCGTTGCGCAACGCGGCAAGAATGTTCTGCGAAGCCGTGAGCCACGGAAACAGCCGGTGATCCTGAAACACGATGCCGCGTTCGAGCGATGTGTCGCGCACGCGCTCGCCGTCCACGCTGATATCGCCGCGAAAGTCGCGGTCGAGCCCTGCGACGAGCCGCAGCAAGGTCGACTTGCCGCAACCGCTTGCGCCGAGCACGCTGACGAATTCGCCCTGCGCGATATCGAGCGAGATGTCGTCGAGCACGAGCAGCGTGCCGTTCGCTTCGTCCTGTTGCGCGTAGCGTTTGCTGACGTTGCGGATGCGGATGCCTTCGGAGACTGTCGTCGTCATATGCGGTTACCTGAATGTTGATGTCATGCGGCGGCGCGTTCGCGCATTGCACCCGTGCGTCGCGCGAGCACACGCCGTTCGACGCCGCGTGCAAGCGCGTTGAGCGCCCAGCCCGTGATGCCCACGACGATGATTCCAAACAGCACGAGATCCATCCTGAACTGCTCGCTGCCGTCGATCAGCGTATTGCCGATCCCGCTGCCCGCGACCAGCAGATATTCGGCGCCGAGCGTCGCGAGCCACGAGTAGATCAGCGCGAGATAGATGCCCGTGAAGATCGACGGCAGTGCGGCGGGCAGAATCACGAAGCGGGCCATTTGCAGACGCGAATAGCGAAACGCACGCGCGACTTCGACATAGCGCGGCGACACGGCGTGGATGCCGTCGCACGTATGCGCGGCGACGGGCAGCAGCGCGGCCAGCGACAGGAACACGACTTTCGCCATGTCGCCGAGACCGAACCACACGGAGATCAGCAGTATCCATGCGAACAGCGAGATCTGCTTGAAAGTGTCGAAGGTCGGACCGATCAGGCGTGTGGCGATGCGCGAGAAGCCGAGCGCCGCGCCGAGCAGCAGGCCGCCCGCCGTGCCGATCACGAAGCCGCTCGCTTCACGCGCAAGCGAAGCCGACAGCGCGCGCAGCAACGCGCCGCTCTGAATCTGCTGCAACGCAGTGCGCGCGACATCGACAGGGCTGACGAGCAAGCCGCTCTTGACGAGATGCAACGCCGACACGAGCCACCACAACGCGAACGCGGCGAGCGGCAGCACGAGGCCGCGCCAGTTGAACGTGGAAAGACGCTGTTTGAGTACGGACTGACGTTCGGGCTTGGCGGGTGCGTCGCAACTGCACGGCGGCGGACCGTTGGATTTGCGCTCCGAAAAAAGCCGTGGAAGCGGACGTGTGGAAGGCATGACGTGTGTCCTCAATCGAATCATTTACTCGCGAAATGCCGATGGTTGCCCGCGCCGCAAACGGGCTTCGAGCGCATCGAGCGCGCGGTTGATCGCAAAGCCGATTGCGCCGACGATCACGACGGAAGCCATCACAAGGTCGAGCTGAAAGAGCTGCCGGCCATACACGATCAGATAGCCGAGCCCTTCCGACGACGCCACCAGTTCGACCACGACGAGCGCGAGCCACGCCTTGGTGAACGCGAGCCGCACGCCCGTGGCGAGCGTCGGCACGGCGGCGGGCAGCACGACATACACGACGCGCTGCAAGCGGCTGTAGCCGAACACGCGCGCAACTTCATCGAGCGTGGCGGGCGTGTTTCGCACGCCTTGCATCGTGCTCAACGTCACGGGCACGAGCGCGGCATGCGCGATCAGGATGTACTTCAACGGCTCGCCGACACCGACCAGCAACAGCAGAAACGGCAGCCAGCCCAATACGGGAATCTGCACGAGCGCATTGAAGGCGGGTAGCACGTAGGCTTCGACGGTGCGCGACAAACCCAATGCCGCGCCGATGAAGAAGCCCGCGGGCGCGCCGACGCCGAAGCCGACCAGCACGCGTTGCAGGCTGACCAGTGTGTTGCGCGCCAGGTCGCCGCTGATCGCAAGGTCGTACAGCGTGTCAAATACCTGTTGCGGCGGCGGAAGAATTTGCGGCGCGATCCCATGCCCGCCGATGTGCCGCACGATCTGCATCGCGTGCTGCACACGCTGATCGCCGACGACCCAGCCTCGCAGCACGCGGAGATCGGCGCGCCGAACAAGCTCACGCGCGAAAGCACGGCAACGCTGCTGGCCTCCGTGGGCTTCGAACCCACGCTCAACGAGATTCGCGAGTTCGACGACGCATTCGACAACGTCGACGACGTGCTGTCGCGATGCCGAGCACTTCGCCGTGCGCGCCGACGCGCTGCGCGGCCGATTCCGTCAGACGGCCCGTGCCGCAGCCGATGTCGAGCACGCGTTCGCGTTCGCGCAGATCGAGCGCGTCGAGCAGTTGAAGTCCATGATTGAACTGGCGGATGCCGAGGCGATCGTATTCGTCGGCGAGCGTGGCAGAATCGAGCTGCAGGCTGGGTGCTTTCGACATGGGAATGAGCGCAGTGGTCGTCTTTGAGCACCCATTCTTGTCGACGCGGTACGTCACGACAAGAAAGCATTCGAGCTATTCATATGCGCTTCGATGCTTTCCTGTCTCGTTCTGGTGCGGCTGCGTTTGCTATCGTGAACAGGCATCTGCAACAGTGAACGATGCAGATGCCTGACGCGTTGATTTGCCGCTAACGTGGGTGAATGCGGCGTGTCAACGCGTGCTCAGTTCGTCAATGCCTCGCGTTCGAGTTCGCGCAGCGGAATGTGACGCACATCGCGCCCCTTGACGACGAACACGACGAATTCGGCAATGTTCTTCGCGTGATCGCCGATCCGTTCCAACGCCTTCGCGATGAACAGATATTCGAGCGCGACCGTAATGGTGCGCGGCGTCTCGTTCATGTGTATCGCGAGCCGCTCGACGAACGCACGGAATACGTCGTCGATGGCCTTGTCGTCGCGCACGATCTGCGCGGCGGCCACGGCGTCCATGCGCGCAAACGCATCGAGCACCCGATGCAGGATCGACGACGCCAGTTCACCGCACTGCTTCAGCTCGGCCAGCGAGATGGGCGGCGTTCCGCCATGTTCATCGATGCGCCGCATGCGCTTGGAAATCTTGCGCGCTTCGTCGCCCATGCGTTCGAGATTAGTGACGCACTTCGACATGGCCATCAATAGCCGCAGGTCGCGTGCAGCCGGTTGTCGGCGTGCGATCACGCGGTGTATTTCTTCATCGATTTCGATTTCGAGCGCGTTCAGCTCACGCTCGCTGTCGCGAATGTCTTCGACGAGCGCGGGGTCATAAGCGTCGAGCAACGACAGGCAGCGGGTAATTTGTCGTTCGACCACGCCACCCATTTCCAGCAGGTTGGTCGATAGCATGTTGAGCGCAGCGTCGAACTGACTGGAGAGATGCTTGTCGGACATGATGCGCCCCCTTGCCACACAGGCTCTATGTAGTGTGATGCGGTATCACCGCTTGTCGCCACACCGCGTCGAATTCCGCAGTGTAGAAACCGTATATATGGTTTTATGTTAACGGTGCAAAAATGCACATGCAAGCGGGGTTATACCGACGCGTAAGGTCGCGTTGCCTGCGGGCAACGGGTTGGAGGGGCAGGGAAGCGAATAGTCGGTCTTATGGGCTGTCTGCGGACGGCCAGACGGTCATGGCAGCGTTATTTGCCAGCGTGATGCGCGGTGCGCAAAAAAACAGCGCGGTGCGTTGCCGCTTTAACAACGGCAATCGCACCGCGCATTCAACAGCCGCAACCGCTCAAGCCAGATCGAAGCGGTCGAGGTTCATCACCTTCACCCACGCAGCAACGAAGTCGCGCGTGAATTTCTCCTGCGCGTCCTCGCTCGCATAGACCTCGCAAAGCGCGCGCAACTGCGCATGCGAGCCGAAAATCAGATCGACGCGCGTGCCCGTCCACTTCACTTCGCCCGTTCGGCGGTCGGCGCCTTCGAACACCTCGCGCGCGGGCGTCGTAGGCGTCCATTCCGTGCCCATGTCGAGCAGGTTGCGGAAGAAGTCGTTGGTCAGCGTTTCTGGCCGTTTCGTGAACACGCCGTGCGAATCGGCACCCGTGTGCACGTTCAGCACGCGCAAGCCGCCGATCAGCACCGTCATTTCCGGCGCCGTCAGTGTCAGCCGTTGCGCCTTGTCGATCAGCAGCGCTTCCGCCGGTACGTCGTACTTGCCCTTGAGGAAGTTGCGGAAGCCATCGGCGACCGGCTCCAGCACGGCGACGGATAGCACGTCCGTCTGTTCCTGCGACGCGTCCATGCGCCCCGGTGTGAACGGCACGCTGACGAGTTGCCCGGCGTTCTTCGCCGCCTGTTCGATCGCCGCGCCGCCTGCCAGCACGATCAGATCCGCGAGCGAAATCTTCTTGCCGCCCGACGCCGCCCCGTTGAACTCACTCTGGATGCCTTCGAGCGTTTTGAGCACCTTCGCCAGTTGTTCGGGCTGATTGGCCGCCCAGTCCTTCTGCGGTGCGAGGCGGATGCGTGCGCCATTGGCCCCGCCGCGCATGTCCGAGCCACGGAACGTCGACGCCGAAGCCCACGCCGTTGACACCAGCTGCGAGACAGCGAGCCCCGAAGCCAGAATTTTCTGCTTCAGCGAAGCAATGTCGTTGGTATCGACCAATGGATGATTCACGGCGGGAATCGGGTCCTGCCACAGCAGTTCTTCGGCAGGCACTTCCGGGCCGAGATAGCGGGCGCGCGGCCCCATGTCGCGATGCGTCAGCTTGAACCAGGCGCGCGCGAACGCGTCGGCGAACTCATCCGGGTTCTGCATGAAGCGCCGCGAAATCTTCTCGTACTCGGGGTCGAAGCGCAGCGATAGATCAGTGGTGAGCATCGTCGGCAGCAGCTTTTTCGATGGATCGTGCGCATGCGGGATCGTGGCCGTCGCGCCCTTGGCGACCCACTGATTCGCGCCCGCGGGGCTCTTGGTCAATTCCCATTCGTGGCCGAACAGGTTCTGGAAGAAGCCCATGCCCCACTGTGTCGGTGTGGCCGTCCACGTGACTTCCAGGCCGCTCGTGATCGTGTCGCCGCCCTTGCCGCTGCCGAAGCTGCTTTTCCAGCCTAGCCCCTGGTTTTCGAGCTCGGCGGCTTCGGGTTCGGCGCCGACGTTATCGGCGGGACCGGCGCCGTGCGTTTTGCCGAACGTGTGGCCGCCTGCGATCAGCGCGACGGTTTCCTCGTCGTTCATCGCCATGCGCGCGAAGGTTTCGCGGATGTCGTGCGCGGCGGCGAGCGGATCGGGATTACCGTCCGGGCCTTCCGGGTTCACGTAGATCAGGCCCATCTGCACGGCGCCGAGCGGGTTTTCCAGATTCCGCCCGCTAACGGTGCGGCTGGTTTCTTCGCCGTGCAGTTCCTCGTCGGCGACGAGCACGCCTTCGTCGCCTGCGTCGCGGGGCGCGGCGGCTTTGCCGTAGCGGACGTCGCCGCCGAGCCAGGTTTTTTCATTGCCCCAGTAGACGTCTTGATCAGGTTCCCACGTGTCTTCGCGACCGCCCGCGAAGCCGAAGGTCTTGAAGCCCATGGTTTCCAGCGCGACATTGCCGGACAGGATCATCAGATCGGCCCAGGAGATTTTCTGGCCGTATTTCTGCTTCACGGGCCAGAGCAAGCGGCGCGCTTTGTCGAGGCTGACATTGTCCGGCCAGCTATTTAGGGGGGCGAAACGCTGCTGGCCGCGACCGCCGCCTCCGCGTCCATCGCCCGTGCGGTACGTGCCGGCGCTATGCCATGCCATGCGAATGAACAACGGTCCATAGTGGCCGAAGTCCGCGGGCCACCAGTCCTGCGAGTCGGTCATCAGCACCGCGAGGTCTTGCTTGACGGCGGCGAGATCGAGGCTCTTGAACGCCTCGGCGTAGTCGAAATCCTTGTCCAGCGGATTGGACCGGCTGGAATGCTGGCTGAGCAGGTCCAGCCGAAGCTGCTTCGGCCACCAGTCGCGATTGGTCGTTCCGCCGCCAGCGGCATGAATGAACGGGCACTTTGCATCGGTTGACATGCGTCGTCTCCTTGGGAGTATCTCTCCACTATGCGTTTTACGATGGTATCGGGCTTGCGCGACAGATCGCCGTCCTGCGCCCGCACCTCGGGTTACAAACCCGGCGGTATGCGCGGTTACGCATATCGCCGCGTTGTCGGCGCATCTGCTCGGTTTCAATATATGCGACGGCGAAGGGCAACTGAATTCGTTTGCGGCAATGCCGGCAATAGCTCGCTGCTATAGCGCGGGAGCGCCTTCACGGCGGACTTGCGCTGATACACGGTGCCGTATCGCCTATTCTTTTTGGGTTTGCGTGATTGTTCGCCCTGATTCGATTTGACTGCGCGATGAACCGTGAGGAGCGGAACATGGAAGACGTGGATGTGCTCGTCGTCGGAGCGGGTCCCGTCGGCTTGCTGCTTGGCACCGAATTGCAGCGCGACGGCGTCGCGGTGAACGTGATCGACGGAATGCCGGCGAGAGGGTTCTTCTGCAAGGCGCTCGGCATTACGCCGCGCACGCTGGAGATTTTCGACGATCTGGGAATCGTTGATCGCGCAATCGAGGCGGGTGTCTGGCTCACGGGCGTCGAAACGTGGGTCGACGGGGCGATGGTGCCTGCGCGCAGCATGCATGTGCCGGAACAGGGTTTGCCGTACGGGTCGCTTTCGCTCGCGCAGTACGAGACGGAGCGGCTGCTCGAAGCGGCGTTCACCGGACATGGCGGGCGCGTGCACTATGGGGTCAAGCTCGACAGCTTTGTCGAAACGGACGATGGCGTCGAAGCGTTTCTGACGGGGCCACACGGCGAGGCGCGCACGGTGCGCTGCCGATGGCTCGTCGGATGTGACGGCGCGCATAGCAAGGTGCGTTCGGCATTGGGGCTGTCGTACGAGGGCGCGCAATTTCCACAGACTTTTGCACTCGCCGATGTGGACATCGACTGGGCGCATCCGCGCGGGCCGATGTACCGATTCGAATGGAGCGACGCGGCGCGCGCGAAAACCAGCGTGGCGGCGGTGCCGATTCGCGGATCGGCGCGGCGCTACCGGCTGTCGATGACCATGCCTGACGATCATTCAGCTTCACTGGCGGGAGTTGCCGCACCTGATTTCGACACGATGTGCGCACTGCTGTTGCCCTCGCTGCCGGAAGGCGCCCGTTTGTCTTCGATGCGCTGGTCGTCGGTGTATCGGGTGAGTCATCGCATTGCGTCCGAGTATGGACATGGCCGCGTGTTCATTGCGGGCGACGCCGCGCATATTCATCCGCCTGTCGGCGGGCAGGGAATGAACACGGGCTTGCAGGACGCGCACAACCTCGCATGGAAGCTCGTGCACGTGGCGAAAGGCCTTGCGCATCCCGCTTTGCTAGACAGTTATTCGGCGGAACGGCATCCCGTCGGCGTGGACGTCGTTCAGTCGACGAGCGCCGCGCTCAACGCCGTGCTCGCCCGCAAGGCCGCCAATCCGGCGATGCGCGAGACGCAGCTACTGGTTACGTATCGCGGCAGTCCGATCGTCGCCGACATGTGCGCGGATGCGGCCCCGGAGTTACCAGCGCCGGGCGACCGGCTGCCGGATGTGTATGGCTTGTCGCAGCGCTTTGTGGGGCGTCCACGGCGATTGCAGGAGTTTGTCGGGCATGGGCGCCATGTGCTGCTTGGTTATGTCGATGCGGCTGGCGCGCAATATGAGGCGTTTGCCGATGGCTGTCGGGCGCTTGCCGGGTTGCTGCCTGGTCTAGCGTCGGCTGTGCTCGTTGCGGCGCCGGGCTGCGAAGTGCCAGGCGGCGAACTGATGACGGTGTTGACGGATACGAACGGCGAGTTTGCGGCAACGTTTCGCGCGTCAGGCGGCATGGTTTGGATCGTGCGGCCGGATGGACATATCGGATGGAGAAGCGGCAGTTGTTCGGGCGATGCGGTGAAAAGCTGGGGACGAGTTCTTCGCGGCTAAGCCGGACCAGCGCAGAAAACCCATCCGCATCGCGCGACAAAAGGTACACCCGCAAACAAGTTGCCAAAGCCGTAGGTCGGGCGCACGGCGGGACGCAACGGGAAGGAACGGAAAGCGTTGCTCCAGTGCAACAGACGGGAAGTGCGGTGTGGCGCGCACGCTACGCGCGGGCGGGCTTGGAGGGGTGGCGGGGAGAAATGAACGTTGCTGCGTCGCTACAAACGCTTGCATTACACGAATAGGGGTTTATACTGATTTCTGTCTCCTCCATGTCTCCTCTTGATATGGATTCAGCCCACCACTTGGTGGGCTTTTCTTTTTGTCCCCTCGATATGCGCACGGCGCGTTGGCTTTTCAGTCACGGGCCAAAGAACGTCTGGCAAAAATGGCCGGGTACGCGGCACGCCGTTTCTGTCTGGCCGGCTTGCGGTTGATTCACTGTCGAACAACCGGCGACAAGGCAAGCCAACAGGCACATCATCTCTGCGCGTGCGTACCTTCTTCGGCGTATGAAGAACCCGAGCATGTTGCACCTTGAAGAGCGTATCGGGCGGAGCACCGGGGCCAGCGTGTGCCGCAAGCCCCGGTTCAGCTTCCATCCAACCGATGTTACGCGCTAGCAGTCAACCGCTCCGGCGTCCGATAGTCATTAAGCAAGCGCTCCTTCTTCTTCGCCGCTGCCTGGATATTGCGTTCTTTCACATGACCGAAGCCGCGAATATCGTCCGGCAGGCTGGCGAGCTGGAGCGCCGCAGGCAGGCGTTCAAGATCGAGCGTTGCGCAAAACTCGTCGACTAGCGCGATGTACTCCGCAATCAGTTGCCGCTCGCCGCGCCGTTCGGCCGTCTTGCCGAATACATCCAGCGCGGTGCCGCGCAGTCCCTTCATGCGTGCGAGCGCACGGAACACGGGCAGCATCCACGGACCGAAGCTTTTCTTCTGCAAGTTCCCACGTTCGTCGCGCTTCGCGAGCAACGGCGGCGCGAGATGGAAACTCAGCTTGTAATCGCGGCCCGGTTCGCCCTCGAACTGCTGACGCAGTTTCTCCAGATAAGCGGGATCTGCGTAAAGGCGAGCGACTTCGTATTCATCCTTGTAGGCCATCAGCTTCGAGAGGCTCGTCGCTACCGCGCGCGTGAGCGGCAGTTTCGCGTTGCCTGCGACTTGCGTTTCCTTCACGCGGATACGGTCGATCACCTCGCGATAGCGCTGCGCATACGCTGCGTTCTGATACGCCGTCAACAGCGTTTCACGCGATGCAATCAGCTTGTCGAGCGATTCCGGCATCTGCATGACGATCGCCTGCGCCGCGGCAGCAGCCGGCTTGAGCAGCGCCTTCACAGCCGCCTCGCCATGATGCGCGATATAGCGTCCCCAGTTGAACGCCTGCTGATTCTTCTCGATCGATACGCCATTGAGTTCGATTGCGCGCACGAGGCTCGACAGTTGCAGCGGCAGCCAGCCTTTCTGCCACGCAAACCCAAGCAGCAGCGGATTGCTATAGATCGTGTCGCCGAGCAGCTTCAGCGCGAGCGCGTTGGCGTCGATGAAGGCGCATCCTTCGCCGATGCTGTCGCGCAGTCCCGCTTCCGTCTGCGTGCCCGGGAAGGTCCACTTCGGGTTCTTGACGAATTCGGCCGTCGGCGTCGCGCCGCTGTTGATCGCGGCAACCGTCACGCCATGTTGCGTGCGCGACAGCACATCGTTCGACGCCGACACGATCGCATCGCAACCGATCACGAGCCGCGCTTCGCCTGTCGCGATGCGCGTCGCGTGCAACGCATCGGGCGAGGACGCGACCTGCACGTGGCTGAGCACGGCGCCACCCTTTTGCGCGAGGCCCGCCATGTCGAGCACAGTGACGCCCTTGCGTTCGATATGCGCGGCCATGCCGATCAGGCCGCCAATCGTCACGACGCCCGTGCCGCCGACGCCCGTCACCAGAATGCCGTACGGTCTTGCGAGTGCGGGTAGCGACGGCATTGGCAGCGTGTCGAACTCTCCATTAAGAGCGCCGCTGCCGCGCGCAGCCTGAGGCTTGCGAAGCTGCGCGCCTTCAGCCGTGACGAAGCTCGGACAAAAGCCCTTCACGCAAGAAAAGTCCTTGTTGCACGACGACTGGTTGATCTTGCGCTTCGTGCCGAGCGGCGTATCGAGCGGCTCGACTGACAGGCAGTTCGATTGCACCGAGCAATCGCCGCAGCCTTCGCACACGGCATCGTTGATGAATGCACGGCGCGCGGGATCGGGATACGCACCGCGTTTGCGGCGCCGCCGCTTCTCGGTCGCGCAAGTCTGGTCGTAGATCAGCACGGTCGTGCCGGGCATGTCGCGCAGTGCGCGCTGCACGGTATCGAGCTGATCGCGATGATGAACATCGACGCCCGCCGGCAACACGATGCCGGAGTGATACTTCTGCGGCTCGTCGGTGACGATGACGATGCGCTTTGCGCCCTCGGCATGAACCTGATGCGCAATCTGCGGCACGGTCAGCACGCCGTCGATGGGCTGGCCGCCCGTCATCGCGACGGCGTCGTTGTAGAGAATCTTGTAGGTGATGTTCGCGTTGGCCGCGATCGCAGCGCGAATCGCCAGCAGCCCGGAGTGGAAGTAAGTGCCGTCGCCGAGATTGACGAACACGTGCTTATCGCCGGAGAAATGCATCTGGCCGATCCACGCGACACCTTCGCCGCCCATCTGGCTGAAGGTTTCCGTCTTGCGGTCCATCCACATCGACATGTAGTGACAGCCGATGCCCGCGAGCGCGCGCGAACCTTCGGGCACGTTGGTCGACGTGTTATGCGGGCAGCCCGAGCAGAACCACGGCTTGCGTTCGACGGACACGCGCGGCTTCGCCGCTTCGCGCTCTTTCGCTTCGATGATCGCGACGCGCGCGAGCATCCGCGCCCGCACGTCGTCGGGCAGGTCCGCGCGCGACAGACGCCGCGCCACGGCCTTCGCGATCAGCGCCGGCGACAGCTCGTAATGCGCGGGCAACAGCCAGTCGCCACGCGGCACCGACCACTCGCCGCCTTCATTGTCGCGCTCGTCGAACTTGCCATAGATCTTTGGCCGCACGTCCTCACGCCAGTTGTATAGCTCTTCCTTCAGCGCGTATTCGAGAATCTGGCGCTTTTCTTCGACGACGAGAATTTCTTCCAGCCCCGTCGCGAAGGCGCGGGCATCCTGCGCATCGAGCGGCCACACGCAGCCCACCTTGAGCACGCGCAGACCGATCTTCGCGCAGGTATCGTCGTCGAGGCCCAGGTCGCTGAGCGCCTGACGCACGTCGAGATAGGCCTTGCCCGCCGTGATGATGCCGAAGCGCGGCGTCGGCGAATCGATCACGACGCGGTTCAGCTTGTTCGCGCGGATATAGGCGAGCGCCGCGTACCATTTCTCGTCGAGCAGCCGCGCTTCCTGCGCGAGCGGCGCGTCGGGCCAACGGATGTTCAGACCGCCCTCGGGCATCGCGTAATCGGTCGGCGTGACGATTTCGACGCGATCCGGATCGAGATCGATCGACGCCGTGGATTCGATCACGTCCGTCACGCACTTCATCGCGACCCAAAGGCCCGAATAGCGGCTCATTGCCCAGCCGTGCAGCCCGTAGTCGAGGTATTCCTGCACGTTCGCCGGATAGAGCACGGGAATGCCCGCCGCAATAAACGCGTGCTCCGACTGATGCGCAACCGACGACGACTTCGCCGCGTGGTCGTCGCCCGCCAGCACGAGCACGCCGCCGCGCGCGTCGCTGCCGGCGGAGTTCGCGTGCTTGAACACATCGCCCGTACGGTCGACGCCAGGGCCTTTGCCGTACCACATGCCGAATACGCCGTCGCGCGTCGCGCCCGGCCACAGGTTGATCTGCTGCGTGCCCCAGACGGACGTCGCGGCCAGATCTTCGTTGACGCCGGGCTGGAAGACGATGTCGTTGTCCTGCAGATGCTTTTTCGCTTTCCACAGCGACTGATCGAGCGCGCCCAGCGGCGAGCCGCGATAGCCGGAAATGAAGCCTGCCGTGTTCAGCCCGGCCTTACGGTCGCGCGCTTTTTGCAGCATCGGGAGACGCACGAGCGCCTGCGTGCCGCTGATATACACACGGCCTTTTTCGAGCGTGTACTTGTCTTCAAGGGTGACGGGCGTGGCGGGTGTTTCGGTCGCTAGGTCGGATGCGAGGGCTAGATCGGGCGCATTCATGGCAGGGCTGTCTCCGGGGAATGTGTTTTTCGCCGAGTATAGGAAGCCGAATTGCTATCGTAAAATCACAAATAGACAATTCTGGTATTCGAAAATCAGATGGCATTCGATCTCACACTCCGTCAGTTGCGTTACTTCGTGGCGGCGGCGCAAACGGGCCAGTTCTCGATGGCGGCGGCCAACGAGCATGTGTCGCAATCGGCGATCACCAACGCGGTGCTCGCATTGGAAAACGGTCTCGGCACGCGGCTGTTCGAGCGGCTGCCACAGGGCGTCACGCTCACGCCAGACGGCCAGGATTTCTATAACCACGCGCGGCGCGTGCTAGACGCGGCGCGTGACGCCGTCCACATGCCGCCTTTCCGCTCGCACGATATGCGTGGGACGGTGCGCATTGCCGCGTCCTATACGGTGCTGGGCTATTTCCTGCCCGAACTGCTGGCGCGTTTTCGCGCGACCTATCCGTTCATCGAGTTCGACTTGCGCGACATGGAACGGGCGGATATCGAGCGCGCGGTGCTCGATGGCGACGTCGAGATCGGCGTGGTGCTGCTGTCGAATATCGAAAAGCTCAGCCGGTTCGGCAGCCAGGTGTTGATCCGCTCGCGGCGGCAATTGTGGGTCGCGCCGACGCATCCGCTGGCGCAAGTGGACGCGCCGTCGCTGAGGGACATCGCGGCCCATCCGTACATCCTGATTACAGTCGACGAGGGCGAGCAGTCGACGCTGCGTTACTGGAAGAAAAAGGGGATCGAGCCGAACATCGCGTTTCGCACCAGTTCGATGGAAGCGCTGCGCGGGCTGGTCGCGCATGGTTTCGGCGTGACGGTGCTGTCGGATATGGTGTTCCGTCCGTGGTCGCTGGAAGGCAAGCGCATCGACGCGCGGCCCATCACGGACGTGGTGCCGCAAATGGATGCGGGCATGATCTGGCCGAAGGGCGCGCAGTTGAGCGGGCCGGCGACGGCGCTACAGCAGTTCCTGATTCACGCGTGCGGTACGTGAACGATGCCGCGCGAGGCGGCCCGCCATGCAGGCCGCCGGCACACGGGAGATACGTTCAGTGTGAAATGCTCTCAAGCGATTTGCCGAGCGTTCGCGGGCCCATCAGACCGATCGTGACGATCACGAGCGTCATCGCGCCCGCAATGAAGACGAACACGCCTGCGACGCCGAAATCCTTCAGCGTGAACGCGATCACGAACGAACTGAACACCGCCGACAGACGGCTCCACGAATAGACGAAGCCCACTGCGCGGGCGCGAATCGCTGTCGGATAGAGTTCCTGCTGATACGCGTGATAGGTGAACGAGATGATGTTGCCCGCCAGCGTCAGAAGCACGCCCAGTATCACGATCTCGACGGCCGATGCCGCCTGGCTGAAGAGCAGGCCCGCGACGATATTGAGCGCGGCCATGCAGACGATCACATGCTTGCGTTCGAAGCGGTCCGCAATCCAGTAGCCGAGCAACGGCCCAAGCGGTGCCGCCAGACCGATCACGGTCGTGTACAGCAAGCTGGACGTCACCGTGATGCCTTGCTTGACGAGCAGCGTCGGCACCCAGTTCG
Source organism: Paraburkholderia sp. PGU19 (assembly GCF_013426915.1). Classification (GTDB taxonomy): domain Bacteria; phylum Pseudomonadota; class Gammaproteobacteria; order Burkholderiales; family Burkholderiaceae; genus Paraburkholderia. The sequence goes on from NZ_AP023181.1 coordinate 1,677,346, forward strand.
CGAAGCCAAAGAAGCCGACTGTCTGGAAGATGTGGAAAATGATCAGCATCACGGTGCGCTTGCGATACGGCGGTTTCCACATATCGGCGAATCCGGCCTTGCGCGGAACGGGTTCAGACGGGCCCGGCTCGGGCAATGGCTGTCCGTGCTGCTGAGCGACTTTCTCTTCGAGACGCGCGAGCACTTCGTCGGCTTCGCGAAGCCGCCCTTTGCCCGCCAGCCAGCGCGGACTTTCAGGAAGATTGCGCCTGAAGTACCAGACGAACAGCGCGCTGATACCGCCGAGCAGCACGACCCATCGCCAGCCGTCCACGCCAAACGGCGCCTTAGGCACGAGCAGCCACGAAAGAAACGCGACGACGGGCACGGCCGAGAAGCCGATCGTCTGGCAGATCGCGAATGCCCTGCCGCGCAGATGCTTCGGCGCGAGTTCGGACATGTAGGTGCCGATGGTAATCAGCTCGACGCCAATCCCCATGCCCGAGATGAAGCGCCACACGTTCAAACCGCTGGCCGTGTCCTGAAAGGCCATCACCGTGTTCGCCGCGACGTACCAGAGCAGGGACCACGTGAAGATCGCGCGTCGGCCGAAACGGTCGGCGAGAAAGCCGCATGCAATGGTGCCGACGAACAGTCCGCTGAACAGCGCAGCGATGAAGCTCGCGACGCCTGACGTGCCGAACAGACCCGTGGTGGTCGGCGTGAGAATGCCGCTCTTGACGAGACCGGGCGCGATATAGCCCGTGAAGAGAAGGTCGTAGAGTTCGAAGAAGAAACCAAGGCTCAGCAGCAGGATCAGCTTCCAGACGGCGCGCGTCGCGGGAAGCCTGTCGAGGCGCGCCGAAATCGCGCCCGTAGCGGCCGCCGATGCTGTCTCGACGCGCGTTGGAATGTCAGTGGCGCGTAGATCCGAGGCGCCCTCCAGAATGGCCATGTCTGTCTCCTGTCTCGTAGTTTGAATGTTTCACGGCTCGGGCAATTGCCCGCTATCCGTAGTCGATCGCACGGCGCTTCACGCGTACTGCTCCTGCAACTCGGCGAATGACGCGATCCGGCCCGCAAGCGCGCTCGCCACCACGGTCGGAGGACTGGCAAGCCATACCTGACCAGGCCCGGAGCGGCCAGGAAAATTGCGGTTGATCGCGCTGATCGTCACCTGGCTTGCATCCGTCGACGAACCCGGCCCGCAGTTCGCGCATGCGCCGCACGACGGTTGCAGCAGGATGGCGCCGACTTGCTCGAACGCGTCGATATAGCCGCGCCGCACGCAATAGTCCCTGACGTCGGATGTGCCGAACTGCAGATAGAGCTTCACATCGGATGGCACGCGCATGCCCCGCACGGCGGCCCATGCCAGCACCGCGTGATAGTGGTCGAAGTCCTCGCGCTTTCCCGCTGTACACGAGCCGCCGTACGCAATCTCGACGCGCGGACGAAGCGCCAGGTCGCGCAGCGCGATGCCGTTGCCGGGATCGCCGGGTGTGGCGAGCATCGGCGAAATCTGCGTGCAGTCGATTCCGATCACGTCGGCATAGACCGCGTCCGGATCGCTGCGCATCCACGGCTCGATCACGAAGTCGATGCCGCGCCGTTCCTTGAGAAAGCGGATGGTTTCTTCATCGGGCGCGACGATCCCCGTGAAGCCGCCGAGTTCCGCCGTCATGTTCGTGAGGGTCGCGCGTTCGTCCGTCGTCAGCTGCGAGATCGCGGCGCCCGCGAACTCGAATATCTTGCCCACACCCGCGCCGGCACGGATTCTCGGGTCCGCGAGCAGATGCAGCGCGAGATCCTTCGCCGTCACGCCGGCTGGGACGGCGCCGTTGAAATCGACGCGCAACGATCGCGGCATGGTCATCCGTACCGCGCCCGTGACGAAAGCGTTCGCCATGTCGGTCGTGCCGACGCCGAACGCCACGCATCCGAGGGCGCCGCTATGCGGCGTATGCGAATCCGTGCCGACGATAAGCTGACCCGGCAGCGCATAGCGCTCCGCCATCATCGCGTGCGAGATGCCTTCGGAGCCTTCGCTGAGGGTGTCGCCCGTGGCATTCAGGTAGCCGTGATTCGTCAGGCCGTAGTCTTTGGCGAATTGCCGGTGTGCTTCCGACAGTTCGCGCACATCGGGCAGCAGACCGTTTTTTACGTGCAGTTCGCTCTTGTGCGAATAGGAGAGATGGTCTTCGAACGTGAGAATGCTTTCGGGCTGGTGCAGCGACAACGGTTTGCCGAACGTCGCGTGCAGCATGTGCGTTGCCATGCCCGTGTAGTACTCGTGGATAAAGCGCCAGTCGGCACGAACGAACACGCCGGCGCCGGGCGTCAGCGAATCGCCCGTGCCTTCCGTGCGAAGCGCGTGGCGCTGCAGAATCTTTTGTGCGAGCGTGCGCGGTTCGTTATCGATGGAATCTTCGGGGCACGCGGCGGTTTCGATGCGCCGCATATGCCGCGCGCCATAGCGCAACAGGCCGCCGCTTCTCAGGATCGACGCGGCCAGGCTGTCACGCGAAGCAACGAGTTCTTCAATCTCAATCGGCTCGCCGCGCTGGATGCGTTCAATCAGCCCGAAATCCGTCGACGTAAACAGCCCGAGATTATCCGCATTCTGCCGATAAATCCGTTCGAAGCTCTTCGCAATCACGAGCCGGATGCCCGCGCGATATTCCGCGACGGGACTGTGTTCACGAGACGAACCTTTACCGTATCGATTGCCCGCGATCGTCACGCAAAAGCCGCCAGTGCGGACCGCGTCCGGGCCGATCGGATCGCGATTTCCCGTGCGGAACCCGACATAAGGAAACCGGCCGAGACGCTCGTCGAAGCGGGTAAGCACGCTCATCGGCGTGATCTCGTCCGTCGATACGTCGTCTCTCAACGCTCCCGCCAACGCTTGCGTCAGATCGAAGCCGTCGAGTTGCCGTTCGATCCGTTCAGGGTCGTCGCAAAGAAACAGTATCCGGCCCGTCAAATCCAGTTTCGCCATCTGATTTCTCCTTCAAGGGGAAATCTAGACGGCGACGGCGTCCATCACGAAGTGCTCGATCGGCAAAGGGGACATCGCAAATCGCGATGTCCTCGTTAACCCTCGGCGTGGGCGAGTGAATCGATCAACGCCTGCACGGCTTTAAGGCGCGACGATTTTTTGAGTGCATGAATCCGCAGGCTGCGATTGCGTGCCCACGTTTCATCGAGCGGTCGGCGCACGAAACCATGCGATCCGGCGAAAGCGGACGCGGCACTCGTCGGAACGATGCCGATGCCGAGTCCCGCTTCGACCATCCGGCATTGCGCATCGAAACTGTTGACCGTCACGGACAGGTTGAGCGGTGTCCGAACCGCATCGGCGCGCTCCTTCAACGTCTGATCGAGTGAGCCGCCCGCCTGCAACGCGACGAGCGGAAAACGGATGACGTCGTTGAATGTCGGCGCATCGAGGGCGGCGAGTTCATGATCGAGCGGGAGCACGACCATCAGCGGATCATCGGCGAAGTGCCATGAATCGAGCCCTCCCGGTATCTTGCTGCTCGCCGAGATGCCCACGTCCGCGCGGTCGTCCACGCACGCACGGACCACTTCGTCGCTGATCTGCTCGGTCAACGCGATCTGTACGAGCGGGTAGCGGGCCTGAAAGGCTTTCAGACGCTCGGGTAAAAAGCCGACGATCGCGGACGCATTCGCGTACAGACGCACGACGCCGGCGACCTGGCCGCTGAGCGACTGAACCTCGCGCGCGAGCGACTGCAACTGATCATGAACGGATGCCGCGCGCGAGAATGCGTGGCGCCCCGCCTCGGTCAACTCGACGCCAGCAGGCGAGCGGATCAGCAAAGGAAGGCCCATTGCTGCTTCGAGATCCGCAATGCGTCTGCTCAACGCTGAAGGGGCGATGTGATTGCGGCTCGCCGCCCGAGCGATGGAGCCTTCCTGCACGACGGATATGAACAGCTCCAGGCTGTACGGATCGATGCGCATGCTGCCGGACCTTGTCGACGTTCTTGGCTTGTGGGGCGGACTGATCGAGGCAGTCCGTCAGCGGCCATATTAACAGCGGCCCTTTTTGCGCCCGTGGCCGGCGAGGCAGCCATGTCATGCAATGAACGCATTAACGCGCAGGCGGCAGAAACCGGAGCAACGCGCCCGTCACGACAGCAGGTTGCTCTTCAGCGACCCAATGACCCGAGCCCTGCACATTGACCGCCTCGACATTCGTGGCGACATGCCGCAAATGATCGCCGATGATCGGCCCAAAGCTCCCCGCACCGCCGATGCCAAGCACCGGCATCGTCAGCTTCGTCGCGGAAAACGCCTGGTTGTCTTTCACGTCTTGCGCAAACGCGCGGTAGTACTCGAAGCCCGCGCGCAGCGCGCCCGGCATCGCGTATTCGCGGGCATAGGTTTCTTCGACTTCGTTTGTGAACGCGCGGGCATTCACCGCTTCCGAGTTGTGGAACCACTTCAGGTATTCGAGTTCGTGTCCGGTGATCAGCATTTCGGGCACATCCTGCACCGAATAGAAGCGGAAGTGCCATGTGCGCGGCGTCTGCACGAGTTGGTCCCACGGTTCGATGCCGGGCAGCGGCACGTCGAGAATCGCGAGCGTGCGTACTTCGTCAGGATGCTGCGCCGCATACGCATAAGCGACCATCCCGCCCATGTCGTGGCCGACGACGTTGACCTGCGGACCAAGGTTGAGTTTCGCGACGAGCGCGCGGATGTCTTCGGCGACGTTGGCCTTCTCGTAGCCCGTTGCTGGCTTCGACGTATCGCCGAGGCCGCGCAGATCCGGCGCGAGCACCGTATAGCCGCGTGCGACGAGTTGCGGCATCACATAGCGCCACATGTACGAGGTCGAACCCCAGCCGTGCAGCAACACAACGGGCGTGCCGCCTTGCTTGCCCTGCGCGAGCAGATAGTGGTAACGCACGCCGTTCACGTCGATCTTGCCGTCCACGATTTTGGCGGTCGCGGTCGAGATGGCCGCCGATGTCATCGGCAGATAGTCGTCGTTGGTGGCAGCGTGGGCGTGATGCGCCGCGCCCGTCAAAACAATCGACGCGGCGAGCAAAGCGGAGACAAACGTATTGCGCATGATGATTCCAGTCGTCCTGAAGGGGCGAACATGTGCGAAAGCCGGGTTGGCGATGCCGGCACGCTGTCAACGACACCGTGCGGCGACTGGAATCCATAGTAGGGAGGTGCCGGCCAATTGACGTACGTGTTTGCCGATGAACTCGTTGCATCGGATCGAACGTGTCGGCATTGCCGGCGGAGGGAGATTTGACGTTACGGCCGCCTCGGGCCGTTTCTATGCAAAGCTGGCTGGAGCGCGCGCTGGGCGCGCAACCACTACGCCTCCGGAGCGACCGACGCTCCCGCGATCCCGTGTCTCGCCAGCGCGTCGGCGACAAACCCGGAAGCCTTCATCTCTTCGACAAACGCATGCAACGCTGCTGTCGCCGCTGGCCCACGGCTCTTCGGCGTACCCATTGCCTGCTGGATCACCATGAACCGTTCGTCGAGCAGCCGAAGCCCGCTGGCCTTCTTCGCATCGGCTTCGAGTTGCTGCTTCACGCCCGCAGCGACTTCGAGATTCTGTTCGAGGAACGTCTGCACGACAGCCGGAGAAGTCGGCGCGCGCACGATCTCTGCGGCCTTCAATTCGCGCGTCAGGAACAGGTCATACGCGCTGCCCTTGCCGACGGCGACGCGGTTGTGCGCATGATCGACATCGGCATTCGTCTTCACGGGCGAGTCATCGCGCACGAGATAGAAGCCTTCGATCAACACATACGGCGCCGTGAATGCAATCGTTTCGCCGCGCAACGGATCGACGGCGAAGAAGCCAAAATCCGCGCGCTCCTCGCTGACCGCCTGAACCGATTTGCCCGCTGCGTCGAACACGACCAGTTCCAGTTCGACACCGAGCTTTGCGGCGAACGCGCGCGCGAGATCGACGGATACGCCGAATGGCTCGCCCGTTTCAGCGTTCTTGTTAGCGAGAATCGGGTTGCCGAGATTGATCGACGCGCGCACCTTGCCGGTCGGCGTAAAGGCGGCGACGACGGATTGATCGATAGTCATGAATGCTCCCGTGGCGGCCGCGCCTTCGTGCAGCGGTCTGAGGGTGCAAGGATAAACCGGTTTTGTGTCGGTGCACAAAAGTCCCACCGAGTCTCACCTGGCGCCCAGCGAAGCGGAAAAGCGAGTGTGTTCAGCATCGACCCCACGACAGGCATGGTGTCGGACACGGGAGAATCCGTCGATATGCCGACGCCCGTTAGTGTTGCCTTCGTGGAGTGACGAACGAGAGTACGCGTTGCGACAACTCGAACGTGGTGCCCAGGGCGGGACTCGAACCCGCACGCCTTTCAGCGCTACCCCCTCAAGATAGTGCGTCTACCAATTCCGCCACCTGGGCAAGGGGGCGCAATTGTATCGACTATCGCATCACTTTTTCAAGTGGTGCCCGTGCTTTGCAGCGAAACGGAATCCGTCAGTGAAACCGCAGTCACCCTGAGACTGGTCGACCCTTCGAAACTCTATCATTTCAACATTTCTTGAAATATAGAAATAGAGCGAGTAAAGTAGTCGACATGGACACGATCAATGCCGTGCGCGCGCTCGGCGCGCTCGCTCACGAATCCCGCCTCGCCATCTTTCGCCAGCTCGTCATTGCCGGCCCTGAAGGCATGGCGGCGGGTGAAATCGCGCAGCAGTTGGGCATTTCGCCTTCCGGCCTGTCTTTTCACCTGAAAGACCTCACGCACGCTGAGCTGGTGAGTTCGCGACAAGAGGGGCGCTTCGTCATCTACACCGCCAACTTCGATGCGATGACCACGTTGATCGGCTTCCTCACTGAGAACTGTTGCGCCGGCGTTCCCTGCGCCGCCAGCGACCTTTCCAACTGCTGCGGAGACAAGCCATGAAACGCATGCACATCCACGTCGCGGTCGAGAACCTTGCGGACAGCATCCGCTTCTACAGCGCGATGTTTGGCAACGTCGAGCCGACGGTTACGAAGAGCGACTATTGCAAGTGGGAGTTGACCGATCCGCCCGTGAACTTCGCGATCTCGCAACGCGGCGCGAAGCCGGGTGTCGACCACATCGGAATCCAGGTCGAAACCGATGAAGAGCTTGCCGAGATGAACGCGCGCTTCGCTGCGGCGGCACTCCCGGTTCAGCAGCAGAGCGGCACCACGTGTTGCTATGCGAAGTCCGACAAGGCGTGGACCGTCGATCCGCAAGGCGTCGCGTGGGAGACCTTTCGGACACTTGAATCCGCCCCCGTCTACGGGCAGTCCCATATCGAGGCGTTACCCGTGAATGAATCCACGGCTGCCTGCTGCATTCCATCCGACACCACGATTTCATTCCGGAGCCGCCAGTGAGCGACAAACCTTATTCCGTGCTGATCCTCTGCACGGGCAACAGCGCGCGCAGCATCATGGCTGAAGCACTATTCAACGTGCTTGGCAAAGGGCGTTTTCGCGCATACAGCGCGGGCAGCCATCCATCCGGCGCGGTCAATCCGTTTGCGATCGAGCGATGCAACGCGCTGGGCTATGACACGGCACAGATGCGCAGCAAGAGCTGGGACGAGTTCGCCACACCCGACGCGCCGCAGATGGACTTCGTCATCACCGTATGCGATCAGGCCGCTGGCGAGGTCTGTCCGATCTGGCCTGGCAAGCCCGTGACGGCGCATTGGGGATTTGAAGATCCCGCCGCCTTCCAGGGAACCGACGACGAGAAGCGCAAGGTCTTCGACAAGGTCTATCGACAGATCATGAACCGCGTGAGTCAATTCGCGAACCTGCCTTTGCACGTTCTCGATCACAACGCGATCCAGCGCGAAATGCGCGCGATCGGCGAACGTCCGGCAGAAGAAACCAATGAGCAGCACTGAGGCTCGCGCAGCCGTGCGCCCGGCGATCGGCTTTTTCGAGCGCTATCTGACGCTGTGGGTTGCGCTGTGCATCGTTGCCGGTGTGGTGTTCGGGCAGATACTTCCGCGCGTGTTTCAGGCGATCGGCCGTATGGAAGTGGCGCACGTCAACGTGCCCGTCGGCGTGCTGATCTGGGTCATGATCATCCCGATGCTCGTCAAGATCGACTTCGCGGCGATGAAGCAGGTCGGCAGCCAATGGCGCGGTATTGGCGTGACGCTTGCGGTCAACTGGCTCGTCAAGCCTTTCTCGATGGCGCTACTCGGCTGGCTGTTCATCCGCCACGTCTTCCGGCCGTGGCTGCCCGTCGAGCAGCTCGACAGCTATGTCGCGGGTCTGATCCTGCTGGCCGCCGCGCCCTGCACGGCGATGGTGTTCGTGTGGTCGCAACTGTGCAAGGGCGATCCGTATTTCACGTTGTCGCAGGTCGCGCTGAACGACTCGATCATGATCGTGGCGTTCGCTCCCCTCGTCGCGTTGCTGCTCGGCTTGTCTGCCATTACGGTGCCGTGGGATACGCTGATCACGTCCGTTTGTCTGTATATCGTCATTCCCGTCATCCTCGCGCAACTGTTGCGGCGCCATCTATTCGCGCGCGGCGAAGCGCATTTTCGCAGCGTAGTTGCCCGTCTTGGACCCTGGTCGATCTGCGCATTGCTTGCGACTCTGGTCCTGCTGTTCGCGTTTCAAGGGCAGGCGATCGTCGCGCAGCCGCTGGTGATCGCGATGCTCGCCGTGCCGATCCTCGTTCAGGTGTTTCTGAACTCGGGGCTCGCCTATCTGCTCAATCGCCGGCTTGGCGTCGCACATTGCGTGGCTGGACCTTCCAGTCTTATCGGCGCGAGCAACTTCTTCGAACTCGCAGTCGCGACGGCAATCAGCCTGTTTGGTTTTCACTCGGGCGCCGCGCTCGCGACCGTGGTCGGCGTATTGATCGAGGTGCCGGTGATGTTGCTGGTTGTTGGCATCGTGAACCGTTCGCAGGCCTGGTATGAATCGGGGCATCGGCAAGCCGCGCCCAGCCTTCGGAGAAATTGACCATGCTGAGCGATCTGCCGAACATCAGCGCTTCACATCTCGAAACGCCGCAGCTTGAGAAGTTGACACCCGCGACTGCATCGACGCATCCGCCGCGCATCCTGCTGCTTTATGGATCGCTGCGGGCCACGTCGTACAGCCGGCTGCTTACGCTCGAAGCCGAGCGCATCCTCCGACATTTCGGCGCGGATACACGCATATTCGATCCTCACGGCCTGCCGCTCGCCGATAGTGTCCGGCAGATCATCCGAAAGTCGTCGAACTGCGCAAACTGTCGGAGTGGTCCGAGGGGCAGGTATGGTGCAGCCCAGAGCGTCACGGCAATCTGACGGCCGTGTTCAAGAACCAGATCGACTGGCTGCCGCTCGAAAGCGCGGGAATACGGCCGACGCAAGGCCGCACGCTCGCTGTCATGCAGGTGTGTGGCGGCTCGCAATCGTTCAATGCGGTGAATGCGCTGCGCGTGCTCGGCCGCTGGATGCGGATGGTGACGATCCCTAACCAGTCGTCGGTTGCGAAGGCTTATCAGGAGTTCGATTCCGACGGCCGGATGAAGCCCTCCGCCTACTATGACCGCGTGGTCGACGTGATGGAAGAGCTGTTCAAATTCACGTTGCTTGTCCGGGATCGTTCGGACTATCTGACCGATCGCTATAGTGAACGGAAGGAGGCAGCGCCCGCGCCGGCGAGCACGCTTGCCAGCGCGGCGATGCGACACGAAACCAGTTCGAATTCCGATACCGACGACAGCGAAACGGAATGAGCGCGGCCACGTTCATGCGTGAAGAGATACGCGAGTGCCCCTTCAGTCAGTGACGATTTCACTTCGCGTTAGTCACCTCGTCCGCTTCGCGCGCGGCTTGCCTGCCGCATCGCCTTCCTGCGGGTCTTCGCTTTCCAGTTGTCGCTTGTCGGATTGCTCGATCGGCGGCTCGATGGGCGCATCGTCCGCGCCCTCGGCTTCGATCTGCCGGCGTGCCGTATCCCAGTACTCGTCGGCATGTTTCTTGGGATCGTCGTCCCGCTCCCAAAGTTGATACGCACGTTCGCGAATCCGTTCGTCGGTGCTGCGTTTGCCATCATATTCAGCCATGTCGTTCTCCCGGGATCAATAGCGCCTTGGCATTGAGCATTCGCGATGCCTGATCCCGGCACGACGTCGGCAGTTTCATCCGATACTTTCGACGGCGGCATCGACCCGGTTGTCGTGCCTGCCGCGCGGGCCAGGTAGCCCGAAATGCCTGGCAAGCGTATCGACGACGTTCTCCGCCATGCTCCGCCGCGTTTCGCCCGTCGCCGAGCCGATATGCGGCGTCAACACGACTCTGCGATCGCGTATCAGCGCTTCGGGAACGACGGGTTCGTGCTCGAAAACATCGAGGGCCGCGCCCGCAATGCCGTCTTGCGCGAGCGCTGCAATCAGCGCCGCCTCGTCGACCACAGGCCCGCGCGAGATGTTCACGAGATACCCGCGAGGTCCAAGCGCATCGAGCACAGCTGCATTGACGAGATGATGCGTGGAAGGAGAAAGCGGGCAGGTCAGAATCAGCATGTCGCAATCGCGCGCGAGGCGGACGACGTCGTCGTAGTACGGAATATCGACCGGCTTCCGGCTCGGACCGAAATACGCGAGGCTTGAGCCGAATGCCTGCAGACGCTGCGCGATTGCGGACCCAATCGTCCCGAGTCCGACGATCCCGACCTTCATGCGCGAGATCGAACGTCCAAGCGGATATTGTCCATGCTCAGGCCACGTTCCTGTACGGACGAAGGCATCCGCGTTGATGAAGTCGCGGGTGACGGCAAGCGCAAGACCGACAGCCGCATTCGCGACGTCTTCGGCCAGAATGTGCGACGTGTTTTCGATTGTGATGCCGCGCGACCTGGTTGCCTGCACGTCCAGATTGTCGAGACCTGCGCTGTAGCTCGAAATGATCTCGACAGCAGGCACGGCGTCGAGAAATGCTGCATCGATCTTCGTCTTGCGCAACGCAATGCCGCGCACTTCATGGCCATGCTTTGCCAGAAACGCGGCGGCGGCGTCGGGATCTTTCGGCAGATCGAGCACATTGAATAGCGCCCTGAGTTCCGCGTTGGTCCACTCGGGCAATTCCGCGGCGTTGAGTATGGTTGGCTTCAGCGTGTCCGGTTGTTGCATAGCTTGATTTCCATTAAGTGCCGGGCGTGCGCATCTGTACGCGCTTGATATTGCCCATGAACAGCAGGTAGACGACAGCCGCGACGAGGCAGTGCGCAGCGACGAAGTAGAGCCCGACCGTATAGCCGCCCGTTGCCTGCACGATGTAGCCGAACGCGATCGGCGTGACGATGCCGCCGATGTTGCCCACGCAATTGAAGATCGCGCCCGCAAGGCCAACCGCTTCACGCGGCGCCGTGTCGCTGACGATGGCCCACGTGCCCGCGCCCGCAGCAGTGCCTTTGCCGAAGAACGCGAGCGTCATCAGCAGCACGATCAGGAGATTGCTCTCGGTGAAGGCGGACAGCACGAGGCAGCAGCCTACCAGCATGCCGACGATATACGGCGTCTTGCGCGCCCACGAAACGCTCCAGCCGTGACGGATGAGCATGTCGGAGATCGCGCCGCCCGCAATGCCGCCGAGAAAGCCGGACACGGCGGGAATCATCGTTGCGAAGCCCGCTTCCATGACGTTCATGCCGCGCGCCTGCACGAGATAGATCGGGAACCACGTGATGAAGAAATAGCTCAGCGCGATGGTGCAGTACTGGCCGATATACGAGCACCACAGCATCCGGTTGCCTAGCAGCGTCCGTACGAGCGCCCACGACACGGCAGGGCGCGCCTGCAGTTCGTGTTTCGAGTCGATGTCGATCATCGCGCCGCCTGCAATGATGTGATCGAGTTCGCTCGACGATACGCGCGGATGGTTGCGCGGCTCGTGCATGACGACGGCCCACAGGCCAGCCGCTGCAATGCCGATGAGTCCGAGCGCGATGAACGGCGACGGCCAGCCGAACTTCCCCGTGAGCCAGCCCGCGAAAGGCGAGAAGATTGCCACCGCGAAGTAGGAAGCGGAAGCGAACAGCGATGTCGCGAGCCCGCGCTCTTCCTTCGGGAACCACATGACCGCGACGCGGCCGTTTGCCGGGAAGCTCGGTGCCTCGATCAGGCCGAGCGCGAAGCGCAGCGCAAACAGCAGCGCAAGTGCAACGGAGACATCCGACGTGACATTGCCGATGAAGCCGACCAGCATGGTCGCAATCGACCACAGAATGAGCGTCGCGCCATACATCTTCTTGGTGCCGAACCGGTCGAGCAGCAGGCCGCCTGGAATCTGACCTACCACATACGCCCAGCTGAATGCCGACAGCACATAGCCCAACTGCACGTAATTCAGGCCGAATTCCTTCGCGATGCCGGGCCCTGCAATCGATAGGATCGCGCGGTCTGCATAGGCGACCGTCGCCAGCAGCAGGATCGTTGCGAGGATCGAGTAGCGCGTGCGCGTCATGCGCTCCGATGCCGTCGATATATACTGGGTCGTTCGCTGTGAAGCCATCGATATCTCCTCCTTGGTGCGCGTCGTGCGGATCTTCTTGGTGTGTTTATGTTTTGCATTAAACCGGCGGCACCTATGACCGTCAATCTTGATTGAGTCAATCAACGTGAAGAACTGGATGACACAGGAGGAGGCGTGCGCGGCGCTCGGCGTGCGCAAGCAGACGCTCTACGCCTATGTCAGCCGCGGTCAGATCGAGGTGCGCTGGGACCCGGATCACATCAGCCGCAAGCTGTATCGTGCGTCGGATATTTCGATGCTGATGAAAAAGCGCGACCTTGGGCGCGCGCGCAAGAACATCGCGGCGAGCACCATGGCGTGGGGCGAGCCCATCATCAATACGCATATCTCGACCATCGTTCGTGGCAGGCTGTATTACCGCGGCAAGGACGCAATCCAGATGGCCGCGACCGCGACGCTGGAGGAAACTGCGCAACTGTTGTGGGATTCGGCCGAACGGCCCCGCTTTCCGGCTTCCCAACCGGTCAGGGTGGAAGGTTCCACCAGAGCGCGTGTCTTTGCCGCGATGAGCATGGCGGCGGCTGAGGGCGGGTCGGTTCATGCGCCGGACGTCGAGCGCTTGCATGAGGACGCGGCCCGCCTGGTCGGCCATCTCGCGAGTGCGTTTGTCGGGCTTGATTCGGACGAGGGGCCGCTGCATTTACGCATCGCGCGTGCATGGCGGGCTGAGCGGCACGCGGAATTGTTGCGTCGCACGCTCGTGCTGCTCGCGGATCAGGAACTGACCAGCTCGGCGTTTGCTGCGCGTGTTGCTGCGTCGACGGGGGCGTCGCTTGGCGCGTGCATGCTGGCGGGACTCGCTGCGTTCTCCGGGCCGCTGCACGGCGACGCGATTGCACGCGTGCATGCGTTGATCGACGATGCGCGTCAGTCGGGAGCCGGGCAGACCGTGCGGCGCCGACTCGCCGATGGCAAGTCGTTACCCGGTTTTGGACATGAGCTTTACCCGCAAGGCGACCCGCGAGCGGCCTGTTTGCTGTCGATGTTGGCGCCGTCGCAAACGACGAGCGAGCTGATCGCTTGCGTGGACAGCTTGACGGGCAAGCAGCCCACTATCGATATCGCGCTTGCCGCGCTCGTCGAGCATGGCGAGCTGCAAAGAGACGCGGCCTTCGCGCTGTTCGCGATCGCGAGAAGCGTAGGCTGGGCCGCGCACTCCATCGAACAGATGACGGGCGGCAGCCTGTTGCGTCCACGCGCACACTATGTCGGGCCTGCCGTCGCCGAAGGAGAAGGCCACGAAGCCTGAGCCCCGCGCCTTCCCTACCAGCGCAACAGCTTCGGCCCCAGCCACGCGCCGATGCCCGCGGGCAGCAACATTCCGATCGCGTACCACACGCTCCAGAACGCTGGGCTCATCTCCGGGCAATGCAGGCAATACACGATGGTCGCAGTGGAACTCGCAAGCAGCCCGGCGACGGCGCCCGCGAGCCGCAACTGCGTCGGCGCAAGGGACTTGACGGCCCAGAACACGGCAGGGAACGTCGGCACCGACAGCAGCACGATGTTGAACGGGCACGTGCGCCACGTATGACCGAGCACGATCGGCAAGCGCGTGCCGGGCGCCGCGCTGTCGAGCACCATCATGCTCGCGATCCACACCGCGACAAACGGCAACGCGATGATCGCCCATGAATAGCCCGCACGCGCGCCCGGTCGGCCGAGCCGCATCACGGCGAGCATCGCGCCCACCGCGATGGCGAGCGGATACGCCATCTTCGCCCAGAAGATCGTGGTGCGCGCGATGCTGCCCAGATCGTGCCGCACGCCGAACACCACGCTCATCAGGATCAGCGAGCCCAGCGCGCCGAGCAGCAGCGCCTTGGTGAATCGGCGCGCAACGGCGCCGCGCTCGATACGCGGCACCTGGTTCGACAGGAGGCCAATGAGATCGTCGGTCTTCATCGCAGCCCCCGAATGAGCGCTGACAGCGCCTTGAGACCCCTGTGCACGCCGACCTTCACGGCCGATTCCGACAGGCCCGTGATGCGCGCCGTCTCCGTCACCGACAGGCCTTCGAGCTTCATGTGAACGATGGGCAGCCGCTGCTTGTCGGGCAGATGTTCGAGCAGCTTGCCGATGTCGTGACGCGCCTGAGCGGGTTCGTCGTCGGTGTCGGCGAGCAGTTCGGCGTAGTCGTCGAGCGGATCGTTCAGGGACTCGCGGCGTGCGCGCGAGCGGAAGAAATCCATCAGCTTGTAGCGGGCGATCGCGTGCAGCCAGGCGGTCAGCGGTTCGTCCGGACGATAGGTGTGACGCGCATTGTGCACCGCGAGCAAAATCTCCTGGACGAGGTCTTCGACGTCGTCGCGATAGTTCGGAATGCGCCTGCGCAGAAAGCCGCGCAAGTGCCGCGTAAGTGCCTGCAGAAAGCTGCGATAGGCGTCGGCATCGCCGTCGAGACCGCGGACGAACAATGCTTTCAGGCGGCTTTCCGCTTCTTGCAACTTGACTCCCTCATTGGCAGAACGGCGGGACGACGGGCCGTGCGCGTGGCTCGCTGCCGCAGCGAGCGGGGCGCTGAGCTTCAGATCGAGCGTTTCGGCATAGCCGAAGCCGTGATGCGCCACTATAACGCGGTCGTCGTCCATCGTCGTCACCCGCCTCCTTTACCGGGTTAATTCGCCCTTTTTCCGCTTCCGGTTACACCGTGTGAAAAGGTTTTTGCGAACCGGGTGAATTGATCGCAAAAGAGCGCGAGGCTGTAACCAATCCCGTGTCGCTAGCGAATTGACGAGTAACAGACCGTCATGGTGATCGACATGGACACGATGAAAGCGACCCTCACTCCGGCGCGCGAAACCGCACCGCGCAATGCACCGATTCATCCGATCTGGCTGCGCATCACGCATTGGCTCAATGCTGTCGCCGCACTCGTGATGATGTTCTCCGGCTGGCGCATTTATGACGCGTCGCCGGTGTTTCAACAAATCGTGATTCCGCCGTCGATTACCCTCGGCGGCTGGCTTGGCGGCGCGCTGCAATGGCACTTCGCGGCGATGTGGCTGCTGGTGTTCAACGGCATCGTGTATCTCGCGCTGAACATCGCGAGCGGGCGCTTCGTCTCCAAGTTCTTCCCAATCTCGCCGCGCGCCGTGCTGCGCGACTTCATCGCCGCATTGAGCGGCAAGCTCTCTCACACGGATTTGCGCCAGTACAACGCGGTGCAGAAGCTCGCGTATCTCGTGGTGATCGTCGATCTCGTGGTGCTCGTGCTGTCGGGGCTTGCGATCTGGAAGTCGGTCCAGTTTCCGCTGTTGCGCGAGCTGATGGGCGGCTACGACAACGCGCGCATCGTTCACTTCTGCGCGATGGCCGTGATGGCGGCGTTCGTCGTCGTGCATGTCGCGATGGTCGCGCTCGTGCCGCGCTCGCTCCTGACCATGCTGCGCGGCCGCTGATTTCCGCACGAGGACACGACATGAAGACCGACGACAAACCCATCATCAAGCTCGACCGCGCAGCGATTCTCGCGGATGCGCGCCGCGAACTGGATATGCCTTCGCGCCGTCTGTTCGGCAAGCGCCTGTTGACCTTGGGCGGCCTGTCGCTGCTCACAGGCTGCTCGATCACCGACGACAAATCGGTCAACGCATTTCTGACTGCGGTCTCACGGCTGAACGATCGTGCGCAGGCGTTCCTGTTCGATCCGAAGCAGCTCGCGCCCACCTACACCGAAGCGCAACTCACGCGGCCCTTTCCGTTCAACGCGTTCTATGGCATCGACGACGTGCCCGAAGTGAACGGCAGCGATTATCGGCTGAAGGTGAGCGGTCTCGTGACGGGGCAACGCGTGTGGACGCTGCCCGAGTTGTACGCGCTGCCGCACGCGGAGCAGATCACGCGGCATATCTGCGTGGAAGGGTGGAGCGCAATCGGACGCTGGGGCGGCACGCCATTCGCGGAGTTTTTGCGCCGCGTCGGCGCGGATACGAGCGCGAAGTATGTCGGCTTCCGCTGCGCGGACGACTACTACGAGAGCATCGACATGCCGACGGCCCTGCATCCGCAGACCTTGCTCACGTTCGAATATGACGGCCAGCGTTTGCCTGCGAAATACGGCTATCCGATGAAGCTGCGGATGCCGACCAAGCTCGGCTACAAGAACCCGAAGCATATCGTCGAGATCTTCGTGACCAACACCTATCCCGGCGGCTATTGGGTCGATCAGGGCTACAACTGGTTCGGCGGTTCCTGAGCGCAGTTCTGCTTTTTTCCGGTTCCGGTCATGCCGGATACCACTTTTAACCCACGAAGGAGATGAGCAATGAAACGACTGATGACGGCAGTATTCGCAGCAGCGATGGCGTTAGGCACGACGGCTGCATTCGCGCAGGCAAGCGGCGCGATGGCAAACGACGCGATGAGCAAAGACAGCATGTCGCACGACACGATGAAAAAGGACAACATGTCGCACGATTCGATGAAGAAGAGCAACAAGATGAAGAAGCACGACGCGATGGGAATGAATCATCCCGCATCGGGCGCGATGTCGCAGTAAGCCGGCGCCAGCCAGACAAGCCGGGCGTGCGTGCGCGCCCGGCTTATTTCGTATGGGCCGTTCAGGCCTGCGCCTGAAAAACCAGATTGAACGGCGTCTGCGTCGCGCGCCTGAAGCGCGTGAAGCCGCCCGCCGTTACGACTTCCCTGAGCCGCGCTTCGCCCGCCTGCGCGCCGAGCGCTTTTCTACCTTCCTGCGACAACGACGCGCCCGTGCAGATCATCGTCGATGCCGAATAGAACACGCGCCCGATAGGGTTGAGATTGTCTTCGAGCCGGTCGTTCGCAAAGGGTTCGACGATCATCCACGTGCCCTCGGGCTTCAGCGATTGCAATACATGGGCCGCCGCGCCCGTCGGGTCGCCCATGTCGTGCAGGCAATCGAAGAATGCGACGAGATCGTAGTCGCTTCCCGGGTATTGCTGCGCGCTCGCGATTTCGAACGTGACGCGTTCGCTGAGACCCGATTCATCCGCGAGTTCGCGTGCTCGCTGCACGGACGGTTCGTGATAGTCGAAGCCGACGAAGGTTGCGTCCGGATAGGCTTGCGCCATCAGCATCGTCGATATGCCGTGGCCGCAGCCGACATCCGCGACTTTCGCGCCGCGTCCCTTGAGCACAGCTTCGACACCGTTCAAAGCGGGAATCCACTCGTCGACCAGATGCGCCGCATAGCCCGGACGAAAGAACCGCTCGGTGCCCTTGAACAGCGATGGATGATGCTGATGCCATCCGACGCCCAGCCCTGTGCGAAATGCGCCTTCGAGCTTCGGCAGGCTGCGGAACATCGCTTCGGCGCAATCGGCGAAACCCGGAATGAACGTCGGGCTGCCTTCTTCGGCAAAGCACATCGCCATTTCGTTTTCGAGCTGGTAGCGGGCGGTATCGGCATCGTAGCGAATGAAGCCTGATGCTGCCTGCGCCGCAAGCCATTCGCGCACGTATCGCTCGGCGAGGCCGGCGCGGTCGGCGACCTGTTCCGAGGTCATCCAGCCCTGTTCGGTCATCGCCTTGTACAGGCCGAGCCGGTCGCCCAGCGCGATCAGCGGCGCCGACGCGATCGCGCCGAACTCTCCAACCATGCGCTCCATGAAGTCCTGCACTTTCTGTTCGTCGTATTGCACGTGCCACCTCCCTGAAGAAGGCAGAATTGATATGACGAAAAGAGCGTCCCGTCGATGCTTGCGTTTCGCCGACTTCGCCCATGCAAAGTATAGATACTCAAAAGACAGATGAAAGGCAAAGTCCATGTGACGGCGGGCGATTCGATCGTGTGTATGATCCCGCGAACATCACCGTGTCTTCATCCTTCACCAGGACTTCAGATGAGTTCAAGCAGGCAGTCCAAACGCGACCTTCCGGGCAAACAGGATCTGGAATCGATGTCGGTATTCCGTTACGAGCTGCGCAAGTTCTTGCGCGTGTCGGAAGAGATCGCCAGCGCGGCGGGCATCACGACGCTGCAATATCAATTGCTGCTGCATGTGCGCGGTTTCGAGGGGCGGAACTGGGCCACTGTCGGCGAACTGGCGGAGCGTCTGCAGGCCGCGCCGAACGGCACGGCGGCGCTCGTGTCGCGCTGCGAATCGGCCGGTCTCGTGACGCGCAAGCCTGACGCCGAAGATCGCCGCCAGGTGCAGGTGCACCTGACGCCGAAGGGCGAGCGCTGCCTGCTCAAGCTCGCGGCGGAGCACAAGGCGCACTACGGCTCGTTTGGCTGGGTGTTCGACGGCACGGGTGAATAAGCTGTTACGCGCGGGTTGTACATGTCGAAACGGAGGATTGTGCATTTATGTCACAATGTGCCTTATCTTGCTTTAGACACACTGACGCCCGATGCGCATTCCCGTACTTCTCGACCGACGCGCGTTGCTGCGCGGCAGGCGGCTTTGGCTGCATTACGGCGTGTTCTGGCTCGGCGCGGTCGCGACCGGCCTTGTCGCCGTCATGTATGCGCGGCTGATCGATTTCGGCTACGACACGTTTCTGCGCTATACGACGAAGTTCTGGTGGCTGCCGCTCGTGCTCACACCCGCAGTCGGGGCGCTCGGTGTCTGGATCACGCGGCGCTTCTTCCCGGGCGCTGAAGGCAGCGGTATTCCGCAAGTCATCGCGACGCTGCACGAAGGGCGCGACCTCGGCCCGCGTCTGCTGAACCTGCGCATTCTGGTCGGCAAGATCGGTGTGTCGTTTCTGTCGATTCTCGGCGGATTCACCATTGGACGCGAAGGGCCGACCATCCACGTTGGCGCTGCGCTGATGTTCAGCCTGCGGCGCTTCTATCCGGCCCGCTTGCGCAATTTGCGCGGCGTGGGCCTGGAGCGAAAACTCGCGCTGGCGGGCGCGGCTGCGGGGCTGTCCGCGGCATTCAATGCGCCGCTTGCGGGCGTCGTCTTCGCCATCGAAGAACTGACGCGCAGCTTCGAAACGCGAACCAGCGGCGTCCTGATTACGGCGATCATCTTCGCGGGCGTCGTCTCGCTGGGCTTGCAGGGCAACTACACGTACTTCGGCACGATCGACATCGACGGGCATTTTCCCGATCTGCTCGTGGTTGCCGTCGTGATGCTGGGCGTCGTGACGGGCGTGGCGGGCGGCGCGTTCTGCTGGCTGCTGCTGAACACCGACCGCTGGATGCCGGCGCGGCTCGTGGCGTGGAGAAAGGAACATCCGATAGCATTCGGCGCGGCGTGCGGCCTCTTCATTGCGGTGATAGGTGTCGCTGCGGGCGGTCACACGTTCGGCAGCGGCTATGCCGAAGCGCGTGGCATGCTCGAAGGCAATTCGCAGCTTGGCGCGAGTTATCCGCTGCTGAAGATGGCGTCGATGGTCGGATCGTATCTACCTGGCGCGCCGGGCGGGTTGTTTGCCCCTTCGCTGGCGATCGGCGCGGGCATCGGCAACGCGCTGCATCTGGTGTTCGGGCAAATGCAACTGCCGATGCTGATCGCGCTCGGCATGGTCGGCTATCTCGCGGCCGTCACGCAGAGTCCTATTACCGCGTTCGTGATCGTGATCGAGATGATCAACGGACACGCGCTGGTGCTGTCGCTGATGGCGACTGCGCTCATTTCCAGCCAGGTGTCGAAGCTGTTTGCGCCACCGCTTTATGAAGCGCTGGCGCAGCGGTACCTCACGAAGCCGTGAGCGTGCATCACTTGTTTGGCAGTGCATACGCGATCACGTAATCGCCGAGCTTCGTGCCGAACGACCCATGCCCGCCCGCGGCGATCACCACGTACTGTTTGCCGTTCGCTTCATAGGTCATCGGCGTGGCCTGGCCGCCAGCGGGAAGCCGCGCGCGCCATAGCTCTTCGCCCGTGTCGGTGCTGTAGGCGCGCAGATAGTTATCGGCTGTCGCGCCGATGAAGAACACGTGACCTGCCGTCGTCATCGGACCGCCCAGCATCGGCATGCCCATCTTGAAGGGCAGCGGAATGGGCGCGCTATCGCGAACCGTGCCGATGCGCTTTTTCCATACCACCTGGTTCGTCTTCAGATCGAGCGCGGCCACGTAACCCCATGCTGGCTGCTTGCAGGGCAAGCCGACCGGCGACAGAAATGGATTCAGCTTCACGCCAAACGGCACGCCATATTGCGGCTGGATACCCGATTCCGTGCCCGTGCCGCCCTGGCCGTTCTCGGGCGGCTGAATCGGGTTGTTCGGCCCGCGCGCGACGAGCGTCGATACGAACGGCAGCGCGATCGGGTTGGCGATTGCCAGTTGCCGGTCGGTATCGACGGCAAGACCGCCCCATTCGAACATGCCGAGATTGCCCGGAAAAACCAGCGTGCCGTTTTCGGACGGCGGCGTGAATGGACCTTCGTAGCGCAGCCGGTGAAAGAGCACGCGGCACGCGAGCTGGTCGAACATCGTTGCGCCCCACATGTCGGCGCCCGTCAGGTTCTTCGCGGGCCGGAAGGTCAGTTGCGAGTACGGCTGCGTCGGCGACACATGATCGCCTTCGGCCGCGCCTTGCGGCACGGGCTGCTCGGGCGCGGGCACGATCGGCGTGCCCGTGCGGCGATCCAGCACGAAGATGTTGCCCGTCTTCGCGGGCGCGTAGATCGCGGGCACGACGTTGCCGTTGCGGTCGGTGATGTCGGCGATGGTTGGCTGCGCGGGCAGGTCCATGTCCCACAGATCGTGATGCACCGTCTGATAGAACCACGCGAGCTTGCCCGTCGAAGCATTCAGCGCCAGCACCCCGCTCGCGTAACGCTCATACAGCGCCGTGCGATCGCCGCCCCAGATGTCGGGCGTCTTCACGCCCATCGGCAGATAGACGAGGTCGAGTTTCGCGTCGTAGGCGGCGGGTGCCCACGAGTTGGGAGAATTGAACGTGAACGTGTGCTGGTCGTCGGGAATCGCGTTCGGTGTGGCCGAGCCTGAATCGAACACCCACACGAGCTTGCCCGTTTCGACGTCGAAGCCGCGTATCACGCCGGACGGCTCGCGGGTCGAATAGTTGTCCGTCACCGCTCCCGCCATGACGATGATCTTGTCGGTGACGACAGGCGGCGACGTTGGCTCGTACTGTCCCGCCGTCGTCACCGGTTGCAGATGCTGCAAGTCGAGGTCGCCGTTGCTGCCGAAGCCGGCACACCGCTGTCCCGTTGCGGCATCGACTTCGAACAGATGGCCGTTGTTGACGGGCAGTATCACGCGGCGCGTGCACGCGGGCAACGCGCTTCGCGCGGCTTCGTCCTTCGCGGCGGCGGCCGCCGCCGTCTCGTGATACGACACGCCGCGGCAGGTCACGTGCTGGAAGCTCGGGTCGGTTTTCAGGCCCGGATCGAAGCGCCATTTTTCCTTGCCTGTTGCGGCGTCCAGCGCGAACAGGATCTGATGCGGCGAGCAAAGATAAAGCATGTCGCCGACCTTCAGAGGCGTGACTTCGTCGGTGATTTCAACGGGGTCGTTGGGGCCTTTCTTGTCGCCTGTCTGGAAGGTCCACGCGACTTGCAGATCTTTAGCGTTCTCCTGGTTGATCTGCGTGAGCGGCGAATAGCGGGTGCCTGCTTGCGTGCGGCCGTATGCCGTCCAGTCGCCGGGGTTCGAGTCGGATTGCGTCGGCGACACGGCCGCGTTTTCCGCGACCTTGCCGTTGATCTCCTGCGGGTCGTTGAATGCCGCATACGCGAGCGCGACGCCTGTGAGAACGAGGCACACCACGAGCGCAACGGCGCCGCCGTGCCGCGCGGACGCGTCAAACAAACGGAAGACGAACGGCAACAGCAGCCAGATGCCGAACAAAACGAGGATATCGGTGCGGGGCGCGAGCGCCCAGAAATCGAAGCCCGCTTCGAAGACGGCCCATATGAGCGTGCCGATCAGCAAGAGCGCATAGAGCGACAACGCGAGCCCGTTGCCGCGATGGATCAGCCACGCGACGGCGAGCAGAACGATGCCGGCAACGATGTAATAAGGTGAGCCGCCTATCGTGACGAGCCAGATGCCACCTATCAGCAGATACAGGCCCGACAGCACGGCGAAGAGAACAGTCAGCCATGCGATGACAGGTGGCGACGTGTGTCTCAACGGGTCTTTAGACGCGTTCGCTTTGCTCTCGTTGTTCATGCTGTCAGCCTCCTGTTCGTGCTTCACGGCGCGTTGCGCGTGCGACGCTCAACCTCTATCGCGTAGCAACATGCGGACCTGAACGCTTATGCGAAGTGGATCAGTGCGGAAGGCGATGCGGCGCATGCGTCCTGTTGACTCGACTTATCGTGCACCGTGTCGCGATGTATCGCAAGCAAACAGACATTACGCAAAACTTTCTGGAGGCGTGATGCGTGCGATTGCACGCGAACACATTCAGGCCGCGCTGAATTCGAGCGTGCGCGTGTCGATCGTCCTGATGACGCTTTCGCATGCAGGTGCGCCCGTCTTCAGATGGACGACGAGATCGTAGGTCGTCGAAGAGCGCGTGAGCATCAGACAGGTGGACTCTGTGTTCGCGACACGCGTTGCGTGCCAGACATTAGGCCGCATGCAAAGACCCTTGCCGACGGGAATCTCGAATGCGCGCAGCGAGTTCAGGTCCGGCTCGCCGTCTTCGAGCGAGGTCGCGACGATATGCACGACGGGCGCCGTCAACGGCACGATAGCCTGCTGCGTCAGTCGATGCAGTTCGAGTGCTGAGATCTCTGCGCTGCGATTGCGGTACACGACCC